>JAPOYI010000130.1 GCA_026706665.1 Gammaproteobacteria bacterium | reverse complement strand
CCTACTTCATCGTCAACCCGGACGGCCTCCGGTCACGATCAATGGCCAAGTACGAATTCGTGCGCGACCGCATCATGCAAGGGGACATCTACATCGCCCGCATCCGGGAGGATCTTACATTCGAGGTCTACAACCTCTTCCCCGACTACATCTATCCGGGGAAGATCCGGAGCGTCGACATCACAGTGGAGGGAGGCTCACACGAGGACAAGACGCTGACGGTGACCCTGGAACTCCATGCGCTGGACGGCGATAAAGAGGGCGCGACATTGGGCTTGGCGCGGGTCGTGAGCGAAGTCGGCACCTACTTCGACATGTTCCTGAACCCGGTCAACGAATATGGCGAACGCATCGAGCAAAGTACGCGACTGCGCGGAAACTACGCGTTGCCCAAGTACGTCAAGGCGGGTTCCTGGTTCCCGAACCAGATCAGGCTCACAGACGCGGCCCGCAACGAGCGGTATCAGCGCGCCAGCGACTTTGGCTGGCACATGCATGTCGACAACCCCCTGGAGGACGTGACGCCGCCTGAGTACGTGTCTGGGACATTGCGCATGCGCTCCTTCGTGTGGGCGGAGGACGACCGCGTACAGGTGATCCGGGTCAACTGGAACGTCGACGAGGACACGGGCCTGATGAAACGCAGAGGCGGCCACCACGACGGATGCGCTGCCTCGATCAACGATGCCCTTCCCGGCACTTATTCCCTGTTCGAGTATGGCAACCCCCCAACGTCCACGAGCGACGAATGCAACGTGGACTTCCTGATGCCCGACTACATGCCGTCGTCGACGTATTCGACCGTGCGCATCCTGATGGAGGATGTGGGCTGGAACCGGGCGAGCGCCTGGTTTACCGGGGAAGACGGCGAGGCGTCCCCGACGATCAATCTGGTGACGGCCAACCCTGACACCGAACCGCCGGATGTTGACCTCAATCGCATCCACGTCGACGCCGTGCCCACGAACCCGGAGGCACCCAACGGCGAGACGAAGGTAACCGTCACGATTTGGCATCGGGACAACATCTCCGGGCTGTCTCTGGTGGGAATGCACCTGCGGGACCCGCAGGGCGGAACGCACCACTACTGGTTGTATCCCGAAGACCGACACCGGCTCTATCCCTCCAGAAATCCGACCGCGTGGCAGGCGCTGGAGCGAGTGATCATTCTTCCCCCGGGTTCGATGCCGGGGACTTGGGGTATCGCCGAGATCACTGCACGGGATCGCGCCAGGAACTTCGAGTCATTCAACTTCGTGGAAATCGTCCATTTCGACGTGGATGGCGGATAGCCGCCCGTTGGCCGGTTTCTGTTTGCATCGCCGGGTCGGTTGCAGGTGCTTGTGCGCGGCCTGTTGACTACACTTGATCTGTCGAACAAGTAGCGAGAGAACAATGACAGAGCCGTTTGTCGGTAAGCGACTCAGCGCGCGAGAGTTCACGGTGACCGACCGGTTGTTGTCCGACTTTCACGGCGGGCTGGCACTCGACCCGCGGGCGGACGGCAGGGTGCCCACCTCGGTTGCCAGCGATGCCGAGAGCGCCTACTTCAACGAGATCGCGTTCGCCAATCATGTCGGTCACCTGTGGATGCGCCAGGGATGGGAGTGCTTCGGGCAGATGACTGCCGGGGGGACCTACGTTACGAGTGGTCGCATTCGCGACATCTATCCTCATCGCGACCGTTCGGTGGTGCACTACGAGGTGGAAGCCCGGGACGCCGCCGGCGAGTTGGTGATTCGTACTCACCATCACCAGAGCTTCTTGCGCGAAGCGCCCGCAGGCGGCGAGGTGGCATTTCGGGATCCGTCGAAAAAGCCCGGCGTCCGCAAGTTCGCGGTGCCTGAAGGCGAGGCGTTCGGCGGTCTCTCGCGAACGATCACGATCGAGATGTGCGGCGAGTTCTTCCATGGCAATGCGAACTATCACACCGACAGGCAGGCTTCGAGAACGCTGGGATTCCGCGACGTTGTCGTTGGCGGGCGCATGACCATGGCCTATGCCGCGAACATTCTCGAAGATCACTTCGGCGATGCCTGGTGGGAGAGCGGGAGAATCGATCTCAAGTTCACCAATCCCGTGTGGCCCGGCGACACGATCACCGTTCGTGGCGTCGCGACCGGTGATGTCGATGGTGATCCTGATCGCCGCGGGGCGTTTGTCTGGCTGGCGAAGGCCGACGACACGGTTGCGCTGGTAGCCGAGGCCAGTGTCGCCGCCTGACGAAACCGCCGGCGACCCGGGCGTCAGGTCCGAGACCTTCATCTATGCGCGGGTGTGCGAGCCGCATGGCGCGCATCCGATCGAACTGCGTCTCGAGCGTCATGTCAGCCGCGACCATGCGCGACGACTGGGCAAGGCCGTGGTCATGGTGCATGGCGGCGCCTGGACGTCCAATGACCGCCACTCGCCGCATGTCGTCTGCCGCGATCTTGCCGACGCGGGTTTCTCGGTGTTCTCCCTGGACTTCCGGGATGGGCGGGACGGCAAGCACCCGTGCGCGGTGCGGGACATCGCCGCCGGAATCCGCTACGTGCGGGCGCGCGCGGAGCGATTCGGCATCGATGCGGACGACATCGCGCTCATCGGAAGTTCTTCAGGCGGCCACCTGGCGCTGCTGACGGCGATTCAGCCGGACCTCCCCGACTATCGCGGCACGTCGACGGCTATCGCGGGCGGGGACGGTTTCTCCGCCGGCGTCTGCTGCGTCGTCGCCCTGTGGCCGGTTTCCAACCCGGAAAGGAGGCTCCGGCACGCCATCGAGACCGGGCGCGACGAACTCGTCCAGGCGCATTTCCGCTACTACCGGGACGAGGCGCACATGCGCGATGCAAGCGTGCAACGGCGGCTCGGGGCGGGAGCAGCGCAAGTCACTCCGCCGTTACTGGTCGTCCAGCCGGGCGAAGACGCCAACGTGCCGAGGGACATGACGCTCGACCTCGTGGGGGCGTACCAAGAAGCCGGCGGAATGGTCCACTATCTCTTCTATCCCGGATTGCGGCACGGCTTCGCCTACGAGGCATCGGCGGCAACGACGCGTCTCCTGGAGGAGATTCGCTGGTTCATCAAGCGGCACACCCATTCCGAACGCGCCGTGCGCTGACCATCGCGCGGGCGGAGGCAATGAAGGGGCGGAAGAAAAAGGGCGTGTCGGCGATCCCGGTATCTCGAAACCGCCGAGAGCAAACCTCAATTGGGGAAGGACACTCTTGGGGGAGGACTGTGAGAGGTTTGCTACGCACGCCGAAAAACTAACGATGTCGAGCATTGTGTACAGTACAAAAGCTCTTGTCAACCCCTTTTGTACAACTTTTGTATAGTTTTTACGGTCGAGGATGCAGAATTTGATGTTGCTCGACAAATACCTCCAACGCCTCCTCCAGCCGGATGCGCGCATGTTCGGCGGCGCTTGCTCCGGGGTGTTTGGAGTCACCGTCCGCACATCGGGAGGCATGGACCGAAAACGCGTCCAGTTCGGTGATGAGTTCCACGAGGCCCCGGGCGCAGCCGCATCCCACCTGCGATTCCGACATCGCGATCTGCAGCAACTCATCCTCGCTGAAGCGGCGGAGCTCGCTGCGGTCGTCACCACCCGACGCCGCGGCATTGGACAGGCAGGCATATTCGACATCGGGCCAGGGCGTGGGCCAGCGGAGCAGGGAGACCCCTAGTCCGGCAGCGGTTTCGGCGTCCCGGTCGTGGCCGTACCTGCACGCGCAGACCAGTCGAGTATTGGGAACGATGCTCCTAAGTCTTTCTATCTGTTTGGGATCTAGGCTCGGAAGTTGCACGATAAGCACATCGAGGGCGGGAACAAGGTCCGTATGGGCCTCGAAGGTCTCGAGACTTGCCCACCGGCCGAGCACGTTCAGGCGGCTCTGCTCCTGGTCGCGTTCGGCCAGGATCAGGCTCGCGCCGACAAGTCCTGCGCGTGCCGCGCCCCCGCGTCCGGGCCTGACGGCGAGCCGAGCGTCGAGCTCTTCGCTCGTCAGCCGGATGAGTTGGCTGATCGCCTGGCCCCGGTCGAGGAGCACCTTGATCTTCTTCAGGTGCTCGATCTGGCCCGAATCGTAGAAGCGCGTCTTGCCGCTCCGGTGGGCTGGCTGAAGGTCGTAGCGGCGTTCCCATGCACGCAGCCGCTCGGCGCTGATTTCCGTGAGCTTCGAGACCGCACCAATCCTGTACAGGTCCGATGTCATGCCGTGTCCAGTGCACGTGGGGACGCGGATTGTACAGAATCGGGCAAATATGTACAGACTTCCATTGATCTGTCCGGTGTTTGTCCAGGACGAAGACGTGCAACTCGCACGGAAAAGACGCCTCCGGGCGACACTCGCAGGGACGAGCAGGGCACTTGCACAGGGAAAGCTGTCGTCCGAGCGGGCTTTTGCGACAATCCCCGCGAATTCGGCTTACCGGAAACCGGGCCATGCGGAACAACATCGGTGAATGGATGACCAGGCGCGCGTTCCTCGCGCCCGGGCGGGAAGCGTACGTGGACAGCGATCTCGGTCTCAGGCTGACGTTCGCGGAGATGAATGCGCGTTGCAATCGCGTGGCCAACGCGTTCCTCGCCGCCGGGGTATATCCCGGCGAGCGCGTCGCCCTGCTGCTCATGAACTGCGCGGAATTCCTGGAGTCGTTCTTCGCCCTGGCGAAGATCGGCGCGGTCGCGGTGCCCCTCAACTGGCGCCTGGTACCGGACGAGCTCGAATTCATCCTCTCGGACAGCGGTTCCACGCGGTTGATCTTCAGCGCCGAGTTTCTCGACAACGTCGCGCAACTGCAGGGCCGGAGAGGCAAGACCGACATCGCGCACTGGCTGCAGGTGGTCGGCGACGACGAGGGTGTCGCGCCTTTCGCCGAGGACTTCGGCGACTTCAGGGATGCCGCGCCCGATGACGAGCCGGCCCTCCGCGGTTCCGGGCACGACATGCTGTACATCATGTACACGTCCGGCACGACGGGGTTGCCGAAGGGCGTCGTACACACGCACCACACCTCCATCTGGGGTTGCCTGACCATCGCGGCCACCACCTACTACCGCGAAGCCGACCGCTTTCTTTCGCCGCTGCCGATGTTCCACGTCGGCGCGCTGACACCGCTTTCGTTGGGCGTTTACCGTGGTGTGACCAGCGTCGTCATGCGGAGCTTCGATCCCCTCCGGGCATGGCAACTGATCGAGAGCGAGCGCGTGTCGATCGGTATCGCCGTGCCGGCCATGCTGAATTTCATGCTCCAGGTGCCCGGTCGCGAGCGTTTTGATCATTCGGCGCTGCGCTGGTGCATGTCGGGCGCCGCGCCGGTGCCCGAGTCGCTGATCCAGGCGTACGCCGACATCGGCATCGAGATCCACCAGGTCTATGGCCTGACAGAAACCTGCGGGCCGGCCTGTCTGATCGACGCCGAGAACGCGTTGAAGAAGATCGGGTCCACCGGCAAGGCGTTCTTCCACACGGACGTGAAGATCGTGGACAAAGCGGGGCGCGAGTGTCCGCCGGATACGCCGGGAGAGGTCCTCGTGCGGGGCGAGCACATCATGCGCGAGTACTGGAACCAGCCGGAGGCGACAGCCGAAACCATCGTCAACGGCTGGCTGCACACCGGCGACATCGCGCGGATGGACGCGGAAGGCTTCGTGTACATAGAGGACCGCATCAAGGACATGATCATCTCTGGCGGGGAAAACGTGTATCCGGCCGAGATCGAAAAGGTGCTGGAAGCGCATCCGGGCGTTCTGGAGGCCGGCGTCATCGGCCGGCCGAGCGAGACCTGGGGCGAGTCGCCCTGCGCCGTGATCGTCAAGCGCGACGATGCGCTGACGAAGGCCGACGTCATGGACTTCTGCCAGGGGCGCCTGGCACGTTTCAAGCAGCCGAAGGAGGTCGAGTTCGTCGATGACCTGCCCCGGAATCCAAGCGGCAAGATCCTGAAGCGGATACTGCGGGAACGATTCCCCGGTCCCGCTCCGTAGGCGGGCGGGGTGGAATCCGGCCCGGCGGCAGGTTGGCGGACTTCATGCTGGGCTCTTCGGCGGCGCAGAACACGGCGCCTTCGGCTCCGCCGGATTTCAGGGCATCAGGCGGAAGCTTGCGCCGGGCCATCGGTCGCGTCGGCGCCCGCCTCCTGCTCGTGCGAGCGCCGCTGACGCTCCCACAAGGCTTCCGCTTCGCGATCCGCGGCGGCCGGATCACAGATTCCCGCCAGGCAAGCCGAGAGTTCCTCCGCCTTCGCCGGATCCGCCTCGTATTGGTTCTCGAGCTCCTCCGGGTCGTTGCCGAGGTCGAACAACTGGTGCGGCGCCTCCACGTTGTGGATCAGCTTCCAGTCGCCCCGGCGCACCATGAACGAACTGGCTCGGGCACCGTGTCCATGGTATTCGGAGAAGACGAACCGGTTTCCGTTCCCAATGGTCGACGCGGCCAGGGGAACGCCCAGCCAGCCCCCGGGTTTCTGCGCGCCCGTCAGCGAGAACACGCTTGCCTGCAGGTCGTGCAGGTCGACGGGTGTCGCCACTCGAACGCCCGCCTCGAAGTCCGGACCTGCGGCGATCATCGGGATTCGGGCGGCGTCCTCGAGCAGGTTGCACTTCCACCACAGGCCGAACTTGCCGAGCATCTCGCCGTGGTCGGAGGTGTAGACGAGGTTTGTCGTATTCGCGAGACCCGCGTCCGTGACCGCGGACCGCAGCCGCCCGAGTTGCCCGTCGACAAAACTGACGCAGGCGTAGTAGCCCCGGCGTAGCCCGCGAACCTGGTGTTCCTCGACGCGCTCGAGGGCGAAGTGCCTGCGCAGGTCGGCCGCGTAGGGGTGTTGCGCGGTCGCGGCTTCGAGCCCGTGTGCCGGCAGGTCGCCGTGGTCACGGTACTTGTCCCAGAGCTCGTCGGTGCAGAAATGGGGAAAGTGCGGCTTCACCAGGTTGACATAGAGGACCCAGGGCCGATCCACTTCGGGTGCCCGGGTCCGCAGCCATTCGACCGCCGCATCCATGTAGACCACGTCGTTTTTCCACGGCCATTCGTGAATCCCGTAGTTGTCGAGACGCCTTTCCGCGTCTTGCCGGACGGCCAGCGGGCGGCGGCGCGTCGCCTTGTCGAAGCCCCATCCAAGGTCGTGCGTTTCGATGGTCTCCGAGAATCCCAGTTCGGCGACCGGCCGGTAGGCGTGCACCTTGCCGATGAATACGGAATGGACGCCCTCGTCGCCGAGCACGGCGCCGAGGCCATGGGTTTCGGGCGGAGTGTTGCCGCGGTTGTTGCCGTAGGCCTTGACCGCGTGGACCCGCTTCCCCGTCAGAAAGGCGGAGCGGCTCGGTACGCAGAGTGGCGACGGACAGTAGGCCTGCTCGAACAGTGTGCCGTGGTCGGCAAGCCACTGCATGTTGGGGGTGTCGACGAATTCGTGTCCGTACGGTGACGAGTATCGCGGATTGTGCTCGTCGGACATGAAGACGATGACGTTGGACATGAGTGGCTCCGGTCTTGCGGGGGTCGGTCACGAACGGGATGTCGCCAGGTTCACCCGGACCGTCTCGTACGCCGCCCCGACTCTATCACGCGTTCCGCGCACCACCCCCGACTCCGCGGGATCAGTCAACCGCCTGGTATACCAGTGCCCTGATCTTGTCGAAGTCGTTCAACCCGGGGGCGGGAATGACCTGCGCCATGTAGACGACGGTCAGCTTCTCGACGGGGTCTACCCAGTACGAGGTGTGGTAGGCGCCGCCCCAATAGTACTCGCCCGCTGTCCCGGGCAGTCCCCGCGATCCGGGATTCGAGACGGTCCCGAAACCCAGGCCGAAACCGCCACCGGGAAAGGTCTTCGCGATGTCGCCCAGGATGTCGGTGGTCATCAGTTCGACGGACTTGCGGGAGAGGATCGGTCCCCCGCCGTTCCGGATCGCCTCCAGGAATCGCGTGTAGTCGGCGGTGGTGGAGAGCAGGCCGGCGCCCCCCGAGAAGCTTCGCCGCGGCCCGGCGATGTAGTGGCCCTGGCCGTGGAACGGCGTACTCGCGTCCGGGAGCACAAGGTCGCCTTCCGGTGTGCGCGAATACACGACGGCCAGGCGGTCGGCCTTGGCCGGCGGCAGGTAGAACGACGTGTCCGTCATGCCGAGCGGGGCGAAGATCTCGGCCTCGAGGTATCGGTCGAGCGGTGTGCCGCTCGCGACTTCGACGATCGCCCCGAGAATGTCGGTGTTGTAGCCGTAAACCCAACGTTCTCCGGGATGCGCGTCCATGGGCAGTCCACCGATCCGGCGGACGGTCTCGCGGATGGGTTCGTCGCGGTGTCCGAAGTACCAGTGCTGGATGCCGGCGGTCTGCCATTGCTCGGCGGCGGGCCCATCCCCGTACCCGACCCCGGCGGTGTGGGTCAGAAGGTCCCGAATCGTGATCGGGCGCGCGGCGTCGACGACTTCGTAGCGCCCATCGTCTCCGGCGATCGCGACGCGGGTGGCGGCGTACTCGGGCAGAAAATCGCCCGCCGGCTGCGTGACGAGCAGCGCGCCGCGTTCCTGCAGCATCAGGACGGCTGTGCTGACCACCGCCTTCGACATGGAGGCGATGCGGAAAATGGTGTCGGGCCGCATGGGCGCTTTCGCCTCGCGGTCCCGGAACCCGGCGGCGCGGTGGTAGACAGTACGACCGTCGTGGGTGATCTGCAGCACCGCCCCCGGGATCTTCCGCTCGTCGACGCAGGTGTCGAGAAATTCATCAACCCGTGCCAGGCGATCGGAAGACACGCCCGCGAGGGCCGGCAGGGCAAGCGCACAGAGTGCGATGAGCGAGACGCGATATTGCGCGATACGGTTACGTGGCATGGGATCGGATCTCCGCAGAATTGCCGTCACGGCCGGCAAACGCGTGACGGGGTAGCCGCAACATCATAGCTCCCCCTTTGGGACGCACCGTCCTGTTTTCTGCTATCCGGCCGAGTTTGAACGGCGGCGCCCAGGGCGCCATCGGCAGGGAGATCGTCAAGGGAGACTGTTGCAGGTCGGTGAATTTCGCCAGCCAATGGTCAGATTCGCCATCCGTCGTCTAGAAGGCGCGCCGGAGCGTTCGTCAACGACGTGTTCTATCGGCAAGAGTCCGTATCGACGCCGCCTCGCGGACAGGGGGCTGGCGTCGGGACGGCTATTCCTCCCAGCGGTCCCAGCACATGGTTTCTTCCGCGGGCAGACGCGTGACCGGCCCGAAGTTCCCGGACGGATAGCCGACCGGAATGAGGCAGAAAGGCGCCATGTCGTCCGGTAGATGGAGCACTTCGCGCACCGCCGCGCGGTCCGACAGGCCCAGCGTGGTCGGCGTCGCGCCCAGTCCCAGCGCCCGGGCAGCCAGCAGCAGGTTCTGTACCGCCGGCCAAATCGAGCCGCCGCCCCTGGCGCCGGCCTGGGGGTTATCGACGACCGACTCACCAAACCGGTAGCAGGCGATGACGAGCGCCGGAATGTCCTGCATGTGCTCGGCCTGCCAGCGCACGGCGGCCAGCAGGCGCTCCCTTTTCTCGTCCGGAGGTTCTTCTTCCCTGCGCACGCCGATATACCGCGTCGCGGCCGTCTTGTTCAGGGCGGCCAGTCTTGATCGCTGTTCGGCATCCCGGACGACGATCCACCGAGCGCCTTGCTGGTTGGAACCGGTCGGCGCCTGGTTGGCGGCGTCGATCAGCTTGAGCAGCAGGTTCTCCGGCACCGGGTCCGGCTTGAGCCGCCGCATCGCGCGGCAGTTGTAGATCGTCTCGAAGATTCCCATTTCGGTTGCCATGCTTGCTCCCTGCGGTTCGGCCATGTTGTAGCGAATGCGCCTGCGTCAGTCCTCGATCGCGGCGTAGATCATGTTCTTGAGTTCTCCCCGGAAGTTGAAGACGCCGTAGGGCATGAGCTGGGTCATGAACACGACGGACAACCGCTCGACCGGATCCACCCACATGATGGTGGACGCGGCGCCGCCCCAGTAGAAGTCGCTGGCGCTGGGGCCGCCTGTCCCGGCCACGTCCAGCGACATGGCGAAACCGAGGCCGAAGCCGACGCCCGCGTAAGGCGTCTCGGCAAACCTCCCCACCGCAATTTCGGTCATGTCGCAGCCATTCGCCAGGTGATTCCGGGTCATCAGCCGAAGTGTGCGAGGACCCAGGATGCGCGCGCCGTCCAGTTCCCCGCCCCGGCACAACATCTCGCAGAAGCGCAGGTAGTCGTGGGTAGCGCTTATCAGCCCGCCGCCGCCGGAGAAGAACGTGGGATGGGTGCGCAAGGCGCTTGTCTGAGGATCGTCGAGGACCTTCAGCGCGCCGCCGGGTTGCCACTGGTAGCTTGCGGACAGCCTGCCTGCCTTCGATTCCGGGACGCTGAAGCTGGTGTCGGGCATGCCGAGGGGTGCGAAGATGTGCTCCTCGAAGTAGCGATCCAGCGGCATGCCGGACAATGCCTCCACCAGGTAGCCGCAGACGTCCGTGGCGCAGGAATAGTGCCACCGCTCGCCCGGGTCGTAGTAAAGGGGAACGCCGGCAAGCTTGTCGACGAAACTCTGCAATGTCTCGCCGGGGCCACGCCGGGCTCCGGCGCGCTGGTAGGCCTTGTCCACCGGATGATCGGATCCGCCGTACGAAAGCCCGGCGGTGTGGCCGAGGATGTGGCGGAAAGTCATCGGACGCCTGGCGGGACGCGTGATCATGTTCTCGTCGTCTCCCGAGACGTAGACCTCCTGCCCCCGCCAGGCGGGGATCACGCTGTGGACGGGGTCGTTCAGTTGAAACATGCCCCGTTCCCAGAGCTGCATCAGCGCCACCGAAGTGATCGGCTTCGTCATGGAGTGGATGCGGAACAGGGTGTCGTCGGCCATGGCCCGCCCGCGCTCGAGGTCCATGTGACCGAATGACGCGAAGCAGGCAAGCTCGCCGCGCCGCGCGACGGCGAGCTGGCAGCCCGCGATGTGCTGCGGTTCGACGTGGTCGTGTTCGAGGTGGTCGGCAACGCGCTGCAGGCGCTCCGCGTTGAGTCCCGCCCTCGCCGCCGCTTCCCTGTTCACTGTCGCCATGGCTCTCCCGTCCCCGCGATATCAATGGCGAAATGGTACATGGGTGTCATTCGCCGAGAAAAGCAGTGAGAATGCAGGGGGACGACACGGAGCGGTCGGTTTTCGGGGAACTGTGCCGATGGAAGCGAAACTCAAGCACCTGGAGTTCATCCAGGGCGTCATCAACCGCCTCGCCACCGACTCGTTCCGCGTAAAGGGGTGGAGCGTGGTCCTGATCGCCGCCTTGTTCGTCCTCCTGGCGAGGGAAGGGCGAGTCGAGTTCGCTCTGATCGGGTTCGCTGTGGTCATCGTTTTCTGGGGACTGGACGGTTACTTTCTCTGGCAGGAACGCCTGTTCCGCGCGCTGTACGACCACGTTCGATCCCTGAACCTCGACTCAATCGACTTCTCGATGGACTCTCGTGCATTCCGAACCGGTCGGGCGCGAACATGGCTTGGCGCAACCCTGTCCGTTACGCTCATCCTGTTCTACGGCGCCCTCGTCCTCGCCGTGGCCCTGGTCATGCTCCTCGCCGATCCATGAACGTCGCCGCACCTGCAGAGCGTCTTCCAGAACGCCCGCCGAAAATCGGACAACTCGTCCAGGTCCGTTCACGTCGCTGGCTGGTAGAGGACGTTGTAGCGGCGGGTCCCGGCGAGTCACCCCAGGTCGAACTCGCATGCGCCGACGACGACGCGCAGGGGCAATCGCTGACCGTATTCTGGGACTACGAACTCGACCGCCGGATTCTGGAGGACGAGGGGTGGAACGATCTCGCCGCCAAGGGTTTCGATTCGCCACGGTGGTTCGCCGCGTTCTACAACACGTTGCGATGGAACTGCTCGACGGCGACAGATCCGGGCCTGTTCCAGGCGCCGTTTCGCGCCGGCATCACCATCGACGCCTACCAGATGGAACCGCTGCGCAAGGCGCTGCGGTTGCCCCGCGTCAATCTGTTCATCGCCGACGACACCGGACTCGGCAAAACCATTGAGGCGGGTTTGATCGCGCGCGAACTGCTGCTGCGTCGCAAGGCCAAGGTCATTGTGGTTGCCGCGCCTCCATCAGTGCTCGAACAATGGAAGGGAGAACTGGAGGAGCGCTTCGGGCTGATCTTCGAGATTCTCGATCGCGCCTATGTGTCGCGAATGCGCCGCGAGCGAGGGTTCGGCGTCAATCCCTGGCGCACCCACAGCCGTTTCCTTGTCTCTCACAACCTTCTGATCGACCCGACCTATGCTGATCCGATGCGTGAGTGGTTGGGACCTTTGCTTCCCGGCGGCATGCTGATCCTTGACGAAGCACACCATGCCGCGCCGTCTTCTGGCGGGCGTTACGGCATAGAAACCAGATTCACGCGGGCCGTGCGCGATCTCTCGGCCCGATTCGAGCACCGCCTCTTCCTGTCGGCCACGCCCCACAATGGCCACTCCGGAGAACGAACCGTTTGTTCTCGATGTGGAACTTTGGCCGCTCGCGCAGGGAAACGAGGCGGTCCGTGCCGCGTTCGAGACTTGGGTGGGAGAGCATGGCGGTGAAGTGGTCGATGCGGTCAGAAAGCCCTACCTGACGCTCTATCGTGTCCGTTGCTTCCACAGTCTCGCCGAGGAACTGTTGCAGTACCGTGATGCCCGCACGGTTGATCTACCGCCTCAGGTTGGCCTCGAGCCAACCCTTATCTACACGGATGTGCAGCGACTTAATCCGGCGCCTAATCCTCCCGAGAACGCGCCGTCAGTGGCGGTGCTCGATACTGGAATTGTGGCGGGACATCCGCTGTTGGCGACTGCGGTTGGAGACTCCCAGAGCTTCCTCGCCGGTGTTCCGGCGGCTGACGATCATGGCCACGGCACGTTTGTGGGGGCGATCGCGCTTTACGACCTCGGAGACGCTGAGATCGAAAGGTACTGTGCAAGCTTCTACATGGTCATTCACTCGACCATCTGCGGCTGTTGCCGAGAAGCCCTGGTTCGTCGTCGTCACCCGCAATGACCCGCCTTGGGGCGAACTACTCTCAACAGGGCGTGAACCCTATGCGCTTGCCGTGTTGCTCGGTGACCGCGCTGCGGTACAGCCCCAGCTATACACTCGGATCGAGGCGCGGCTGCGGGCACGAGTTCAAGCGTGAGGTCCTTGTTGGCCAACTCGAGTACGGCTGGCGCGACATCCCCGCGACTTGCGCGACGAAGTCCTCGCGCGGCTCCTGGAACTGAACGCGGACCGGGCAGCCGAAGAGGAGCGTTTGGCTGGGTCGAAACACGCGCGCGGCAGTCGAACGTCGGGCGGGGTCCGAGACGTTGATGACGGCGCGGACTGAGCCCGCCTGCTATCTCTTTGGTGGCTTCGTCGGCGGAGGTGGCGGTGCGGGTCGTGATGGCGGCGGCGGTGGTGGTTTTGGGGGCGGCGGTCGTTGGTTGTCCCGTATGTCACGAGGCATAGAGGCTCTCCATATGCGCACGGGTTTCACGTTCCGCCCTCATGCTGTTGTTGTCCTTGTTGTCCACGTCGATCCCGAACGCTTCCGTGGAGTACGTCTCGTTTTCGACCAGTGTTGCGAGTCTCGTCAGTTGGGTTCTCGCCTCGCGGTCCTCGATCCGATTGAGGTCTATCGCGTTTAGCAAGTCCCTGTACTCGCGTCCCGCGCGCCCGCATGTCCTCGCGACAGATGTCGTCACCGATGCCTTTCGGGCGTAGTCTCCGACCAGATTGGTGATCGAAACGATGGCCAACAAGACCCCGACAATGCCCAATGCGATACCGATCCAGGGGTCGCTCAGACCAGAGAACATGGCGAACGCTGCGGGAACGACCGCTCCGCCGCCCAGTCCGATCAGGAGGTACTGACAAAGGCGGTGTCGCCGCAGGAATTCACTCCCCAGCAACTGGTAATACCGTTCGGCATACTCCGTACTATAGGCCTTGTCCCAGACCTCTTTTCGAGTCTGGTCCGACACGAGGTAGGCGTATGGTTGTTCAGCCATCGGAAGCAACCCCCGAGGGTCGCGCCAATCGTTCCTCCGAGACTATCTACCGGTGCAGGAAAGGAGTCAATCAGGGTCGGAGACGAGACTCGTGTCGGCGACGACCGGCAGGCGCGACTTCGCGAGTTGACCGCCGCGCCACAGCTTTCGGCAAGGCAGCGTCGCGCTACAGCCCGAGTTGCTCGAACGTGCGAAGCGGGAGGAACAGGCGCAACGGCGCCGAAGGGAAGGGCGTGAAGCCGTAGCGTTCGTAGAAGGCACGGGCGCGGTCGTGAAGGGCATCGACCACTACGGCGTAGACGCCAATGGTGTCGCCCGCGCGAACGACTCGACGGATCGCGTCGAGCAGCAGCGCCTCGCCAAGCCCGCTGCCCTGGCTGCGAAGATCGACGGCGAGCCGCCCGATGACGGCCGCCGGCACGGGATAATGGGGCAGGCGCCTGGCGACCGCCGCCGGCAGGTCGTCTTTCTCGAAGCTTGCCGCGCTGAGCGCGTAGTAGCCCGAGATCCGTTCGGGCGTTTCGCCGGTGGCGACGAAGATCTGCGCGACGCGGCGACGGGCGTCCTGCGAGGCTTGTCGGCGGATGTACGAAGCCGGACAGTCTCGTGCGCCGCTTCGCCGATGCCTTTTGGGGCGTGGACTGGCCCGGATCGACGCGACCGAGTGTCTACTACGATCCAAGATCAATCGAACTCGACGGCCCGGGCGCCGTCCTTCACGCCAAGGCCGTCGTCGCTGATAACGAGGCGGTCTTCGTCACTTCGGCCAACCTGACCGACGCGGCCCTTGATCGTAACATTGAACTGGGCATCTTCCTGCGGGATCGGGCACTGGCGGCGAGCGTGACCAGCCATTTGCAAGGATTGATTGATCGGGAGCTTTTGAGACCCCTGCCACCGGTGTGAAAACAGGCGAGTTCTATCGACGGTCGGCTTGGTACTGCCCGTTGTCGTGTTGACCGCCGGGTACAGGCCATCTACGGTTCGTGACCGCCTAACCCGACGCCCCGGACACGCATATGGAACTCACCCTTGACGAGACGCGCATCGTCGGCTGTCTGATGGAGAAGGCGGTTGTCACGCCGGATCAATGCCCGCTGACGCTGAACGCCCTGATGGCGGCCTGCAACCAGAAGTCGAGCCGGGACCCGGTCATGACGCTGGACCGGGGCACCGTGCAGCGCACCGCGCGCGACCTGGAAGACAAGAGCCTCGTGGTCAGCGAGGAGAATTTCAGGACCGGCGTATTGAAGTATCGGCAACGCCTCTGCAACACGCCGTTCAGCGATTTCCAGTTCACTGGCGACGAGTACGCCGTCGTATGTTTGCTGCTGTTGCGTGGCCCGCAGACGCCCGGGGAACTGCGCAATCGGAGTGGTCGTTTGCATGGCTTCGCCGACAATGCGGCGGTGACCGTCACCCTGCTCGGGTTGCTGGATCCGGGCCGCGAAGGCGGACCGGTCGTCGCGCGATTGGCGCGAGTGCCGGGCCGTCGGGATCATCAATATGCGCACCTGTTCGCCGGGGAGATCGAATCGGTGCCGGCGGATGGACCCGGGGTCGAGCCGTCGGCGCCGCGAGCGAGCCGCCTGGCGGTGCTGGAAGCCCGAGTTGACGCACTGGAACTTGAATTGGGGGCGCTGAAGGGGCAACTGTCGGCCACGCAACCGCGCTGATTCGGACATAATGCGCTGCGCACGGCCCCCGCCCCGGACCCCGACGCTCCATGGAAATCCGCAACGTCGCCATCATCGCCCATGTCGACCACGGCAAGACCACGCTGGTGGACTGCCTGCTGCGACAGACGGCCAATCCTTCCTCTCGGGTCGAAATCGCCGAGCGAGCGCTCGACAGCAACGAACTGGAACGGGAGCGCGGCATTACGATCCTCTCGAAGACGACATCCGTGGAGCACGCCGGATGCCGTATCAACATCGTCGACACGCCGGGGCATACGGATTTCGGCGGCGAGGTGGAGCGGATCATGTCGATGGTCGACTCGGTATTGCTGGTCGTCGATGCGGTGGAGGGGCCGATGCCGCAGACCCGTTTCGTCACCAGCAAGGCGTTCGCGGCGGGTCTCGACCCCATACTGGTGGTCAACAAGATCGACCGTGACAGCGCGGCGCCGCATCGGGTCGTCGACGAGGTTTTCGACCTGTTCGACCGACTTGGCGCGAGCGAGTCGCAACTCGACTTTCCGGTGGCGTTCACGTCGGCCACGCGCGGTATCGCGGGCCCGGATCCCGAGCGAATGGCGGACGACATGACGCCGCTGCTCGATCTCGTGGTGGAGTGCGCGCGCCCACCGAAGACCGATGTCGAAGGACCGCTCCAGATGCAGGTCAGCACGCTCGACTACTCGACCTACGTGGGGGTCGTCGGCATCGGACGCGTGATGCGGGGCACCGTGACGCCGCGCATGCCGGTGGCGGTGGTGAACGCGGACGGGGTCGCCCGCCGCGCCAGGGTGCTATCGGTACACGCGAACCGGGGCCTCGCGCGGATCGAGCTGCCATCGGCCTCGGCCGGTGACATCGTCTGCATTACCGGTATCGACGACATCGGGGTGTCCGACACCGTCTGCGACGTCAATGCCATCGATCCACTCCCGCCGCTGGCCGTGGATGAACCGACCCTGACCATGATGTTCCGGGTCAATACGAGTCCGTTCGCCGGTCGCGAAGGCAGGTTCCTGACGAGCCGTCAGATCAGGGACCGGCTGCTGCAGGAGGCCTCGCACAACGTTGCGCTGCGTGTCGAGGAGACCGACGACCTGGACCAGTTCAAGGTTTCCGGCCGCGGCGAGCTTCATCTTTCGGTATTGCTCGAGACGATGCGCCGGGAGGGGTACGAATGCGCTGTCTCACGGCCGACGGTCATCATGCGCGCTGTCGACGGGGAGCGCCTCGAGCCGTTCGAGACCGTGGCCTTCGACATCGAAGCGGATCACCAGGGGCGGCTGATGGAGGCCCTGGGCGAGCGCAAGGGCGAACTGGTCGACCTGCAGCACGACGGCGCGGGCCGCATCCGGCTTGTCAGCAAACTGGCGACGAGAGCGCTCCTGGGCTTTCGCGCGGTATTCACGTCGCTCACGTCGGGTACGGGCATCATGAGCTTTTCCTCGGCCGGCTACGGTCCGGTGGTTCCCGGGCTGGAGACGGGACGCAAGGCGGGCGCGCTGATATCCAAGGAAACCGGCAGGGCCGTCGGCTACGCGCTCTTCAACCTGCAGGCGCGCGGGCGCCTGCTGGTGCGTCCCGGGGACGAGCTGTACGAAGGCATGGTCGTGGGTGTCCACCAGCGTTCAAATGACCTGACGGTCAATCCGCTGCGGGAGAAGAAACTCACCAATATCCGGGCCGCGGGAAGCGACGAGAACATCCTGCTGGCCGCGCCGATGGAACTGTCGCTGGAACAGGCCCTCGAGTTCATCGACGACGACGAACTCGTCGAGGTCACCCCGGCATCGATCCGCATTCGCAAACGGCACTTGCGCGAGAGCGCCCGCCGCCGGGCGGGAGCGGAGGTCCTGGCTGCTCGCGGGCGGTAGGTGACGGCAAGCCCGGGTCACACGTCCACGAGGGTCCAGCGCACGCCGCAGACGTCTACCCGGTCATCCGCCACGTAGCAGTTGCGCTGTTTTGCCGCGGCGAGAATCCTGTCCCGATCCCGTACCGCGAGATCGATGCCGCCCAAACCAGGCCCGCGCCCATCCGTCGCCTCCACGAAGCGCAGGGTGACGTTGTTGAGCGCGATACTCGGCACGGCGCCGTCGCGGGTCACGGGCAGATCGGTGACATGGCCCCAGAGCTCCGCTATCGCGATCGGATCCGGACCCTGCAGTTCTACGGCGAGGTAGTCCACCGTCACGTCCTGGGCAACCTTGTCCTCCCATCCGGTTCCTCCGGCGGGCATCCAGTTGCCGTTGAAGTCGTCGTGCCGGTCCCAGTCGATCTCCAGGAACGACGCGATCATGTCGCGCGGATGCAGCTGGCAGATGTTCCAGTTCTCCCGCTGCGACTCCATGGCGATGCGCACGCCGCGATCGAGCGCACGCTGGCGCGCTGCCAGCTGCGTCGCCTTCTCGGCGCCCTGGGTGATCACCATGTAACCGCCGTCGCCGCCCCGCCGGTCGAGGTATCGTCCGCCGGCGGTGCCGTCTTCGACGGGCGCCACCACCTCGAGGAAGTTGCGTCCGATCGGCATGAGCGTGTTCTCGATGCCCCATTGGCCCACCCCGGGATCGACGAAGCACGACCTGATGCCGAAAACGTGGGTGAGATTGTCTATCGCCGGCGCGAGTTCGCGGGCGATCAGGCAGATCTGGCGCAGTTGGATGATCATCGTCCCTCCCGGGTGGCGGATGCTATGCGTTGGGGCGGGCGTTGCCCATCCGGTTCATGTATCCCGGTGGCCGTCCCCTGTCCCAGACGTGGGCGCGGGCGACGTCCTCGTTCAGGTCTGCTCCCCATCCCGGGCGGTCGGGGATCAGCACGTCGCCGTGATCGAATTCCATTTTCTCGGTGATGAGGTCGTCCTTCCACGGCACGTCGTCGATGTCGATCTCGCAGATGCGAACGTTCGGAATCACGGCGCAGAGATGCATCGAGTGAAGGGTCGACAGATGGCTGTAGTAGTTGTGCGGCGCGCAGTTGACCTCGAACGTCTCCGCCATGTCGGCGACCTTTTTCGCGGGGCCGAAACCGTTCCAGGGAAGGTCGATCATGCACACGTCCATGGAGCGGGCCTCGAAGTAGCGCCGGTAGTCGCGAGGACCGAAAAGGTTCTCGCCGGAGCAGACCGTTACGCTGGTCGCATCTCGGATTTCCCGCAGGCCATCGGGTTCGTACATGTCTATCTCGACCCACATCATGCGCAGGTCTTCAAGCGCCCTGCAGATGCGTGTCGCCGCTTCCACGCGGAAGTTGAAATTCAGGTCGAGCGCGATATCGATGTTCGGCCCGACCGCATCCCTGAATGTTCCGATCAGCGTGCGGATGTGGTCTATCGTAGCGTTGTCTATGGTGCCGTCGGTGGTGCCCTGGCCGCCGCCAAAACCGCCAAAGTAGACTCTTGCCGGGTCGCCCGGATAGACGATGTTCGTCTTCAGTGCCGTGAACCCGCGGTCGGCCACTTCCCTTCCCAACGCGCTGATGTCGTCCCAGGTCCGAAGCGGCGGTACGCCGATGATGTCCGCGTTGCGCGCACGGGACGTTCCGCAGTGAGACCAGTAGACGCGCTGGCGACGCCGGATGGGCCCCCCGAGCAGTTCGTACACCGGTACGCCGAGCGCCTTCGCCTTGATGTCCCACAAGGCGAGTTCGATGCCCGCGATGGCCTTCGCGGCGATCCCGCCGGGACTTTGCCGCGACATGCGATACAGGTCCCAGTATCGCGCCTCCACCGGACGCGGGTCCTCGCCCAGGAGCATCTTTTCGAATTCCTTGGCAGCCGCTGCGACGCTATGGGGCATCCGCCCGTCGGAGCACTCGCCGTAGCCGGTGATGTCGGCGTCGGTGCGCACGGCGACAAACGTCCACGGTCGCCACCCGGCGTCGACGACGAATGTATCGATCCCGGAGATCTTCATCGGTTGCTTCCTCCACCCTGGTCCGAGTGTCAACGCAATGGACCAGGATGATCTATCCGTGCGCGGGGACAGGCAAGCGAAACGGACTAGCAGGCTGCGCCGTAGAACGGCACGCAGTGCCGATCAAGGCGCAGGGTGGTAGGTGGGCTTGGGCGGGGGTGAAACACGGCGCGCCCGAAGGGCCGGCGGATTTCATGGCGCTATCGGCGGGAGAGCGCCAGGCCGCCAACGATCATGGCAAGGGCGACGACAGCGCTTGCGTGGATGTCCTCTCCGAGGACGTTGGCGATCAGGACCAGAGACAGGAAGGGCGACAGGAATATGAGCTGGCCGAGCCGGCCGGCGTTGCCGGTCAGCGCCAGCGCCCGGTGCCAGAGCAGGAACGTGACTCCCGTCTCGACCAGGCCGACCCAGGCTCCGTAGCCGACGACCCTGAGATTGAGGGCGGGCAGGCCGGCGGTCATCCAGCAGATCGCGCCGACGGCCGCGGTGGCGACGGCGAATCCGTTCAGCATGAGCGGTACCGGGTGAATGCCGAGCCGCACGGTCAGGAGCCAGTACATGGCCCAGATAACGGAACTCGACAGCGCGAGCGCTGTGCCGACCGGATCGAAGCGGCCGAAGCCGTCGAACTCGCCCTGCGTCAGCAGCACGACCACGCCGGCGTATCCGACGCAGATGCCCGCCCAGCCACGCGCCGAGAGGCGTTGGCGGAGCAGGGGTATCGCGAGCAGCGCCAGGGCGATGGCCCAGGTGAAGTTCAGCGGCTGCGCGATCTGCGCGGGCAACCGGTCGTAGGCCTCGAACAGTACGAGGTAGTAGGCGAAAGGATTCAGCAGTCCCAGCGCCGCCGCGATGAAGTGCTGGCGCAGCGTCAGCGTTGCCGTGACGAACGGCCGCGCGGCAGCGAAGAAGGCGAGCGCGATCAGGCATCCGAGAAGCAGCAGTTGCACCGGTGCGAGTTCGCGCAGGCCGAGCTTGAAACCGGTCGCCACCGTCGACCAGAGGGCGACGGCGACGAGCGCGAAAAGGATGGCGCGGCGCTCCGATTCGCGAGCGTTGACGGGTGGATTGTCCATCGGGACGGTGGCCGGGCAGCGGGTACGGATTCCTCACATGGTATCGCCACCATGTTCTGTTATGCTCGCGCTCGCTTACTTTCTGGGCTATTCGAGGTGCTTGGGGCAAGGAGGTCATCCATCACCGGGACATGCACGTTCACGGCAGGTCGCACCTGGCGCGCGGTTGTCTGGCTCGTGGCGCTGCTCCTGCTGCCCGTGCCGGGGAGCGAGAGCGTCCGCGCCGAGGAGGTGGACGAATCGGTGCTGCCGGAGTTGCCTGCCAAGATCAGGGCGCAACTGGAAGCGAACCAGTTACGGCGTGAAATCGAACTTGAACAACTGCGTCGGGAACTTGAGGACCTGAAGGGTTCCGACGATGCTGACGTGGCGCGGAAAATCGAGCGGCTGGGCGAGTTGCGAAGACTGTTGGAAGTGGACCGTGATGTTCGCGAACTGCTCGAGAGTTCGCCCGAAATGGCGGAAGAATACGAACGCATCGTCCAGGCGACCGCACCGGGCCAACCCGAAACTCCGCGGGGCTCCTGCGCCTGTCTCGAGAGTGCCCGGGTACATTGGCTCGGCCAGGGCGACCAGGCGGGTCAGGTCACCGTCTTCCTTGACGGCGCGTACTACGACGTTGGCGCCGGTGAAACGATCGGGAACAGCCGTTGCAGCGTGGGGCAGACCCTTTCCGGAAGCGTTGTCCTGCAGTGCGGCGCGCAGAGAGCGATTCGGGGACTCTACAGCCCCGTCGAAAGGACCCCGCAGACCTCGCAATGAGCGACATCGCGGAGAATCAACGCCGATCACTGGACATCTTGCCCGAACGGGAGGATGGCGCGGCACCCGTGACAGGTGAAACGAGCGCTGCCGGCGAGACGGACCACATGGTCGACGAGTCCGTCGTGGAGCTGGAGGTGGATCGCATCCAGCGGCTCGCCGCGACCTGGGGCGTGACGCCGATCCTTGTGCGCGAGGACCTGGTCACGCAGCAGCCGGCCATGTCCCTGCAGGCCTGGTTGCGGGACAGCGCGGACGGAAGGCTCTGCATCATGGAGGACGGCTCCATCATCACTGCCGATCCCGACGCTCCCCAGGTGGAAGCTGCCAGGGCGCTGATGGGACTGAAACGGATTCCCTTCCAGGTGCGGCCCGCCATGTCCGAGGTGGTGCGGGCCGCTCTCAGGCGGCTCGACGAAGAAGAGATCGGCGACGATATGCTGATCGAGGACGACCGCACGGAAACGGACGTGTCGCGGTTGTTCCTGTCGATCCTCGATGCTGCCGTCAACCGCGACGCGTCCGACATCCACTTCGAGATGCGTGGTAGCGAAGCCAGCATACGTTTTCGCGTCAACGGCCAGATGATCGAATACGACCGCATCTCGGCGCGAGAGACTATCGCCATTGGCAACTACCTTTTCAACGCCGAGGCGAAGCGCGGCGCGCTCCAGTTCAATACCTACATGCCGCTCAACGCCTCGGCGCAGTTCCCGGTGCGCGGTCAGACGGTCGCGACCCGCTTCGCCACCGCGCCGGATATCCGGGGCGTCGACATCTTCGTGCGGATCTGGCGCCCGGATGCGGAAGCCTGGCCCCTGGAGGACCTCGGGTATACGCGGTTGCAGCGCGACCTGTTGCGCGAGGCATTCGGCCGGCCGTACGGCGTTATCGTCTTCTCCGGGCCGACCGGTTCTGGCAAGAGCACTTCCATGAGCGCCGTTCTGGAGACGCTTCCGGAGTCACTCAAGGTCGTTTCCCTGGAAGAACCCGTGGAACGGGAACTGCCGAACGTGACGCACATCGCCATCTCCGACATCACCGATCACGGCGGCTGGGAGAACCTGCGGGGAGGGTTGAACCGTTGGGACTCCAACATAAACGTGCTCGGCGAGATCAAGGACAGGGAGACCGCGGACTCCATCAAGGACCTGGTGACGGCGGGCAAGCTGACCATCACGACGCTGCACGCCTCGAACGTCCTGACGGTGCCGTCGCGCATGGAGGATCTGGGTGTCGATCATTCGCTGCTGTGCGATCCCAACTTCCTTGTCCTGCTGATCAACCAGCGCCTGGTCCCGGAACTGTGCCGGGCCTGCAAGACGCCATTCGCCGAGGCGGAATACGTGGACCGGGATTCGCGCCATCGCTTTTCCCGCCTGTTCGCGGAGCAGATGGAGCGTGTTTTCGTGCGTGGTTCCGGATGTGCCGAGTGCAGCAACTCCGGCATAGTCGGCCGCCTCCTCGCGGCGGAGATGGTGATGATCGACGAGACGTCGCTCGACTTCATCCGCAACCGCGATCCGCTGCGCTGGCGCCAGCACCTTTCCGCTCATGGCTGGCGACCCATTACCGACCACATGCTCAGGCACGTACGCGCCGGACGCGTCGACCCGGTGGATGCCGAGCGCGCGGCGGGCCGGCTGGACGCGACGCAAACGCCCGTCTTCGACTACCGCGAGCGTGCAGAGCTTGTCGGTGACGAAGCGGAAGAGGCGGACGCATGAAGGAGATTCTTGCCAGGATCGACGAGGGCTTCCTGCTGCTCCAGTTCGGCGCATCGCTGCCCAAGCAGTTGGCGTTTCTGGAAGGGATATTCGCACTGATGTCGGACGGCGTCCCGCCGCGCGACGCGCTGCGGCTGACCGCGACCGCCGCCGCGCCGCTCGACCGCCATGTCGCGCGACACATGCTGCGCAGGTTGCGCGAGGGCCGGGCCGTGTCGAGTGCCATGGACAGGCTGTTTCGTTTCGATGTCGTGAGCGCGATCACCGCAGCCGAACAGACGGAGAACTTTACCGACAACGGGATCACGGTTCTGCGCCACATCCGAGGCCAGCACGAGGCGCGCTCGGGAGTGCTTCGGCAACTCGTGATGCCCGGCGTGTACATCGTTCTCGCGTGCGCGGTGTACGCCGTCTTCGCGATTCAGGTGTGGCCGAAATTCGCCGTGGAGCTCACGCCGGATCAGTGGCCCGCGCCGGCCAGGGCCACCTATGGGACCGGACGCTTCATCTCGGACTTCTGGTGGGCGATGGCGGCGGCGGCAGCGACTGCATTCGTCGGAATCCGTCTCCTGCTGAGGCGCTGGACTGGCCGGGGCCGACGATTGCTGGACCGGATCTGGCCGTTTACCCTTTATCGAGTGCTTCTCGCCGCCAATGCCATCGAGTCCGTGGGGACGCTGCTGGTGGCGGGTCATGATATCCGCACGGCGCTCGCGACAGTGTCGCGGCATGCGTCGCCGTATACGCGGATGTACTTCGACATGATGCGCCGCCGGCTGCGTGACGGCCGCAACGTATCCCGGGCCCTGGATGTGGGGTTTCTCCATCGACGGGACGTGTACCGCCTGAATCTCCTGGCCGAGCACCAGAACCTGAGGCAGGTCATGGTGAGAACGGGCGCCGCCGCCCGGGAAGGCGTTCTGACACATTTCAGGGTTACGGCGGGGGTGCTCAACACGGTGGGACTGACGGCCGTCGCGGCGTCCTTCGCATTATTGATTCTGTCGGTTTACATGGTCGTGACGATTCTCGTGCGCAATTTGCAGATCGGTTGACATGCTCTTGCGTGCCATGGCAACCAACAACAAGATGGGAGGTACCAATCCAATGATTCTCAACAGCGTTCAGACCGTGCCCGAGGCGCGGCCATTTGCTCATAGGAACAGGGGAGTGACCCTGATCGAGCTTGCCTTCGTGATCGGCATTATCGCCGTGATCCTGGTTTCGGTGATGGGCGTATACAACATCGTCCAGCGCAACCAGACGCTCTCGGATGTCACGACCGACGTGGCCGTGATTCGCCAGGCGGTGTCCACATGGGCGCGAGGCGGGCCGATCACGTACTCTGCGGCGGACATTAATCGAGGCTTCACCAGCCTGACAGGTTGGGACCAGCTCGCTGGATTCCTGCCCGGAAGCCTGGGTGACGAGGCGCGGGAAGTCGGGGACGAAACTGTCCTCACTGCGGCGAACTCGTGGGAATGCACGTACGAGTTGGAGTTCTACGAAACCGACCGGTACAGGTGGTCTCTTCTGATCGACAAGCTCCCCACCGATGTGTTGAATGCGCTCGCCAACAGCTTGCGGGAGGGGGTCGTGGCGGATCAGGGCGAAGGCGACACCCTCCAGAGGGGACTTGAAATAACCGAAGGAACCGCAGGCGAAAACGACTCCGCGTTGAAGCTGACCTATCGCCATTGAGGGATCACGGGCCAGCAATACTGCGACGGTGTCGTGCCGAATTCGCGCAGAAGGGCGCCACTTTGCTGGAACTCGCCCTGGTTCTGGTCGTCGGCGCCGGCGTGATTTCGGGTGTCGTGTTCCTTGGGCAGGGCTGGCGCCAGAACCTCGCAACCGCTGGCGAGGCGAGCGCGGTACCAGTCCACGTTGCCACGCTGCGCAACGCGGTCGAAAACTGGTACAGGTGGGAGTATTGTCATGTCGACCCGGATAGTCCCGACGCGGTGCAGGCGCCACACTTCCCCATCGGCGGCGGGTCTACTGACCTCGCGCCTTATCTGCCGCCCGCCCCGCGCTTGCCGGATCCCCTGGCGGGGGGCGAATACGATTGGGAGATCGTGCGCTCGGCACAGACCTACAGCGGGACACCACCGCCGCAGTTGCGCGTGTTCTGGAATCCGCCGGAGCGCTTCGACGAGCGGATCTCGCTGATCGCCCGAGACCTTGAGGCCGCCTGCGACAGCGACGGCGACGCCGGCACGTTCGAGCCCTGCGGTAGCCAGCCGCGCGCGCGGCTCTTCTGGGTGGAACTGTTGGCAGTGCGGTCGGAGGAACGTTCATACGACGATCTGCGCGGGCAAGCCTGGCTTGGCCGAAATGGCATTGAGTGCCGAGATGGCGTCCGCCTGCGGTTGAACGCTTTTTGCGACAGCGACGGAAACGGGCGACTGGGACCCAACGTCGATCAGGACGGTGACGGAATGGACGACACCTGGCGACTGGACGCGGACGGCGACGGCAAACTGGACTTTGACTTGACGGACGACCTGCTGGTCGACGTCTCCGACTTTCGGTTACTGGGATGCTGAGGTACGCAATGGCTAGTGCTAGTGGAGTAACGACGAGTAGAGCCCGGCTCCGCGAACATCGGACGGCCGGCTTCACCCTGGTCGAGATCGGCATCGTCGTGGCGCTGCTTGGATTCATCGCCGTACTCGTGGCTGATTTCTACGCGAACCAACTGAGCCTCAGACACTCCATGCAGCGGGTCGAGGGCACGGTGCGTGACGCGCGGTCGATCATCGACGCGTCCGTTGCCTGGGCCGCGGTGAACGGTGACGAGTGGCCGAACGACAGAGCGATACCCCAACCTGCGATCAGCCTGGAGAAGCTGGTGGAGGAGGGTTACCTGATCCATGTTCCCGGCATCCGATACGAGGGGTGCGAGGGAGGCTGTCGAGGTTTTGCCATCACGGGGTGGGACCGGGCGGCGGCGCGGACATCGGTGCCGGCAACCCCCTGCATGGGGCCCCCGGACCACACGCAGTCTACGGCGTCCGGCAACTACGAGGCGAACCCGGCCGCCGACGACCTCGTCCTGTGTTTCGATGTCCGGGGAAGCGGCGATGCGGTTGCTATCGCCTCCCGCCTGCCCCAGGGCCGACTCTTTCAGACCGCATCGCAGGTAGGGACGGATTCCTATCAGGTCGAAGCCCGAATCCTTGGCATACCTCCCGTTGCCGGTACCGGTGCAGGAGGATCGGGGCAGTTCGTCCACCGCATCGATGAGGGTCGACCGGTGATATTCGCGGACCGCGGCGGCATATTGCAGAAGGTGAGACGGATTTCCTCGATAGAACTCCCGCTCCTGCTGCCTTTCGAGGATTCGCTGCCCCCGGAAGGGTCGGGTATTCGGTTCTTGTCCGATGGCAGCTCGGTCGACCCGGCGGAGGATGCGATTACGGCGGGATTGGTCATAGATGGTAGGCTTTTCATGGGAGGAGGGGACGAAACCGACATTTACTTCTCCCGGCGCGACCCAGTAAATGCCAGATTCCCATTGCGCGGCCTGTCGAGGCGCGTTTGCCGGTTGGAGGCTGCGAACGACTTGCGACCCATACCCGGAACCGGTGGCGGTCAAATTGGCTTGGATGGATCATGCGACAGATTGAACAGACTATAGCCCGACGGGACGACGAGCGGGGCCGGGGCGGAGCCCTCAGCCGGGGAGCGCGAGGGGGTACCCCTCGCAAGACGATAACCGGGGCCGAGGGCACCGGCCGTGGGGCATTTCCGGGCACGTTCGGCCAGGCTGGAGGCCTCGGTGCCGCAACCCTCCTGCTCGCTGCCTGCCAGATCCTGTCACCGACGCCCGATCCACGTATTCCGGAGGAGAGGAGCGTTGCGGAGGCGGATATCGAGACGGGTCGAGCCAGACCGTCGCGACCGCTCGTCGTCGTACACGATGATCCCTACGTCGACTCCGACCGCGTCGCCTACGCGGGGGCGGCGTGGCTGCACGAACTGGTAGAGATCAGGGTTTCGGGGCTACCTTTGGACCTCTGCCTCCAGAAGGCACTCGCACAGTTGGACGAAGTGCCCTCGGTGGTTTTCGCCCATGATGTCGCGCAGCGCGAATTGCCCGTGACGCTGGACCACGAGGGGACTTTCCGGGATTTCCTCAATCTGCTCGCTGAAGCGAGCGGCCTGGGCTGGGAGGAGAAGTCTGGCGCGCTGCACTGGATGGCGGAAGTTGCCAGCACTTTCGAGATTCACCGGGTCCCCGGCGACCTGTCCTGGTCCATGTCCACGGTCGAATCGGATCGCTCCGCGACCGTGCAGGCTGGCGGGGGCGGGGGTGGAGGGTCATCCGGCGGCGTCCGGGCGACGCCCCGGACCGGCGGCGAGATCACTCTCAACAGCAATGCGAGTTTCTGGCAGGGCCTGGAGGAGACGCTGATCCGTCTGCTGGGTGTCGAAAACCCGGCGCCGATTATCGATCGCAGTACGGGCACCGTGGTCGTCCGTGGTCCCGCTGGCCGCGTGCGCGAGGCGGGAGGTTACATCGGTGCGCTGAACCACTGGCTTGCCCGCCAGGTCCTGCTTGAGATCCAGCTGGTCACGGTCACGTTGTCGGACAGCCAGAGCGCCGGGATCGACTGGCAGCTGGTCTACCAGGCGGTAACCGACCAGGGGAGCCCCGAAAGGCCAGGGTCGGTGGAGCCCGGTGGCCGGAGCGGTTTCGCGGACGCGCTGGCGCGGGCTTCCGGTATGGACGCGGCTTCCGTCGGTATCGAGTTCGGCGATGGTCATGCGTTCCATGGCACGGAGGTGGTTCTTCGCGCGCTGGCGGCCCAGGGGGAGACGAGTTTGCGAAACTCGCCGAGAGTCGTCGCGTTGAACGGCCAGGCGGCGCAGATGCAGGTGCTGAACGACAGGGGCATCCTGGCCGGGGTGGACGTGACGACGCGGGAAACTGTCGCGGTCGTGACGGAAGTGGACCTGCAGCCCGGCGTCGTCTCGACGGGCATGTCGCTCACGATCGTGCCGAAGATCGTCGGTGACAGGGTATTCCTGCATGCTGCCATCTCGGTGAGCGACCTCGTCAGCCTGGAGTCGGCGGGGAGCGGCGACCAGTCCATTCAACTCCCGACGGTGGAACGCAGCCAGTTCTTCCAGAGCGCCCGGCTGCGCAGCGGCGAAACGCTGGCCCTCGGCGGGCTGTTGGCGCGCCGCGGGGCCACCGGGTCGCGAGGCATCGTGCGATGGCCGTGGCTGACCGCCAGGAGTAGCGAATACAGCAGCACGGAAACCGTGCTGCTCATCACCCCCACACTATTGGACCGACCTGCGCCTGACGAAGACTTGCTGCTGTGAGTCGCGTGATCGGAAGGGAGGGTTTCGCGCTTCCTGTCGTGCGGGAAACGGTGCAACTCAGCAGCATCGGAATCGAGTCCCTGCGTTCGTCCTCCGCCACCATTGCAGCAACGGCCAGGCGGCGCGCACGTCTGATGCAGTCGGTATTCGAAGATGACGACCTTTTCGCGTGGTTCGAACCCGCCGGCGGCGGGTCCCTGTACTGCGCGTTCGCGACGGAGCCCGGGTATCTGCTCGGCGAGAACGTCAGGAATTGGCTGCGGGAAGAAGTACACGCGCGCGACTTCGTGTACTGCGAAAGGATGGGCAACCAGCGGGCCGTTGTTCTCGTCATCGACGGTAGCGTGATCAAGGACGCCCTTGTGGGCGGCTTCGAATTAAGTGTCGAACTGCGCCATGCTCTCACCCGGCTGGATGTGGTTTCCCCTGGCCCCTACTCCGTGTTCTTGCACGGTGTCGATGTCCGGGACCTGGATATGGCCGACCGTTCCCGTGTCGTCACTCTCGAAGACTCCGTGCTCGACTGGATGGAGGACGCGTCTGGGACGTTACCCGAGCTCAACACCACGAATCGGGCGATCGGCGCCATCGATGTGGTCGCCAAACGACTTCGACAGCTCCGGATAGTGCGCACCATCGGTCTGACGTTGGGGTGTCTGGTGATAGCGGCTGCCGGGGTCTTCTGGTGGCAAAATCGCCCCCCACCTCCGGTAGACGAGAGCTTGCCCCCTCCGCCGCTCCCGATCGATCAACTGAATGCGGAATACAGCGAGCTCTTGGTTACGCCAGACCCCGGCGAACTCATCCCGGCCATGCATCGCGCCTATCGGCTGTTTCTGAGCGATAGCGTGTTTGGCGAGTTGCTGTCCGTCAGGAAGCTGCAATGGACCCGGACCGATGGCGGTCGACTCACCATCGAGACATCCTTGCCGCCGGAAGTCCTGGGAGGACCCCGCTCCGGGCCTCGGGACGCCCTGTTGGACCAGATGCGCCGCCGCGCGGGGGTGCAAGGATGGCGCGTCGTATTTTCGGGTCTGGACGCGACCTTCTCGCTGCCTGTCGACGCCTCGAACCGGGTCGACGAACTGCGCCTGCCGCAGCCTTTGGCAGAAGGCAATCCCTGGCACGGGAAACGGTTGGGCGGGGACCTCGAGGCGCTGGGCACCGTGACGGTCAGTCCCGGGCCGCTGAACCAGGTCTACCGGGGCTTTTCGACGCTGTTGGAATTGCAGGGTGTCGAATGGTCCACGGGAGGTACGGCGGCATGGCTTGGTGATCGGCTTGCGGGCGGTCCCCTCGTATTGGAGTCAGTGGAGTTCGAAT
Organism: Gammaproteobacteria bacterium; assembly: GCA_026706665.1. GTDB lineage: Bacteria > Pseudomonadota > Gammaproteobacteria > Pseudomonadales > Azotimanducaceae > VXNE01. The sequence goes on along the minus strand of JAPOYI010000130.1, from coordinate 12,528 downwards.
CCGGGCGAGGCGCCGCCATGGATGGACGAATCCAGTTCACCACGGTGTGGTGCGTGACCGAGAACGCTTCGGCACGCCGTTGCTTGCACGAGAGCGAGTAGCCCTTTCGATCCGCGAGGGACAGCGCTGGCTGACTTGCGGCGGCAGGGCGACGAAGACGGCCCTGAGGACTCGAATCAGCGCGACAGGTCGGCTGCTTGCCCGCTGACGGTTACCGGTAGGGATATGGACCCATCGGAATCGTCGGGCGCCGGACCTTCGTAAGCCACTGCCCCCGGGGTTTCGGTGCCGGCATCAACGAGATTGGATTCGACAGGTGCGGGTTCGCCCACTGCTGATTGCCGGGCGGCTTGGTTGCCCGCGGAGCCCGGGAGTTCGACATCGACGCGTGGCGGCGGTGTGTTGACCACCACCACGCGGTTGCCCCGGTAGAGGTCGGCGACGAACTGACCCCTGTACATCGCAAGAAGTGATTCGAGCGCGCCTTCAAGCGAGTCGTTTGAAATGGTGAATGCATGGGAAACCATCCGGTCTTCGCCGGCGCTCCAGACCAGGGACCATTCGTGGGAGTCCACGAGTTCCCGCACGCTCGCTGACAGGTAGCCCTCGCGAACCTCGAAATCGGCCGTTTCGGCGGCGGCGGCCGATGCCGACATGACAAGTGCCAACGCGGCGACGGTGCGTGCGACCGGGCATGACCGGGAAAGTGGGAGAGGCATCAGGCATGGCTCCGACAAGGGACAGGGTAACTCTAGCTTAGCAGATGGGGAGAGACGTTGTTGCTGGCGGACGCCGTGGCCGTGTGTGATGGAGGCGTGGGGTCGTGTCATGGAAAAAAACACTCCCGCCCCCTCGGTCCTGCGAGGGGTCGGGAGTTGAATGTCAGTCTTTCCGCCCGATGGGCGAACCCGCCGGAGGCGCTGGCTACCGGCGCTGACGTGGGCTATCGGGGGCGGCTGCCGAAGCTGCCGCCCTCCCGTTCACTCGGAGTCGTCCGAAGCCGTTAGCTGGTTGTATATCCCCATACCGACGGATGCCGCCGCGCCTGACAGGAGCGCGATCACCAGGGCGTCGAGTATGCCGTCCAGATATCCACCGATAACGTGGACGTTGTCCAGAACGTCGCCACCCCCTGCGGCAGCGGCCGCAATGGCGGCCACCAAGGCCGCGGTCGGATGCCCGTCATCGTTCATCACGGCCGCCACGATTCCGAGGACGACCAGTGCTAACGGTAGGATGTTCTCCGGTACGGCACCGGGGGCGAGCCCCTCGACTAGCGCCGCAAGGACGATCAGGCCAAGCACTATCTTATTTGGCATTTTGCCTCCCCTTTTTGGTTTTTCTCTTCACCCTTCTGCGGGCCCCTTCCCCAAGGGGACATGGGCCGACGCCAAGTGAAGAGTCACATATACCACCTTTGGCCGGGTTGTAACAGTGACTTGGTGCAGAAAAATCCCCACCGCTCGCGTGCGAAAGGACCGCGCATCCCCTGGGGATGTCCGGAACGGCTACCCGTCCTTGTCCAACGCCGCCACCGCCCGGAACCAGCGGTGTGCCTGCGGGAGGCAAAGGAGCGCTAGCGCGCCGGCTTGCAGCACCCTGCAAAGAACTTCCCACGGGGCAAGGTGTGCAACCGATTCCATGGGTGACGCCGCGTTCGCGAAGCCCCAGAGCGTCACGATCAGGATCGCGACGATGGCGTACCGGACCCAGCCGGCGCCCCTGAACGTCACCCAGGCGAGCACCGTCCACAGCATGATGAAGAAGACCTGGCCACCGTTGCTGACCACCTGTTCGGGCCAGGCGATCCAGACTGTCAGCAGGACCACGGCCGATGCGAACAGCGCCCCCGCCGCTATTGAAATCACCTGCGGACGCGCGGGCGGCCGATCCGGGCGGGCGGGTGGAGATGAATCGTTTTCAGTCATTGCCGCCCTGGATCGCGAACCCTGATCGTGCATGATCGTAACTCGACTCTCCCTGTCGGACCAACGCGGTCAGCTCTTGCGGGTGTTTTTCCGGTGGAATCCGTGCGTCGCCGGCCGCTGAGATATGCGGGCTGGGCAATGTGATGTATAGTGTCCGAGACTTGGCCGCGCGCTCCGTCAGCGGTGCCATGTCCCAACCAAACTGAACGATGAAGGGCTGCGCAAACTGGTTTCCTTGGTGTGGGCGTATGCCCCTGAACGCATAGAGAATTCCCTGATGGATCCCAGGCTTCCCGGCCTGTGGGCCACGGTTTGGGCGCAGGGGTGACCGTGGAAATCCTGCCTTTCGTGCTATACGGGCTGGTGGTCGCCGCCGTGATCGGTGTGACCCTGGCGGCGTCGTGGTTCATCGGCGACCGCTCCCGGCACGCGGGCGCGCGGGACATCCCGTTCGAGTCCGGTGTCGTACCGCAGGGCGACGCGGAAGACATGCGCTTTTCCATCGAGTTCTACCTGATCGCGATGTTCTTCGTGATTTTCGATCTCGAGACGATCTTCCTTATCGGGTGGGCGGTGGCATTCTTCGAGGTCGGCTGGCCGGGTTTTGTCGGTGCGGCCGTGTTCATCGTCATCCTGTTGGTTGCCCTTGTATACGAGTTCAGGACGGGGGCGCTTGAATGGGGCGTCAAGAGCCGATTTGCCCGCGCGCCGGGGTATGCCCGGCAGCGCGAAGACGAGGTCGCCGCATAGTCGATGCAATGGCGGGTGATCAGGACCGAACCCGGGGCCTCCATGGAGGAGGTCGACGCCGCCTACCGGGACGACGCTGCGAGGAGCGTCCTCACGGCCAGGCTGGAAGACCTGGTGTCATGGGGACGCGCGAACTCCATCTGGCCGTTCAACTTCGGCCTGTCGTGCTGCTACGTGGAAATGGCGACGGCCCTGACGTCCCGGCACGACATGGCGCGTTTCGGCGCGGAAGTGATCCGCGCGTCGCCGAGGCAGGCGGATCTCATCGTCGTGTCCGGCACGGTATTCCGCAAGATGGCGCCGGTCCTGCAGCACCTGTACGAACAGTTGCTGGAGCCCCGCTGGGTGATCTCCATGGGGTCGTGCGCGAATTCGGGCGGCATGTTCGACGTCTACAGCGTCGTGCAGGGCGTCGACAAGTTTCTGCCGGTGGACGTCTACGTTCCCGGGTGTCCCCCGCGCCCGGAGGCGTTCATGCAGGGACTGACCCTTCTGCAGGAGTCGATCAAGGCGTCGCCGCGACCGCTGTCCTGGGTGATCGGGGACGACGGCAAGATCAGGAAGTACGAACCGAGCCAGCGCGACGCGCGTAACGCCGACCGCATGGCGGTCTCCGACCTGGCGCAGCCGGACAGCGTCGGCGACGCGCCGTTGTCCGGCGAACTCCTGGTACGGAAGCAAGCGCGTTAGGCAATGGCCGAAGCTGCTGTCCAGCATACGCGGGAACCGGCGATCGCAGCGGTCTTGCGGGCGCGGTTCGGCGACTGCATCGTACAGCCGACGGTAGACGGCATTCCGACCCTGTGGGTGGAGCCGACCCGCGCGCCGGAAATCATGCGCTGTCTCAAGGACGAGGAGGGTTATGAACTGCTGTTCGACCTCTCCGCCATCGACGAGCGTACCCGCGAGTTTCGCGACGGCCAGCCGGACTCCTCCTTCACGGTCTTCTACCACCTGATTTCCCTGCGCCACGACGCCGACCTCAGGATCAAGGCCGCGTTGCCCGAAACCAGTCCCGGCATCCCGACAGTGACGAATGTCTACCCGGTGGCCAACTGGTACGAGCGCGAGGCGTACGACATGTTCGGCATCGATTTCGAGGGGCACCCGAACCTGCGCCGCATACTGACGCCGCCGAACTGGGAAGGCCATCCGTTGCGCAAGGAGCACCCGGCTCGCGCGACGGAAATGGACCCTTTCTCGATGTCGCCGGAGTTCCAGCGCTCGCAGCAGGAGGGTCTGCGGTTCGTGCCCGAGGAGTGGGGCATGCGCCGCGCGGCGAAACACACGGACTTCATGTTCCTGAATCTGGGCCCCAATCACCCGAGCGTGCACGGCGTCTTCCGCATCGCGCTGCAGATGGATGGCGAGGTGATCGTCCAGGCGGTCCCCGATATCGGCTATCACCACCGCGCCCAGGAGAAGATGGCCGAGCGCCAGAGCTGGCACACCTACATTCCCTACACGGACCGCGTCGACTATCTCGGCGGCGTCATGAACAACCTGCCGTACGTCCTGAACGTGGAGAAGATGGCCGGCATCGAGGTCCCGCCACGCGCCCGGACCATTCGTGTCATGCTGGCCGAGCTGTTCCGCATCTCGAGCCACCTGGTTTTCTACGGCACCTATGCCCAGGACGTGGGCCAGATGTCGCCGGTGCTGTACATGTTCGCGGACAGGGAACGCCTCTTTTCCATCATCGAGGCGATCACCGGAGGGCGCATGCACCCGAGCTGGTTCCGCATCGGCGGGGTCACCCAGGACCTGCCCGACGGGTGGGACAGGATGGTGCTCGACTTCGTCGACTACATGCCGAAACGTCTCGATCACTACGGGACGATGGCGCTCAAGAACAGGATCCTGCAGCGCCGCTCCATCGGCATCGGCGCCTACAACACCGCCGAGGGCCTCGACTGGGGCATCACGGGGCCGTCGCTGCGGGCCACGGGTTGCGACTGGGACCTCCGCAAGAACCGGCCCTACAGCGGCTATGACCAGTTCGAATTCGACGTGCCGACGGCCGAGAACGGCGACGTGTACGACCGCGCGCTGGTGCGTGTCGAGGAGATCCGCCAGAGCCTTCGCATCATACGTCAGTGTGTTGAGAACATGCCTTCCGGACCGTACAAGGCGGACCATCGGCTGACCACGCCGCCTGCCAGGGAGCGGACGATGGAACACATCGAGACGCTCATCCACCATTTTCTGAACGTGAGCTGGGGTCCCGTTATCGCGCCGTCGGAGTCCACGACCCTGATCGAGGCGACCAAGGGCTGGAACTCGTACTACTCCATCGCCGATGGCGGCACGATGGCCTACCGGACGCGCATTCGCACGCCGTCCTTCCCGGCGCTGCAGATGATCCCGTTCATCAGCAACGGCTTCATGATCGCGGACTTGATCGCCATCATCGCGAGCATCGACTTCGTCATGGCGGACGTCGACCGATGACAACAGCCGGTGCTAATGAAGCCGTGAGTGGCGCGGACCTTGTCGAGACGCTCTCGGAGTCCGAAGTCGCCAAGATCGAGGCGGAGTGCGCGCACCTGCCCGATCGGCAGTCCGCGGCAATCGACGCCCTGATGATCGTGCAGGAACACAGGGGCTGGGTGTCGGATGCGAGCCTCTTTGCCATCGCCCGGCTGCTCGGCATGTCCGCGGAGGCCCTGGACGCGGTCGCGACCTTCTACAACAGGATCTATCGCCAACCCGTGGGCCGGCACGTCGTCATGCTCTGCGACAGCGTGAGCTGCTATGTCATGGGCGCGGATCGCCTCGCCGAGCAGGTGAAGGCGCACCTCGGCATCGACTTCGGCGAGACGACGCCGGACGACCGCTTCACGCTGTTGCCCATCGTCTGCCTGGGCGCCTGCGATCGCGCGCCGACGATGCTGGTCGGCGAAGAACTGGTAACGGATGTCGAGGCTGGCCGCCTGGACGACATATTCGCCCGGTTCGAATAGGTGCCGGGGATCTGATGGACAAGCCTCTCACCGAACGCATCGGGCAGAACGGCGGCCAGGTCGTCGACATCGACGCTTACGAGGCCGGGGGCGGCTACGCCGGCGCGCGCAGGGCGCTGACAACGATGACGCCGGAAGAGGTCATCGACCTGGTCAAGGATGCGAACCTGCGCGGCCGGGGCGGCGCCGGCTTCCCGACCGGGGTCAAGTGGGGTTTCGTGCCGCAGGGAGACGCCGCCGGCACGGGACCGAAGTACCTGGTCTGCAATGCCGACGAAATGGAGCCGGGGACGTTCAAGGACCGTTACCTGATGACCTTCGATCCCCATCTCCTGATCGAGGGAGTCGTCGTCGCGGCGTATGCGATCGGCGCGGAACGCGCGTATGTATTCCTGCGCGGGGAGTATTTCGAGCCCTTCCGGGCCCTGGAAGGCGCGATTGCCGACGCTGCCGGACGGAAGTACCTGGGCGATGGCATCTTCGGCGGTGAGTTCAACCTCGACCTCAGGCTGCACCGTTCGGCCGGGCGCTACATCTGTGGCGAGGAGACCGCGCTCCTGAACGCGCTGGAGGGCAAGCGGGCGCAGCCTCGGCTGAAGCCGCCGTTCCCGCCCGCCAGCGGCGCCTGGGGCCGGCCCACCGTGGTCAACAACGTCGAGACGCTCTGCTGTGTGCCCGCCATCCTGCGCAATGGCGCGGACTGGTTCCGGGATCTCGGTCTCACCGACGACGCGGGGACGAAGATCTACGGCGTGTCCGGACGGGTGAACAATCCCGGGCTCTGGGAACTCCCGATGGGCACGACGATCCGCGAGATCATCGAAACCCATGCCGCCGGGATGCGGAACGGCTACAAACTTCGGGGATTGCTTCCCGGGGGCGCTTCCACCGATTTCCTCGTGCCGGAGGAGCACCTGGACCTGCCCATGGATTACGGTTCCATCGCCGCGGCCGGCAGTCGCATGGGTACCGGCACCATGATCCTGATGGACGATTCGATCTGTCCGGTGGATATGTCCAGGAACCTGCAGCACTTCTTTGCGCAGGAGTCATGCGGGTTCTGCACGCCGTGCCGGGAAGGGCTGCCGTGGCTCGAGGAGTTGCTCACCGATATCGAGGAGGGTCGCGGGACGCTCGAGGACATCGACATCCTGGAAAAGAACGGCGCCTTCATCGGAGCGCCGGGGAATACGTTCTGCCTGCATGCCGCAGGCGCCATCGAGCCGTTGCAGAGCGCGCTCAAGTACTTCCGGGACGACTTCGAGGCGCATGTCCGGGAAGGACGCTGCCCGTACCGGGAACGGAAAGGCGACGGATAGGGGGCCTCTGGAGGAAATGGCAACGATCTTTGTCGATGGCGAGCGCTACGAGGCCAAGGCGGGACAGAACGTGCTGGAAGCCGTACTGTCTCAGCACCTCGACCTGCCGTACTTCTGCTGGCATCCGGCCATGGGTTCGGTCGGCGCGTGCCGGCAGTGCGCCATAGTCGAATATGCTGACGAGAACGACGAGCGGGGACGCCTCGCCATGGCCTGCATCACGTCCGTGCGTGACGGCATGCGGATATCCATCGAAGCGCCCTACGCCGCCGAGTTCCGCACGTCGGTCATCGAATGGCTGATGGAAAACCATCCGCACGACTGTCCCGTCTGCGAGGAGGGGGGCGAGTGCCACCTGCAGGACATGACGGTCATGACGGGTCACTCGCAGCGGCGCTATCGCGGCACGAAGCGGACCTGGCGCAACCAGGACCTGGGTCCGTTCATCGGCCACGAGATGAACCGGTGCATCACCTGCTATCGCTGCGTGCGCTTCTACCGCGACTATGCCGGCGGCACGGACCTGGACGCGATGGGTTCCCGCGGCCGGATGTACTTCGGGCGCGTGGGGGACGGCAAGCTCGAAAACGAGTTCTCCGGCAACCTGGTGGAGGTCTGCCCGACGGGTGTCTTTACCGACCGGCCGTTCTCGAGCCAGTACACGCGCAAGTGGGACCTGCAGTCGGCGCCTTCGGTGTGCCCCGGTTGCGCCGTCGGCTGCAACATCTTCCCGAGCGAGCGCTACGGCGACCTGAAACGCGTGCACAACCGCTACCACGGCGAGATCAACGGCTACTTCCTCTGCGATCGCGGCCGTTTCGGTTCGCATTTCGTCAACGATCCAGCGCGGATCAGGAACGCCGGCACTCGCGCGCGCGACGACGTGTTCGAGGCGCGCGGCGTCGATGCGGCCATGGACGCCCTCGGCAAGATGCTGCGGGACAGGAAAGTCATAGGCATCGGCTCGCCCCGGGCCAGCGTGGAGTCGAACTTCGCGCTGAAGAGCCTCGTCGGCAGGGACAGTTTCTGCAACGGCCTGGCCGACGGCGAAGCGGACCTGATCGCCCTTGCGCTCGACGTTCATGGCCGGGGTGGCGCGCGAATACCCACGCTGAGCGATGTCGAGACAGCGGACGCCGTGCTCGTGCTGGGCGAGGACGTGCTCAACACCGCGCCGCGCGTGGCCCTCTCCATGCGCCAGGCGGCGCGGGGACGGGCCTTGGAAATGGGGAGCGAAGCGGCGATACCCGGTTGGCAGGATGCAGGGATCCGGGGACATGCGCAGGGGCGATTGAGCCCGGTGTTCCTGGCGACGACGCTGCCGACGCGCATCGACGACATCGCCACGGCGACGTTTCATGCGACGCCCGCCGACATTGCCCGCACCGGTTACGCGGTCGCCCATCGCCTGGACGGCGACTTCGCGGAAGGCGATGCCGCCGACGAATTCGTGGAACGTGTGGCTGCCGCCCTCGGTGAAGCGAAGCGGCCGTTGGTCGTCACCGGTACCGGATCGGCGGAACCCGGCGTCATCGAAGCCGCCGCCAACATTGCCTGGGCCCTCCGGGCGCGCGGGGCAGACCCGGCACTGCTGATCGCGCCGCATGAAGCGAACAGTGTCGGCGCCGCCATGCTGGATGCCGGCCTGTCCCTTGACGGCGCCCTCGAGGCGGTGCGGTCGGGGGAAGCCGACACCCTCGTCGTGATGGAGAACGATCTCTATCGGCGGGCGGAATCCGCGCGGGTCGATGCGGCGCTTGCCGCCGGGGCGGAAGTCGTCGTCATGGATTCCATGGAGAACGCGACCGCGCAGGCAGCGAATCTCGTATTGCCGGCGGCGGCATACGCGGAGTGCAACGGGACTTTCGTCAACTACGAGGGCCGCGCCCAGCGCTTCTACCAGGTGTTCGAACCGGGCGGCGAGATAGCCCCGTCCTGGGTCTGGATCCAGCGAGCGGCGCAGGCGGCGGGCCGCAGCGACTGCGCCTGGTCGGGCATCGACGACCTCGTCCGGGCATGCGCCGACGGTGAGCCGGCCCTGGCCGCGATTCCCGAGGCCGCTCCCGCCGCTGACTACCGCAGCGAAGCGGATACGAGAATCCCGCGCCAGCCGCATCGGTACAGCGGCCGCACCGCCATGCGGGCGGACGTGAACGTGCACGAGCCGAAGCCGACGGTGGACGACGAGACGCCGTTCTCGTATTCGATGGAAGGCCAGAACACCGGCCGTCAGCCGGGTTCGACGGTGCCGTACGTCTGGTCGCCGGGATGGAACTCCAACCAGTCGGTGTTCAAGTTCCAACAGGAAGTGGGCGGCAGTTTGAGCGGGGGCGACCCCGGTGCGAGGCTGATCGGGACGGACGGGCCCAACGGCGCGGATTCGGCGTGTTTCCGGAACCCGCCCGCGGCCTTTGCCGGCGGCGACGGCGTCAGGCTGTTTCCGGTCCATGCGATCTTCGGCAGCGACGAGCTGTCCGCGCGTTCCTGGCCTGTCGCCTCCTGCAGTCCGCCGCCCTACGTCGTGCTCCATCCGGAAGACGCGCGGGAACTCGGCGTCGAAGCGGGCGACGGGGTCAGGTGCGATGCGTTGTCCGCTTCCGCCGAAGTGCGAATTGACGCGGCCGTGACGCGGGGCGCCGCGGCTTGCGTGGTCGGATTGCCCGGCTTGCCGGAACCGCTGCCCTCGGAAGCCGTCGCATTGTCGCGCGATCCGGACTTTCCGCGGGAAGCGGAGATCATCGCGAAGGGATGACCGTGGACTGGAACTACATCCTGATCATTCCGGTAGCCGTGGGTGCGCTCGTCTTCGCGCTGTTCCTCGTCTGGTGGGAGCGTCGGCTGCTCGGCTGGTGGCAGGACCGCCTGGGTCCGAATCGCGTCGGCCCCTTCGGCGTGCTCCAGGCCCTGGCGGACGCCATCAAGCTCTTGATGAAGGAAGACTGGCTGCCGCCCTTCGGGGACCGGGCCTTCTTCATCATGGCGCCCGCGATCGTGGCGGGTTCGATGCTCATGGCCTACGTCATCGTGCCCTTCGGCCCCGATCTCTACATCACCGATTCGAACATCGCGATCCTGTTCTTTCTCGCGATGAGTTCCCTCGCCGTTTACGGCGTGCTGCTGGCGGGGCTCTCGAGCAACAACAAGTACGCCATGCTGGGCGGACTGCGCGCCGCCGCGCAGATGGTGACCTACGAAGTGTTCATGGGCCTGTCGCTCATGGGGGTCGTTATCCACGCGGGATCGTTCAGCCTGGTCGACATCGTCGAGTCGCAGCGGGACATGTGGTACATCTTTCCCCAGTGCGTCGGCTTCCTGATCTTCTTCATGGCGGGGCTCGCCGAGTCGCACCGCCTGCCTTTCGACCTGCCGGAAGCCGAGCACGAACTCACCGCCGGCTTCCACACCGAGTATTCGGGCATGAAGTTCGCGCTGATCATGGCGGCGGAGTATCTCGCCATGGTGCTGACTTCCGCCCTGGTGGTGACGCTGTTCTTCGGCGGCTGGTTGGCGCCGAGTTTCATCCCCGGGGCCGAGTACATTCCCCCGGTCGTCTGGTTCGGCGCCAAGACCCTGGTCTTCATCCATCTCTTCGTCCTGCTGCGCGCCGCCATCCCGCGTCCCCGGTACGACAAGCTCATGTCGCTCGGCTGGAAGGTCCTGCTGCCCCTGTCGCTGCTGAACCTGCTGGTGACGGGTGGCGTGTCGTTGTGGCTGCAGACCTGAGCCAGGAGGAAACCATCCCGCGTCGAGGATAAGCCGATATGTGGAGCCAACTGCGAACCCTCTGGACCGTCTTTCAGCACACGTTCATGCGCAACGAGACCGTGCAGTACCCCGACGAGATGCCGTACGCCGCGCCGCGCTACCGGGGCCGCATCATCCTGACGCGGGACCCGGACGGCGAGGAGCGCTGCGTCGCCTGCAACCTGTGCGCGGTCGCGTGTCCGGTCGATTGCATCGCCTTGCAGAAGACCGAACGGGAGGAGGACGGCCGCTGGTACCCGGAGTTTTTCCGCATCAACTTCTCGCGCTGCATCATGTGCGGCATGTGCGAGGAAGCGTGTCCGACCTACGCCATCCAGCTCACGCCCGACTTCGAGCTCTGCGAGTACAACCGGGACAGCATGGTCTACGAGAAGGAACACCTGTTGATCAACGGCCCCGGCAAGTATCCCGACTACAGTTTCTGGGGCGTGGCCGGCAAGACCATCGAGGGCAAGGACAAGGGCGAAGCCAGAAACGAGGCGCCGCCGACGGATTTCCGGAGCCTGATGCCTTGACCGTTCGACCGGCAACAACCATGAGGGGGCTGGCCTAGTGGCGCTTGCACTGTTCTACATTGCAGCAGCCGTGGCGCTCGCATCCACTGTGCTCGTGATCACCCGCCGCAACGCCGCGCATGCCTTGATCTACCTCGTGGTCTCGCTGCTGTCCATCGCGGTGATCTTCTTCCTCCTGGGCGCGCCGTTCGCGGCCGCCCTCGAGATCGTCATCTACGCCGGCGCCATCGTGGTGCTGTTCCTGTTCGTCGTGATGATGCTGAACCTCGGAAGGCGCTCGGCGGAGCGCGAGCGCCTGTGGTTGCAGCCCGGCATGTGGGTCGGACCGTCGATCCTGGTCGGGGTGCTGTTCCTCATGATGCTCCATGTCATCGTTGTCGGCGCCCCCGGGACCACGGAAGGGACGATGGTCGGGCCCAAGGAGGTCGGCACGGCGCTTTTCGGTCAATACCTGCTTGCGGTCGAACTGGCGGCAATGCTGCTGCTTGCCGCGCTGATCGGCGCCTACCATCTCGGACGGCGGTACCTGGGAGATCGGCGGGAGGAGTCATCGAGGGAGAACAGGCCGTGACCGTCCCCGTCATCCCGATCGAACACGTCCTGGCGCTCGCGGCGGCGTTATTCGTCATGGGCCTCACCGGCGTGCTCGTGCGGCGCAACGTGATCTTCCTGCTGATGTCGCTCGAAATCATGATGAACGCGTGCGGGCTGGCCTTCATTGCGGCGGGTGCCAAGTGGGGGCAACCCGACGGGCAGATCATGTTCATGCTGATCCTGGCGCTTGCGGCGGCGGAGGTCGCCGTGGCGCTCGGCCTGGTCCTGCAGTTGGAGCGGCGCTTCGACAGCCTCGACATCGATACCGCGGGCGAGTTGAGCGGGTAGTCGATGGATCTCCTGTGGCTCGTTCCGCTGGCCCCGCTCGCAGGCGCCCTCATCCTGCTGCTGACCGAAGGCAGGCTCGACAAGCGCGTCGTTGGCATCGTCGGCGCGGGTTCGGTGGGCCTGTCGGCGGTCATTGCGTTCGTCGTCGGACTCGAGTTCCAGCGCTCGGGTCTTTCGAGCCACACCTACGCGATGTGGACCTGGATGGATGTCGGCGGCTTCGCACCGGCCATTCGCCTGTACCTCGATGCACTGTCCCTGGTCATGATGGGCGTCATCACCGGCGTCGGGTTCCTCATCCACCTCTACGCCACGGGCTACATGTGGGACGAGGAGGGCTACAGCCGGTTCTTCGCCTACATGAACCTGTTCGTCTTCGCCATGCTGATGCTGGTGCTGGGCGACA
>JAPOYI010000115.1 GCA_026706665.1 Gammaproteobacteria bacterium | reverse complement strand
TCGGCGGCGACGACGCTGCGCTGGCTGCGCTCGTCGGACGCGACCATCACCGCGGCGGACGCGTCCGAGGGCACGGAGGCGGTGGGCGCCCTGTCGGCGTCGGCGACCAGCGCCGAGTCGGCGAAGGTGACGGCGCCCGAGAAGACGGGGACGTACTACTACGGCGGCTGCGTGGATTCGGTGGCGGGCGAGTCGGACACCACGAACAACTGCTCGGCCGGGGTGAAGGTGACGGTGACGCCGGCGGCGGCGCCGGACCTGGTGGTGCAGTCGGCGGCGGTGGACGATGCGACCGTGGAGGCGGGCGACGAGTTCACGCTGAGCGCGACGGTGAGGAACTCCGGCGACGCGGAGTCGGCGGCGACGACGCTGCGGTGGTACCGCTCCACGGACGCGACGATCACGTCGGCGGACACGGCGTCGGGGACGGACGCGGTGGGCAAGCTCAGCGCCTCGGCGACGAGCGCGGAGTCGATCGGGGTGACGGCGCCGGATCCGGGGACGTACTACTACGGCGGCTGCGTGGATTCGGTGGCGGGCGAGTCGGACACCACGAACAACTGCTCGGCCGGGGTGAAGGTGACGGTGACGCCGGCGGCGGCGCCGGACCTGGTGGTGCAGTCGGCGGCGGTGGACGATGCGACCGTGGAGGCGGGCGACGAGTTCACGCTGAGCGCGACGGTGAGGAACTCCGGCGACGCGGAGTCGGCGGCGACGACGCTGCGGTGGTACCGCTCCACGGACGCGACGATCACGTCGGCGGACACGGCGTCGGGGACGGACGCGGTGGGCAAGCTCAGCGCCTCGGCGACGAGCGCGGAGTCGATCGGGGTGACGGCGCCGGATCCGGGGACGTACTACTACGGCGGCTGCGTGGATTCGGTGGCGGGCGAGTCGGACACCGCGAACAACTGCTCGGCCGGGGTGAAGGTGACGGTGACGCCGGCGGCGGCGCCGGACCTGGTGGTGCAGTCGGCGGCGGTGGACGATGCGACCGTGGAGGCGGGCGACGAGTTCACGCTGAGCGCGACGGTGAGGAACTCCGGCGACGCGGAGTCGGCGGCGACGACGCTGCGGTGGTACCGCTCCACGGACGCGACGATCACGTCGGCGGACACGGCGTCGGGGACGGACGCGGTGGGCAAGCTCAGCGCCTCGGCGACGAGCGCGGAGTCGATCGGGGTGACGGCGCCGGATCCGGGGACGTACTACTACGGCGGCTGCGTCGACTCGGTGGCGGGCGAGTCGGACACCACGAACAACTGCTCGGCGGGCGTGAAGGTGGTCGTGTCCAAGGCGACGGCGCCGGACCTGGTGGTGGTCGCGGGGATCAACGCCACGGAACTGGAAGCCGGGGCGACGTTCACGCTGACCGCGGGGTCGCGCAACGACGGCGACGCCGCGTCGACGGCGACCACGGTGCGCTACTACCGCTCGTCGGACGCCACGATTACCACGGCGGATACGGAACTGGGCGATGACCCCGTGGGGGCCCTCGACCCCAAGAGCGCCGAGGTCGATTGGATCCGATTGACAGCGCCCACTGATCCCGGCACGTATTACTATGGCGCATGCATCGATGCGGTGGCGGGCGAGTCCGATACCACCAACAATTGTTCCGCCAGCGAAGCGAGGTCCGTGCCAGAGCCGGAGCCGGAGCCGGAATCGGGATCACCAAACCTCCAGGTCCTGTATCCGTCGACGAACCATACCGATCGGGAAGTCGGGAAGCCTTTCCTGCTGCGCGCGCTTGTCACCAACACAGGCGACGACGACGCGCCGGCGACCACGCTGCGCTTCTATCGCTCGGCCGACGCGGCGATAACCACCGGCGATACCCAGGAGGCCACGGTCTCGGTGCCCGCGCTCTCGGCATCGAGCACCAGTTCCGCTGACGACAGCGAATGGGGATCGGTCAATCTGACGGCGCCGTCGACGGCGGGCACGTACTACTACGGCGCCTGCGTCGATTCTGTGGCGGGAGAGTCCGACACCTCGGACAACTGCTCCAGCGGCGCGGAGATGACTGTGACAGCGAAGGTGGCAGGCACAGCGCCGGACCTGGTGGTCGAGTCGCCGAACATCAATCAACCCGATCGGAAGGCGGGGGCTGTTTTCACTCTGGGCGCAACGGTCCGCAACGCGGGCGACGGCGCGGCGGACAAGAGCACGCTGCGCTACTATCGCTCGGCGGACGCGACGATAACCACCGGCGATACGCAGGAGGCCACGGACGAGGTGGACGCCCTCGGGGTCTCGGAAACCGACATCCTGTTTAACGTATTGAACGCGCCAACGAGCCTGGGCACGTATTACTACGGCGCCTGCGTCGATGCGGTGGCCGACGAGTCCGATACCACGAACAACTGCTCCGGCAGCGTGAAGCTGACCGTGATACCCGAGAATGGGGCGCCGGACCTGGTGGTGGTGTCGCCGGCGGTCTCGGACAGCGCGCTGAAGGCGGGAGACGGGTTCACGCTGAGCGCGACGGTCCGCAACGACGGCGACGGCGTGCCGGCCAGGACGAGCATGCGGTGGCTGCAATCGTCGGACGCGACCATAGACAACGACGACGATACTTACGTAGGCGGGAGCGGGGTCACTGTCGGGGTCACGGTAAACACCAGCTCGGAGTCGATCGACCTGACGGCGCCGGCGACTCCCGCCACGTACTACTACGGCGGCTGCGTCGTCGCGGTGGCGAGGGAGACCGACACGACCAACAACTGCTCCGCCGGCGTGAAGGTGGTCGTGTCGGCGGCGGATCCATGACCTTGTAGCACTTGGGAGAAGCATCAATACCCTCGCCGAAGCGGTGCCGGACGCGCGCGTTTGCGCCCAACAAGCCCATCACTCCGCCCTCGCGTTCAGAGGCTCGAGGGCAGTTCCCTGCGGAAACACTGGATGAATGTCAGTAGTATGACTCTGCGCCGTCTTGCTAGCATCGGTCATCCCCTGAATTGATTGCTGCGCCGGAAGGTCGCTCCCTGATGATTGTCTATCTCGTGATTGCCGACAACGTGACTTTCGAAGAGATGGAGCAGTTATTTCCGGGAAACGTCTACCCGCTACGGAACGCCAATACCTATCTGATAGGCAGTGCGATGCCGACCTGTGCCGATGTCAACAGCGCTATTGGATTCGGGGCACACAAAGGCAGTGGCCTGGTTCTGAAAGTAGGCGAATACTACGGCCACTATGACCAAGCGGTGTGGCAGAAGATGGAAGCTTGGAGACAACAAGCATGAGCGATGTGCGCACGCTACCGCCTCCGGAATCTCCACCGCCGAACGGAAACGGTCCATCATCCTCGCGTCTCGCCGCGGTGGAAGTTCGTTTGGCCGCGCTGGAAGCACACTTTGAGCATGTTGCTACGAAGGCCGATTTGGAGAAGGCCAAAAGCGACCTCATCAAATGGATGATGGGTGCCATAGCCGTATCGACAATGGCTCTGACCGCAGCGGTGATCAGATCCATGGTTTGAGACTTCGACTTGACGGTGCCCCGACTCCCGCCACGTACTATTACGGCGGCTGCGTCGTCGCGGTGGCGAGGGAG
Organism: Gammaproteobacteria bacterium; assembly: GCA_026706665.1. Classification (GTDB taxonomy): domain Bacteria; phylum Pseudomonadota; class Gammaproteobacteria; order Pseudomonadales; family Azotimanducaceae; genus VXNE01. The sequence goes on along the minus strand of JAPOYI010000115.1, from coordinate 39,558 downwards.
ACCGACACGACCAACAACTGCTCCGCCGGCGTGAAGGTGGTCGTGTCGGCGGCGGATCCATGACCTTGTAGCACTTGGGAGAAGCATCAATACCCTCGCCGAAGCGGTGCCGGACGCGCGCGTTTGCGCCCAACAAGCCCATCACTCCGCCCTCGCGTTCAGAGGCTCGAGGGCGATCCAGGGAACGACGCCCGGCACGAAGTGGCGCTGCGCCGCACGGCTGACGAAGCTTGGCGGGTGGTCTCCGACAAGCAGAACACTCGTTCGCGCGGGAAGGGCGGGGTCGGTCGCGATGCGGGCCGTCGCGTCGAATACGCCGGCCCAGATGCGGGCGATCAGGCACACCGTCTCGTTTCCGAACGGTCCCCCGGCGCGGCAGTCCCAGCGGCCCGTGCCTTCCGCCGGGTCGATGGGCATGTGGCTGTCCACCGTCAGCCAGTAGACGAATCGGGGCCGGTCGACGGGCGCCGTCAGCAGTTCCCGCACGATGTCCGCGGCGGCCGTATCGCAGGCGCTTCGGAACACCGTCCCGCAGACGCCTTTCTCTCCGCGCGCCCGCATCTGCTCCTCGAAGGTCAGGTGCGCAAAGCCGATCTTCGGATACCAGTCGAAGCGGTCGAACATGCGCCCCGTGTAGGCATGCACCGCGTGGGTTTCATATCCCCGCGCCCGGAGACGGGCGGGAAGACAGTCGGCGACGGACCCGGCGAGAGAGAGATAGTCGCCCCAGGTTGCCCAGCGCCCGCAAAGCTCCCGCGATGTCGCCCCGGTCGTCATGCCCGCCCAAGGGGACACGCCGTCCCGAACGCGATAACGCGCCCTGACCGCTTCGGTATCCAACACGGCAAGCAATCGCTCGCTGTGGGCGGGGTCGGCCAGCACCCCCAGGTTCTCGACCATGACGACGAGGAGCGAGCCGCCGCCCCGCAGGGCATCGCTCTGCTCCACGGCCGACCGCCGCATCGCGGAGTCGAAAACGGGCGGTTCCGCGCCAGGCTTGACGGTCGCCAGCAGGTCGGCGGCAACGAGCACTCCCATGAGGCCCGCCGCCAGACTCCATCCCCGCAGCAGACGCCCCCGGTGGCGGCGCACGACGTACGCCGGCACGACGATGGCGGCGACCGCGCCCGCACCGACAGCGAGATAGAGCCAATACGCGGCGGGATGGATCAGCGGCGCGTACCGCAGCGCCTCCACGACCAGTGACGGATGCAGGAAGAACAGACCGCTGACGAGCCATATGATATCCAGGCTGACGACCGCGGCCATCGCGCACGCCACAAACCCATGGGGACACTTCGGCGCGACTACCCCCACGCACCAGTACAGCAGGATCAGGGGCGCCCGAGAACGCAAGGCGTACTCCGCCATCAGCAGCGCGTAGGGAAGGTTCGGCACTACCACGAACGCCAGCGCGTGGAGTCCGCCGGTCGACAGGCCAGCGAGTCGCGCGCGCCATCCGCGATGTCCCGCAGATTCGGCGGCGAAGCTCACCGCGTCTCCTTCGCCGCAGGGCAACCGTCGCCCCAGGCTTCCTCCTCCGTCCATTCGTCGCGCGCCTCGAGGAACACGTCGCGGCGCGCGAAAACGGCCAGGGTCGAAAAGCGATCTTCGGGGCCGTAGCCGTCGATGCGCCTGAACCAGACCCGTTTCCATTCCCGGGTGAACGGCGCCTGCCAGTCCCGCTCGCGGACTTCGTCGCAGAGCCGGCTGTCCGCGATAATGATTCCCGCCGTCGATCCCCGCCCGACCGCGGCGCGCAATCGCTCCGCCGCCGCCGTCCCGGAACCGTCGTCCGCCAGCGCGCGCCCGACCCAGCGCATGCGCAACTGGCGGAACCAGTGGTCCGTAAACGTGAACGGAGGGTGGAGCCTCGCGTTGGACTCGAGCATCCAGTAGCTGCAGAGCGCACTGGTATCGAGGACCGTCCGGTCGGGACCGAGACGTTCCATCCACCAGGACGCTGCTTCGCAGTACGCCGTCGGCAGGGGCGGTTCCGGGGACTCCCTGCTCGCAGCCGCCAAGGCCGCGAGCCCAAGCCCCATGTACACCACCGCGCATCCGCGGAGCACGGATGGCAAGTACCGAAAACCGCCGAGTGCGGCCCACGCCTTGAGCGACAACAGCCGGTGGACGGCGACCGCCGCGAGCAGCGCCGCCGTCGGCGCGGCATCGATCCAGTATTCCGGCGCCCCGTCCTTGAGCCAGGCCATCAGGACCAGCGGCAGGATCGGCGGCAGAACGAGCCAGGGGCTCGAGCGCAGGGGCGACCCCGGAGCGGCCTTCGCGACCATTCCCGGCAGCCATGCGATGCCCGCGAGCAGCAGCAGGACATAGCAAGCCATCGCAGGGCCCGCGCCCGCTGCCAGCGTGTCGAGGTCGGGCGAGAAGGAATCATACCCGGCGAGACCTTCCCTCAGGAAGTCGACAGGCGCCAGCAGCACGGTGCGAACGAGCGCGTCGAAAGGTCCCCAGAGGGCGTACGCGCCGACCACCGCGACGGACGGCAGCGCGGCGACGGCCAGCCAGGGACCAGCCCAGCGGTCCCTGTGCCACGCTCCGGAGATCGCCAACACGGCGATCGCCAGCGCGGCCAGCGCCGCATGCACCATCATCCAGGGCAGCAGTCCCGCCAGCGCGGCGGACACGAGGTACATCGGGCGCAGGTTCCGCCGGATCCCCTCCACCGCCGCCGCGAAAGCCCCCAGCGCCACGGCCATGGAGAAGTGGTTCGGCAGCGCGACGTGATGCACCTCTGCCATGTTCGCGGACGCCAGCAGCGCCGCCGCGCCGAGCGCCGCCGCGAGCGGGCCGAGCCGACGGCGAAACAGGCAGAAGAACAGCCAGGCGGCGATCCCCTGGGCGAGCAGCGCCAGCAACCTCAGCGTCATGATCGCCGCAGCGGTGTCCTCGACAAATGCCGAAGGCAGCGCCCAGAGGAAGGCGAGCGGAGGGCGCACATCCCAGAAGGCCGCGTAGGGAAACCCGCCCTCCCGGATCGCGCGGGCCATGGCCAGCAGGCTGTATTCGTCGCCGCCCACGCCGGCCGTCAACGACCGCGCCCGGAACGCGAAAGCTGCCATTACCACGAAGGGGATGGCCGCGATCTCCGCGCGGACCTGTTGCGACCGGATTCGGGACATGTCCATTGGAAAAGACAGTGAGCCAGCGAGATGACTTGTTGATGCGCCAATGTCGCAAATATGGTATCAAGCCAGCTGTTTTCTGGATGTGAGAAACGAAGATGGAGCTGATTTCAAAGTGCGCCTCCTGCGTCGCGGCGAAGATCACCGCTTTTTTTGCCGACCTTAAAGGGGTTTCGACCGTCGAATACGCGCTTATGATCGTTGCAATTATCGGTGCCGTGGCCCTTGCAGCAACGTTTCTGGGCGACGCTTTCGAAGGGTTGTTCAAGGACCTGAGCGAAGAAATGACAAAAGGTGTCAGCAAAGTCGCCACCGCAGTGACCTAAGGAACAGCAGAGGGTCGCCCGGACACCAAACCTTGCCACGCTCGCGGAAGATGACCAAGTGCTGGCGGCGACCGTGCTGTTGTGCTGTGTCCTCGTATCCCTGGTGGCGGTGTGGACGGACGTGAAGCATCGGGAGGTGCCCCATTGGATCGTGGGCGCCCTGGTGGCGCTGTGGGCAGTCGCGGCGGTGGTGGCGCCCGAAGCGCTCGGCGCGGCGCCCCTGACGGGCCTCGTCTGCGGGGCGACCGCGCTCGCGGTCGGGTTCTTCCTACATGCGCTCGGCTGGCTGGGCGGCGGCGACGGCAAGCTGCTGGCCGCGCTCGCGCTGTGGCTGGGGCCCGCCGACCTGGGTTTCGCGCTGCTCGCCACCGGGTTGATCGGACTCGTCCTCGCGCTGCCGGCGCTGCTGCGGCGTCCGGCGAGCTTTCGGGATCGGGGCATCCCCTATGCATGCGCGATCGCGCCGCCGGCCGCCGCGATTCTCGCGGTCCGCGCCGTCGCCGGATAGCTTCGGCCGGCGAACACCGACCGTGACGGGATATCGAACGCATGGCGCTTTCCGACTACTTCCGCCCCGACCTGTTCCGTCCGCGCAACCTCGTGCCGGCGTTCATCGCCGTCGCGGTCGTGGCCGGCGCCTGGTTCACCATCCAGCAGACACGGACTGACGCCCCCCCCGCCGCCCCACACGAACAGCAGGCGGAGGTCGCCACCCAGGCCCCGCCCCCGGATACCCCGCCCGAGGCGGAATCCCAGGTGTTCCCGACCGTGCTGGTGGCGCGCCGCGACATCGGTCGCGGCGTCCTGCTGAACATGGGCCTGCTGGAGTGGCGGGAGCAGACCGAAGCCGTCGATCTGTCCCGCGCCGTCATCAGGGACGCCGTGCCCCTCGACTCCGTGCTGGGCGCGGTGACCCGCCGGGCTATCGCGACCGGCGAACTCATCACCTGGGACAAGCTCGTCATGTCCGGCATGCCGGGATTCGTCACCGCCGTGCTGTCGCCGGGCCACCGCGCGATGACGGTGTCGGTTGACGAGGCCACGACCCGCGCCCAGATCATCTACCCCGGCGACCGGGTGGACGTGATCCTCGTGCACTCGCCGGGTTCCGGCGGCGTGCCCGCGGCGATCGGAGGCGATTCCGGGCCGGCGTCGCAGGTGATCGTGCGCGATGTGCGCGTGCTCGCCGTCGGCTCCACCACGATCGACATGCACCGCTACGGGACGACTTCGCTCGCACCGGGGGGACTGATCCAGCAGACCGAGCCGCTGAGCGGCGAGACCTACACCCTGGAGGTGACCATCCTGGACGCCGAACGCATCGCGCTTGCGACCGTGGCGGGGCGCCTCACGCTGGTGGTGCGGCCGGTCTCCGCCGTGTCGGTGGCGGAGTCGACAGCGCCGGTGACAAGACACGATTACGGGGGGACCGCGCCCGTGCGGTTTTCGGAGGTCATGGAGGGTCTCGGCGCTCCCGAAGAGGATCTGCTGCCGCCGGCTCTGCCGCCCGCCTCGGTCCGCATCATCCGCGGTCGCGGTCGGTCGAGCCGCGAATCCTTCGACGTCGAGCAGGACGCCGGGGCCGAGGAAGCCGCCAACCTGCTCGCCGAAGCATTGCGCGGAGACTGAGTCCGATGTTCGGGCCGCATGTATCATCCCCGGCGAGCGCCATGCACCGCGCATTGGCGGCCATCGCCTGCTGCATCGGGCTCGCGATGCCCGCGGCAGCCGCCGAGGGCGGGACGATCCTCCTGCTGCCGGGACGCTCCGCGACGCTCTCCTTCGACGCCGATATCGGCACCGCCCTCATCGTCGATCCCGACACCGCGGATGTCGAGGTGCTCGATGTCCGCAACCTGGCGATCCTGGGTTATGCGCCGGGCATCACGCGGCTGGACGTGTACGGCACCGACAGCGCGTTGCTCGGCACGTATCGCATCGAAGTGCGTACGCAACAGTCGCAGGACGCGCAGGCCGTGGTGTCGCGGCTGGTCGGCGACGATGCCGACATACGCGTCGACTCGATCGGCGACGCGCTGTTGGTCGCCGGCGAAGCGAAAAGCCCGTCGCAGGCCGAACTCGTGATGCGGGCGGTGCGCACCGTCGCCGGAGAGACCCAGGTGGTCGACGCCGTCTCGCTCGACAGTCCGGTCCAGATCAACCTCGAAGCCGTGATCTCCGAGGTGTCCCGCAACGTGACGCGCGAGCTCGGCATCGACTGGTCGCTCGACATCAATCCATTCGCGCACCCCCTGCGGACGCTCGTGTCCGGGGTGCGCCTGGGAACGGGAGCGCTGCAGATCGGGGACGTCTACTCGCAGAGCCTTTCGTTCGCCCCGTTGCTTCCGGACAACCTGCCCGCCGGCATCGGCCGACTGGTGGAAGAAGAGACGGCAAATACGGCCCAGGCCGAACTGGCGACCCAGGAGCCCGGCGTGGTGCGGGGCACCCGGGGCGGCGACGGCGGCATCGTTCTCGCGCACTACAAGGACATCCACGGCTCCAAGTATCGCGCCTCGGCTTTTCTCGAAGCGCTGGCGGAGAACGGTCTGGCCGTGGTGCTGGCGCGGCCGAACATCACGGCGGTGAGCGGCCAGCCCGCCGAGTTCTTCTCCGGCGTGGAAATACCCGTGCCCACCGTGGCCGAAGGCGGCTCGATCGCCACCGAATATCAGCAGACCGGCGTGAGTCTGACCTTTACCCCCACCGTGCTCGACAACGACCAGATTTCGCTCACCGTGCAACCGCGCATTCGTGAAATCGCCCCCGGCGGAGCGACCATCTACGGTGCCTTCGTGCCGAACATCAACGAACGCTCCGCCGCGACCACGGTCGAACTCGGCGACGGCGAGTCGATCGCCATCGCCGGACTGTACCGACTCACGTCGGCAAGCTCCCATACCGGCATACCGCTGCTGAAAGACATCCCCGTCTGGGGCGGCCTGTTCCGCTCCACCCGGGACACGGACCGGTCGGTCGAACTGATCATCGTCGTCACGCCGCGCATCGTTGCGGCCGTGGGCGCGCAGGAAACCGCATCACTCGGCAGCGTCGCGCGCTCACCCGCGGCCTCGGTACAACGGATCGGCAACGAGTTCTACTACTGATCGACCGCCGCGGGCGCCTGGCGCAAGAGAGACCGTCGCGGCTCGCCCACGATATCGTGGCCTTGGGACGAGGACATGACTGAACTCCGCGCGGTGAATCTCGACAATGTCCCCTACCGGGCGTCTCCCCCGATGATGTTACGAAAGCGCTGTCAACATGGTGGCGGTGGCTTGCTCGATGGCCTGGTTCGAGCGGTCGGGATCAAGGGTCGGGGGGGGCATTCTCACTCGCGCGCGTGGCCAGTGACCGCTTGTCGCGATCAGCTTCTCCAGCGCCAGACGTTGTGTCGCAAGCGAATCCATCACTTCCTCATCACTCCCCTTCAAACCGAGCCACGAAGTGGCGGCAACCAGCAAGCCGGCCGCCCGTGGAGTGCGCACTGGAGGCCAAGGGCTTCCCGTCGTCGCGAGAGCCATCACAATGCAAGGTTCGCGCGGCGGACTTCCGGGCCCGGGGTTCCAGAGTCGATCCGACCCCGACCCTGACGCGAGGACTCTTCACGCCCGCGGGGAGGCGGTCCGTTCTATCAGAACCTGCATTGCCGTTCGTTGCGTGTCCAGTGCGTTCATCATCCGGGCATGTTGCGTGTCCAACGCGTTCATCATCCGGGCATGTTGCGTGTCCAATGCCCTCATCGTCTCGGCATGGCGCCGGTCAATGTCGCGCCCCCTGGCTTCCGTCGCGACTCGCATCACATGCAGGCCGTAGTAGATCAGCCCGCATTGCGTGCATCCGATGATCGCCGGAACCAACAGGGAAAGGACTTCGTAGGCGGTCATGCTCGGTTGGCCTTGCGCACCGCGGCCACGCACTGACGTCTTCGCACCGAGCCGCGTTTTCGCACTGAGCCACTCCTGCACCGGGCCACTCCGAAACGGCGTCCGGATTCCGCGGCCCGGCAGGTATTGTATCGAGACAGTCCGCCGCCTGAAATGAGAGATGCGCCATGTCTGTCGCGCGTCAATCGCGCCTTGTCCCTCCCGGCGGCGAAAGCGGCGCCGTGCCCGTTCTCGCCGAACAGGCCCATCACTCCGCCGTCCGTTCGGCGGCTCGAGGTGGCGCCCGGGAACGACATCCGGCATCGCTCGGCTGGACGTGTCCTTCCCCGCAACGCGCTGACAGACACGATACTCCCGTTCCACGGAATCGGAATTGCATGTTGCGGCCAGCGCCGACGAAACCGTAGAATCGCCAGTCCCTCGAATAACCGGGACGAAACCGATGCCACGCCTGCGTTTACTTGGCCTCGTCGCGCTCGGTTCGCTGTCGTCCGCGTGTCAGTCGCAACAGCAGCAGCCTCCGGACGGCGCGTACCTGGATTTCGTAATCGAAGTGATGACCGTGTCCGGGAAGCTGTCCGAAGGGCCGAGCGACGCCAAACCGGCAACCCACAGCGTCGAGACGTGGCGCGGTGCCGGCGAAAGCGAAGAAGGAACCGACTGACGGGCAGGGTACATCGATGAACGTCGACAACGCGGAACGCATCGTGTCGCCTATAGTCGATGGCCGATAACGAGTTCGTCACCTACCTGCACGATACCGCCAGCCGGCGCATCGTCGACGAGGTTGACCCGCAGGCGACCGTTCGGCGCGGGACCGTCCGCACCGCCGCCTCGACCTATCGCACGGACCGTTCGCCCGAGATACTGCTGGTCGATCTCGATGGCGAACAGAATCCCATCGTCTACATTCCCGCCCTGATGCAGGTCTGCAGACCTGAAACCATAGTGCTCGCCACAGGCTCGGAAAACAACGTGGCGCTGGCAAACGAACTGTATCGGGGCGGCGTCTTTCTTTACCTGCCGAAGCCGCTCGACGCCACCGGGCTGCGGAACGCCATAGGCGAAATCGCGGCCGTCAACGCGGACGAGGACCGGCCCGAGGTGCAGACAAGCCGGATTCTGCTGATCCTGGGCAAGGGCATGGGAACCAATACGTTGACGACCCTGCTGGCGCGCACCGCCGCCGAGGCGGGGCGCTACATCAGTTGCGTGGACCTCGACCCAAGCTTCGGCTCCCTTGCTCTCGCCTTCGACACCCAGCCCATGCGCGGACTGGCCCAGGCGCTGGAGACCGATGGTGAAATGCCCCTTGAGCAACTGCAGGCGCGAGTGTCGCCCCGTATCGGTCTGGTGGCGCACCCCGTCGACCAGGCCGGAAGAGAGAACTTCGACGACCGGGGATTGCCCACCCTGCTCGAAACCCTGTCGCTGCAAGCGCACATGATCCTGGTCTCCGGCGCGCAGGTCTTTCACCTGGACACCTTGCGCAACCTTGTCTCGAATCATGTCATCGTATTCGAGCCCACGCCGGCCGGGGTGTCGATCGCCATCCGCTGGCTGCGCATCCTCGACGGCGCGACATCCACGCTGGTCATGAATCACACGCGCCCCTTGCCGAGGCTCATCAGCCAGGATCAACTGCGATCCGGTTTCGGCGGCCGGCTGCCGGATTTCGAAATCCCCTACATCAAGAGCATGGCCCGCGCCATGGCTCTCGGCGAACCCGAAAGGGCGATCTCCCGGCGCGAACGCGCGGTCCTCAACCAGTTCCTGCTGCCGATGCTGGGACTGAGTTCCGCGGAACAAGACAGGTGACCCGTCAGTCCGTCAGTCCACCATGTAGCCGAGCGACTCCATGGCTTCGACCAGCGCCGACAGCGAATCCTCCGATGCGATCGGCCCGATCCGGACCCGAAAGATCGGGGCACCATTCCCGTTCGAAACTCCCGTGACGCGGATCTCCCCGTCGACCTGGCCGCGCAGTTCCGAAGCGAGCGCATCCGCCGCCGAACGGACCGCAAAGGCGCCCACCTGCAAGAACGTCTCCGCGTCTTCGTGGGCGATGAAGGCGGTCCTTGTCCTGTCGCCGCCGATCGACGGCAACAGCCAACCGGTTCCATAGCTGGATCGGATCACATCGAGCAGCGCCGCGAGCGCATCGTCGGACCCGATCGGACCGATGCGAACACGGTAAAGATAGCCGCCGTCGTCGATCCGGGCCGCGACAACGAAAACCGGTTCGGGGACAATCAGGCGCAATTGGGCGGCGAGCGTATCCGCCGTCGACCGGACCGCGTACGCGCCCATCTGCAGGAAGCGATCGTCATCCTCGCTCACGATGAACGCCTTCACCCTGCGCTGCGGCGAAGCCGAAGGGAGGGATTGCCGCGAATCGACTTCCTCCGCGCCGACCGCTCGGGACTCCGGCAATACCCGCACGGTTCCATAGCCCCGGGAGACGAGCATATCGGTGAGTTCGGCCATCACCCGGTCCGAACCGACCGGGCCGACCTGCACGCGGTACATCGTCTCGCCGTTCGCGAGCTCGGCTTCGACAACGCGAGACGGCGCACGCACGACTCCCCTGATTTCCGCCGCGAGAGCCTGTGCGGTCGAACGCACCGTATACGCGCCCACCTGCAGGTATCGCGGCGCACTTTCGAGGTTCTCGTTTCGGTTGACAGGACGCGATGCCGAGTCGGCGGCGCCGTGTGTCGCCGCGGCATCCTCCCGGGATTCCGTTTCGTCCGCCGGGGGCGCCGCCCCGGAGACGCCGCCATTCGACTCCTCGCCCGCCCCGGACCCGGGCATCGACCGGGCCGGCGGCGACGCGGCCACGGCCTCCGGCACTTCCTCCGAAGGCGTCTCGCCGGGGGCGGGCACTTCCCCGGAAACCGCGTCGCCCGATTCATCTTCCGGCTCGGGCGCCGGCGGCAAGCGCGCCTGTTGCGGCGCGGCGGCAGTTGCATCGGTTTCCCCGCGGTCAGATTCCAGGACAACCTCCTGCAACTCCGGACCCGTCTCCCGGTGCGGCGGCGCGGGCGCCCGCGAGACCGCCGGGCGGGACTCCGCCGCGACGGAAGGCGGCAACCGCGCGGCGCCATATCCCAGGTCGTCCAGCGTCGCGATCAGCTCGATCAGCCCGGCCTTCGATGTGATCGGTCCGACAAGGATGCGGTACAGTACGATGGCATTGCCGCCGCCGCCCCTGCCGAACTCCGCCACCTCAACGGTTTCAGCGGTCACGCCGCGAAGTTCTGACACGACGGTGTCCGCCGCGGCCCGCAAGTCGTACGCGCCGATGCGCACGTAGTACTCCCCGTCCACCTTGATGGCGTAGGGACGCAATTCGCTTCTATCCACCCGCCATCCCATCGGCAGCGCATCCGTTCGGGCACGATCTGTCCCGGGTCGCTGTTCGGGTCCGCCGCCCTCCTCCGACTCGGGATTCGACTCCGGGACAGGTGGTTCCCGCGCTCGATCCTCCACCACTTCGCCTTCGTCGTCGGCACGTTCTCCGCGCATCGGCGCGGGTTCCGTCGGCTGGGGAGATCGTTCGGCCCCAGGCCCGGACTCCGGCGGCGGCGCGACAGGCGCCGCGAGTGGCGGTGCGGGGGCGACAGGCGCCGGATCGGCCACCGGCGGGGCAGCGGGCGCGACCGCCATATCGTGCACCCGATCAAGGCGTTCGGTCTCGGCAACGAGGCCCGCCGAAAGGTCGAGCGCACGCTCCAGGTTGTCCGCGAGCATCTTGTCTTCGGGCGCAAACAGCACAGCCCGTTCCATGAAGCCTATGGCGGTTCGAATATCGCCTTCGAGCAGGGCGATCAGCCCCAGACCGTTCAACCCCCAGGCGACGCTGGCGACCGGCGCGTTCTCCCTTTCCGAAGCCAGCCGGGAGAAGCTCTTGCGGGCGGCCTCGAGTTCGCCCCCCGCGAGGGCGGCGCGCCCGTGCGCAAGCAGCGCGGCGTGGCGTTCATCCGCCTCGGTCGCAATGGCGACCGCCGCCGCGTACCAGCGAGCCGCTGCCGTGGAATCCCGCCGCGCGACGGCGATATCGCCCAAACCCATGCGCGCTGTCACCGAACGGGGATCGACCTCGAGCAGTCGCAGATACAGGCGTTTCGCCGTCTCGGTCTGTTCCGCCTCGAGCGCGACCTTCGCCATGGGCAAGACCGCCTCTTCCACGCGCTTGACGCGCAACGTCTCGCCTTCGTTCGGCAAGACTGTACAGCTGCCGATGAGCAGGCCCGCCCCGCCGAAAGCCAAACCGAAACCCGACGCGCGGATCACGGTGAGAACGGGCGCCAGAAACACTGCCTCTTCAGTTCCCCACATATGGCGAGGCCGAAAGTCCGTGTAGTATATTTGAAAAGTCTCCCACACACCGACCGCGCCGCGCATACACGGCAGGAACGGCAATGAAACGAGGACAATCCGGTTTCGCGCGGCGCCGATCGATCGGCGCCATGGCAGTCGAGTTCGTGCTCGTGCTCCTCGCTTCCCTGACGCTTTTCGGGCTCGCGGGCGAATTCTTCCGCATCTCCCTGATCGATCAGACGCTCGCGCGCGTGACCCACCTGAGCGCCAAGGCCATCTCCGGCCTGCCCGACGGCGACGTCCAGTGCGAGGACACGATACAGCGAGAGTTCGACCGCGATGTCGCGGCGCGCTGGCTGTTCGACCGCAATGACGACGACACCGTGAACATCATGTTCAGCTTCGGTGCCGACTGGCCCGCAGTCACCCTGGGAGACGAAATAGGCATCGCGATCAGTTGGGACGACGATCCCGAAGCGAACGTGGACTGGAGCGATGCGACCACAGGCTCCTGCGGCGGCGACGGCAGCTGGCTCCGGCTGCGCTCGCGGTTTGCCGTACAGCCCTGGTTCGGCCCGATCCGACCGCTCTGGGGCGCGATGCACCGGCAACACGAGAGCTGGGGCAGGAACAGCCGCACGTTCTGAACGGTGCGCGACGATTCGCAACTGCCTGTCCGCCGCGAACGCGGTTCGGCGGCCGTGGAGTTCGTCGTGCTCGTGCCGTTCATCCTGGTGCTGACGGCGGCGGTGTGGGATCTGCGCGTATTCACCGCCTTCCGCACCGATGTCGCCCGCGAGATATTCGTCGTCGCCGAGCTCATCGCCAGCGGCGGCAACTGGTCGAGCGACGCGTCGGTCGAGAACGTGATCGAAGCGGCCGCGGCACGGCTGGGCGAGACAAGCGCCGGCGTGCTGCACGTCGCGGTCGTGACGCGGGCCACCACGCGGCACGATGGCACCGCGTGCGTCGACGACAACCAGTGGTGTGCGCCGTTGGTGGCCAAGGCCTTCTACGATCATGATTTTCCGAATGGCACCGGGGACTGCGGGAACTTCCCCCGGACGCTGCCGAACGAGGGAGACCTCTTCGCCCAGGACGCGACCGTTCTGCCGTTCGAGGACGCGGATCCGGATGGCGATGATGGGCCGGAGGCCGCGCCCACCGTCGACGAATGGGCCAGCCGCAACATGCAGCCGGAGGAGTGGTGGGTGATCGTGGACAGTTGTTCCCACTTCGGCGAAGGTCCGCGCTCCCGGCTGATCGGCAAGCGATTCATGCACCTGGGGCTTGCGTGGCTCGATGTTTCCCCGGTCATGCAACGGCGCGCGGCGTGGGGTTCGGTCGACGACTTCAGCGCCTGCAATTGGTGTTAGCATCCGACTTGCGATTCGGGACGGAGAGGTGACCGGGACATGAAGGCCGGAGCGGTCTGGACCAGGGGGCTCAAGCGACCGGTCGCCGCGTTCGCGAGGTCCCGCGGGGGCGGCGCCATGTTGATCGGCGGGAGCCTCGCGATGCTGGTGATGTCGAGCGTCGGCGCCCTGATGTCGAATTACGGCTGGCGCGAAGCGCAGAGGGAAGAAATCGACGCCGCGCTGCGCGCCAGCGTTTCCGCGTCCGCCCACTTCATGCGGGGAGACCTGTCCGTCGCCGAGGAGCAGATCAGGGAGCGCGTCGCGAACTTCATGCGCGGGCTGCTGAGCGACATCACCATCGACAAGGACAATGTCGTCGTCAAGCACGATTTCTCCACCAACCGGACGACCATCAGCGTCCAGGGAAACGCCAGTTTCAGGTTCACGGACCTGTGGGGATCGAGCGGCACCGAGGGCCAGGCATCCCTGCAGGGGGAGCGGGTCATCGTGGTGTTCGATGCGACCCAGTTCGAATTCGCCCTCGCCATCGACATATCGCGTTCCATGGGAGTCAGACCGCAGGGTTGGACTGTCTCGAAGCTCGACGCGCTGAAAGCCTCCGTCCGCACGATCAGGCAAACCGTGAGCGCCGTATCGGCAACGAATCCCGGTATCGTCACGCTTTCTCTCGCGCCGTTCTCGAACGTCGTCAACGTCGCGGACACGTCCGGGATGTCCAGGACGACCGCCAAGGAACGCTACGTGCGCATGCTCACCGGCGCCCACTACAACACGAAGACTTCCCGCGACACCGAAGACCATTGGGTCGATACGTTCCATTCCTACGGCACCGGCGACGACATGGGGCCGCTGGCGGTGCGCAGTCTGCCCGACTTCCGGGAGGCCGCCGACTGGAACCTGCGCAAACCGGGCACGGAGGACGTATCCGGTCAGTCGCCCGCCGTCGGCACCTGGAATTTCGAGGGAAAGGACTTCTGGAACGGCTGCGTGATGGCGCGGTGGGGAGCGTACTGGGATCCGACCGCGAGGCCCGACGGGTGGGACGCTTCGGACACCGGCAACTGGCCCGCCAGCAAGACGGTGGCGGGCTGGGAACCCGGCGCCGACAGCCTCGCGAACCTTCCCCTGCATCTCTCCGACGCGCCTCCGGACGCGAGCGATCCCAACTCCCGTTTCACGGCGTACTCCTGGCCGGACGCGCGGATCGGCGGCTTTGCCGATGGCCTGCTCAACGATGTCCTGTACAAGACGCTCGATCCGGATTACGACCCGACGATTGCCGGACGCCACCTGCTGCCCACCTCCGACAACCACTGGCACCTGCGCGCCACGGACGGCGGCGGCAGCCTGTTTTGCGCCGAAGCGCCGATCGTGCCCCTGACGGACGACGCCACCGCGCTCGGGGCAGTGGACCAATACCGCGTAGTGGATCCGCATTCGTCGGTCGGCGGCCAGACGTTCCTGCACCTCGGCATCGTCTGGGGTCTCAGGACGCTATCGCCGCTATGGCGCGACGTGTGGCAGACGAAGAGCGCATCTGACGACGCCCTGCCGCGCACCCCGTGCCTCGACGGAGGATCGACCCAGGGTTGCTCGCAGTTCGTGGAGAAGTCCATCGTGATCGTGTCGGACGGCGCCGCGTATTTCGGGCGGGTCAGGCGCGGCCGAAGTTTCGGGCATTTCGATCCGGCCGGCGCGGTCAGTTCCAATCCGGACTTCCTATACCCCAATTGCAGCGCATACTTCTGGAACTCCTCACATGCCGGCTACCGGGCAGCCGTCTCCGCCGAAGACGCGACAGCCTTTGCCGGCGGCTTCGATGTCGATGCGAACGGCGTGTTCACCCCCACCGGCACATCCGCCGTGCTCGACGGCTTCCAGGCGCTCCACCCCGACCTGTCGGCGAGGGATCCCGCGATACCGTCGGACAAGGTGGTCATCGACGCGCATCGGGCGATCTGGGAGAACGCGCTCGAAGACATGACGCCCTGGCAACTCTTCCGGGGCTACGATGCCAATTCGCCGACCGCGGGCACGGACGCGGCGGACGTGCTGACGAACCCCGCCAACCTGTTCGGTCTGCGGGGCCGGCCCGCACGGAACGGACACTTTTGCCGGCTGACATCGCCGTTCAGCGCCTATGGACGGGCGGATGACCTGGTCCGGGTCGGGGACAGCCCGCCCGTGAACGGCGCGGCGCCCTTCTCCATTGCCGCCACCCAGGGACAGCGAAATCGGCACATGAGGGACCGGATCAGCGACTGGTTCCTGGAAGCCTGCGCCATCGCCGGACGGCGCGGCGTGCGCATCCACGCCATCTACATCGGCGGCAACACGCGCCCCTGGGAAAGAGCGGCCATCGAGCTTCTCGAAGAATGCGTGGACCGGGGGTACGGCGGCAACGCGTTCAGGGACGAGGTTCACATAACGCCCACCGAGCAGGAGCTGAAGTCCACCGTCGAGCGCATCATCGACATCAGGCGCACCTTGCGTTTCGTTGACGCGTAGCGCCGAACCGCGCCATTGTCTCGCATTGTCTCGCGGCTCGGCACCGCACACGGCGAGGGAACTGGTACACTGGATCGCATGCCAAGGGCAATCCAGCGCAGGCGCCTCCCGGCGCAGAACCGGCAACAGCGGAAGCGCGAAACGCAGGTCATGCCGCAGCCGGACGAGCGGGACCGTTTCGAGGCTGTCGTTCCCTTCTATCACGGGCGCGTTGTCGAGAGCCTCAACGCCGGGACGGTCGAGTCGCTCGACAGCAACGAGTTGACCGAGCTGGTGCTGCCGCTGCTGCGTCAATTGGAAACTTCGACCGACGCCCCGACCATCGGCGGCGCTCACCGGGCCCTCGCCGACCGTATCGTCGACGAGATGCGCGGACTGGGGCCGCTGGGACCGCTGCTGCGGGATCCGGACATCAGCGACATCCTGGTCAACGGACTGCATTCGGTCTATGTCGAAAAGGCGGGCGTGCTGCGCCAGGTGGATGTGCGTTTCCGCGACTTCGATCATCTCACGCGCCTGGCGCAGCGCATCGCGGAAGGCGCCGGTCGCCGCGTGGACGAGGTCAACCCGATGTGCGACGCGCGGCTCGAGGACGGGTCCAGGGTCAACATCATCGTGCCGCCGCTGGCGATCGACGGGGCGGCGATCTCGATCCGCCGCTTCCGCCAGGGCGGTTTCTCGCTGACCGATCTCGCCCGCGGCGGCGCCATGCATACCGGCATGGTGACGATGCTGGAGGTAGCGGCGCGGGCGAAGCTCAACGTGGTGGTTTCCGGCGGCACCGGGGCCGGCAAGACGACCATCCTGAACGCGCTTTCGGGGATGATCGGGCCGGAAGAGCGTGTCGTCACGCTGGAGGACGCGGCGGAGCTGAAGCTCATGCAGCCGCACGTGGTGCGGCTTGAGTCGCGGGCGCCGTCGTCGGAGGGCACCGGCGAGATCACGATGCGGGACCTGCTGAAGAACGCGCTGCGGATGCGCCCGGACAGGATCGTCGTCGGCGAGGTGCGCGGCGCCGAGGCGCTGGAGGCGATGCAGGCGATGAACACCGGTCACCCGGGCTCGATGGTAACCGTGCATGCGAACAGCCCGCGCGACGCGATCATCCGCCTGGAGTACCTGGTCATGATGGGTGCCGGCGAGATGCCGCTTTCGGCGATACGCAACCAGGTGATCTCCGCCGTCGACCTGGTGGTCCATGCGTCCAGGTTCAGCGACGGCAGGCGCAGGGTCGTGGCCATCACGGACGTGCTGGGCATGGAGGGCGACGTGCCGGTGCTGGAGAACATCTGGTCCTACGATGCCGGCTCGGACCGGTTCGTCTGCAGCGGCAGCCGCCCGTCCTTCGCCGGCCGAGTCGAAGACGCCGGCTTCAGCGACCTGCTGACTTCCAGCATGTCCCTCGCCCGCCAGGGTCTCGCTGACGGCTGACGGATCGGCATCGAATGAGTTGGCTTGCCATGATCGTGGGCGTTGCGACGGCCCTCATTGCCGGGATGGTGGTCATGATGGTCAACGACGCCATGCGCGTCAGGCTGCAGATACGGCGACGTCTGGGACCCATCACCCATCTGCTCGACACCGAAGGTCCCGCGCCGACGCCGGAGGCGCGGCTACCCGAAAACCGCCGCGCCAGGAGCGACCATCACGTCGTGGTACGTCTGAACGCGCTGTTCCCGCTGGCCGGCGGCGCGCGTGGCGGCATGGTCGTGCTCGGTGTGGCGCTCCTCGCGTGGCTGCTGCTCGCGCCGGCGATGGTGTTCGTCGGCATTACCGGGGTCCTCGCCGCCTGGCTGTCGCTCGCGACGGCGGCGGTATTCGGCTGGAACGCGGGATCTTTCGTCGAGTCCCGACAACGGGACGCTTTCTCCAATCGGCTGGTCACGGCCGTGGAGGACTTTCAACGCATGGTGCGCTTCGGGACGTCGAGTCTGCGCGCCCTGCGCTCGGTGGCCCAGAAAGCGGAGGACCCGCTCGCCCCCTCTCTGCGGAGCATCCTGCGAGAGACCGATTTCGGCGTTCCCCTTGAACATGCCATGGCGCGGGAAGCCCACCGCATCCGCATGGGCGAACTGGCGATGCTGGCCGCGATCATCTCGACGCAATCCGGGACGGGAGGCAACCTGTCGGAAGCCGTCGGCAACCTCGCCGACATGCTGAGAGAACGGCTCGACTCCAAGGTGCGCCTGAAGGCGGCCACCGCCGAGTCCAAGGTCACCCTCGTCATCCTGGCCGCCGTCCCCGTCCTGGCGGTGACGATACAGGCGCTCCTGCAGCCCGAGATGGTGGAGACCCTGCTGGGCGACGCGCGCCACCTGCTCGGGATCGGCGTCGGCCTGATCGTCTCGGGCATCTTCGTCTCGTGGCTGATCATCCGAAGGGCCCAGCGATGACGCCGCAGACCATCAGCGTCGTCCTGCTCGCCGTTCTCGCGATCGCGCTGCTCATGATCGCGAGCGCGATGATCAACCGGAGACGCGTCTTGCGCCGGCTGCAACTCGCCACCGGCGACGTTCGCGAATCCCGCGTCCAGAGTCGAATCGCCGAAGGCATGACGGGAGTACGGAGCGGCGTGGAGCGCACGCTCGGTGTTCTCGGAACGTTCTTGCCCCTCGGCCAGAAAGACCAGGAAAAGATCTCCGTCGGGCTGCAACGCGCAGGCTTTCGTTCGGCCAATGCCGTGACCGTGGCGATCGGCACCAAGGTCGCGTGCCTCCTTGTCGGTCTGGCGGGCGGGGGCCTCGGGGTGTCCACACTGTTTTCCGGCGTGATCGGCTGGGGCGCCGGCCTGCTCGGCGGGCTGCTGCTCGGCGTTGCGTGCAATCTCGTGCCGGAGTGGATCATCACGCGTCTGGCGGCGCGGCGGGTCTGGAGAATTCAGACCGCGCTGACCGATGCGATCGACCTGCTGATCGTTTGCCTCGAAGCGGGACTGACCTTCGAGCGGGCGCTGCGGCGCACGGTCAGCGACCTCCGGGCATTTCGGCCCGAGCTCGCCGACGAGTTGGGTCAGGCAAGTCTCGACATGCGCATCCACGGCATGAATCGCGAAGAAGCGCTCGGCAGGGTCGCGCAGCGCCTGGACCTCCAGTCCCTGAAGGATCTGACAACAACGGTGGCGCAAAGCGAACGCCAGGGAACTCCCGCGGCGGATGCCCTGCGCAGGCTATCGAGTTCGGTGCGCGTTGAAATGGTCGCCAGCATGCAGGCGAAGATGGCGCGTTTGCCAACGCTGCTGATCATCCCCTCCATGGTGTTCATGTTGCCCGGGCTGCTGGTGATCGTCGGCGGTCCCGCGTTCGTTCAGTTGATCGAGGGACTGAGCAGCGCCGGCGGTCTGTAGCGGCACGCCCTGGACTGTTCCCGGCAGGATCGGCGGGATGACGGGCATGGATGGCGGAGCGCAACAGCGGGCCCTTTTCGGGGGCAGATTCCGTGGCGCTCGAACTACCGATTCTTCCGATTCCTGGCGAGTAAGCATAGGACTCGATCAGACAATCCCCTAGAATAAATGCGGCTGGCGAAGAACGACTTGCTATTGGGGAAGCATGACTGTCACGGACCATACCACGGGCCCGGTCGGGGAGCGCCGCGTACGTTCGCTTGAGCCTCCGTGGCTGCTGACCACGAGGGTGACCATTCCGGAGCGGACAGACGGCTACCTTCGCCGGCCGCAACTTCGCCGAAGATGCCGACCGCTCAACAGGCGGCTCACGGTGTTCCATGCGCCGTGCGGGTTCGGCAAGACCGCCCTGCTCGCCGACATCTGTCAGCGGGAACGGGCGGGCGGCGCGCTCACTGCCTGGCTCAGCCTGGACGAAACGGATTCATTGGACACCCTGGCGACCTACATCGAGTTCGCATTGACGCGCGCGGGGCTCGACACGTCGATGCAGCGCTCCCCGGAGAGCCAGTCGCCGCGGGCGATCGATCATCCGGCACGCGCCACACTGTACCGGATGGGGCTCGTGATGCGAGCGATCGAGGACTATCGCATGCCCTGTCTGCTCGCGTTCGACGAAGCCGAGCGCCTCGTCGACGCGGAGCAGGTCCGGTTGATCGACTTCCTGCTGCGCCGCGCGCCGCCAAACCTTCACTTCGCAATGGCTATGCGGAGCGTCCCGCCGGCGCTGGATCTGGCTTCCGCGGTCGTCGACGGGCGGGGAGACATCCTGCAGGCCGACGATTTCCGTTTCGCGAAACCGGAGATCGCGCTCCTTTTCGGCGGTCGCCTGTCGCTGTCCGACCTGGGCGAAATAACGAAACGAACGGAAGGTTGGCCGGCTGCGCTTCGCCTCTACCGCCGCGGGGGCACCGATGTCCGGATGGCCGGCGACGCGGAAGCCGTGGCGACGTTTCTCTTTTCCCGTCTGCGCCGCGACCTGGCGGACGACGAGGTCGACTACCTGCTCGACGTGTCGTTGTTCGACCCCATCGACCTGACGATGGCGGACGAGGCGATGCCGGATTCGCACCCGAAGCATGGGGCGAAGGTGCTGTCCAGGCTCGACGGGCTCGTGCGGCCGGTCGATCCATCGGCGCGAATTCTGCGCCTGCAACCGCTGGTCAGGGAACACTGCGCCGCGAGACGCTTCCAGAGAACGCCGTGGCGTTTTCGAATGCTCCACCGCCGCATCGCGATGGCCATGGCGCGCCGCGGACGCCTGGAAGCCGCTCTGCGCCACGCCGCCGACAGCGGCGACCCCATCCTGACGGGTGAGATCCTGGAGGCCGCCGGGGGCGTGAGGCTGTGGTGCAGGCACGGCATTCGGAAGCTCGTGGCGTACGAACGTTTGCTGGCCGAGCAAGTCGTCGAGAACTTTCCCCGTCTGGCGTTGCTGCGCTGCGCCGTCCTGGTCGCGCGATCCGATCTGAAGCGGGCGGCCGCACTGTATGCGACGGCCCGCGACAGGACCCTCGGCTTTCGCCGCGACAGGGACGGCGGCGATGATACCGCGCTGCGGATAGATGGGGTCCTTGTACAGTCGGCACTGATGACCTTCATGTGCCGGCCGCTCGGCAGCAAGATCGCGCAAGAGGTGTTGGCCCACCTGGCCGAGGGGGCAGCCGATCAACGACTCGATCCGGTGGCTCGGGGCCTTTTCCACACCAATCTCTGCATCGCGGACTACGGGCGGGCGCGGTTCGCGTCCAGCCAATGGCACGGAATGCAGGCCAGACAGTGCTTCGCGCTTGCCGACGCGCGCTACGGCGCCGTTCTCGGCGACACCTTCCTGGGCATGGTCGCCATGGCCGAGGGCCGCCCCCGGGAAGCCGCCAGGAGATACACGCGCCGCCGTCCGGCGCTGATCTCGCACGTCCTGATGACCGAACTCGATCTTGAGCGAAACCAACTGGGATTCCACCGTCCCACGAAATCCCTGGTGCCTTTGCGCATCATCGAGAGATCGTTCGATGTGCACGCGGCGGCATACGGCGTGGTCTCCGAGCTCGCGTTCGAAACGGGAGGCGCAGAGGGCGCCCTCGGAATACTGGATAACGCGTTGGAGTTCGCCAACGCCGAACGGCTGACTGCCCTGGTGCGCCTCTTGTCGGCCCTGCGCGTTTCGTACCTGGTCATCGACGGGCGCGTTGCAGAGGCAAGCCAGGCCTGGCGCGACGCCCGATTGCCCGAATGCCAGTCCCGGCTGCTCGACCTGGACAGTCAATCCTGGCGAGAGATGGAGTCGATTTCCTGCGCGCGCATTCGGCTGCTCGAGTCGCGGCATGAAGTCGAAGCCGCGCGCCGGCTGGCGGAACGGTTGCACGAGGTCGCGCTGGAACGAGGACTGATGCGAACCCGGATGCGGTGCATGGCCCTGCGGATGGGCCTCGAATACCGGTCCGGGAATGCGAACGCCGCCGCGGCGCGGCTGCTCGAGTTCCTGGGGCTGCTGCGCACGACGGACTATGAGAAACCGCTGGTCCGCGAGCGCGAGGTCAGCCGGGCGCTGCTGCCGCGGATATTGCGGACCGCACTCGAGCCACGGCGTCGATCATCCGCCGAGTCCGTTCTGAGACGCATGGACGATCCGCGTGCGGGGACCGCGGAACAGGCTTCGAGTTTGACCGTACGCGAAGTCGAGGTGATCGAGCATGTGGCTCAGGGTCTGCGGGACAAGCAAGTCGCCCGCGATCTCGGCATCACCGAACACGGCGTGCGGTATCACCTCAGGAAGGTATTCCAAAAGACCGGCGCCAGCAGCCGGATGGATGCGGTGCGGCACGCCCGGAGCATGGGCGTCATTCATTAAGGCAATCCGATGCCGGAAACCGACTCCAGCACTGTCGGAGACGCCACCGAGGGCACCGCCGTCGCCGTCCCTTGGCTGCTTGGCACGAAAGTCGCCGCGCCAAAGCCTGCGGACGCGTATGTGAGTCGTCCCCGACTGCTTGCGCGGTACGCGTCGGGATGCGGATGCGTCATCGTCCAGGCGCCCGGTGGTTTCGGCAAGACGAGTCTGCTGGCGGAGATACACCGGCGGGAGCTCGGGCGCGGCGTACTCGCCGCGTGGCTCTCGCTGGACGAAGACGATACCGAGGAGGACATCGTCGCCTATCTCGGCTACGCTTTCGAACGTGCGGGACTCGACATGCCGAGCGCGAGCGCGTCGGTCGAACATGGTCTGGCGGCGATCGTGCGAAGTATCGAAGCCTACGGCCAGCCGTGCCTGCTGGTGCTCGACGAGGTGGAGCGAGTCGGGGAGGAAGCCGCCGCGGTCCTCGGGAGTCTCCTGCGCCATCGCCCGCGCAATCTCCATGTCGCAATGGGGATGCGGGAGAATCCGGGTCTCGATCTGGCATCCGTCGCGATCGACGGGCCGGGGCTCGTTCTGACAGCCGACGACTTGCGCTTCTCCAGACAGGAGGCAATCGATCTGTTCGGCGGCGAGCTGTCGCCGGGCAAGATGGCCGAATTGGTCGCGCGCGCCGAAGGCTGGCCATTCGCGCTGCGTCTCTATTGCAACATGCGGTCGAACCGGACCGCGGGCGACGAAACGGTCGCGGCCAACTGGCTCGGCGCCGGTCTGCTGCGCAACATCGCGCGCGACGAGCGCGATTTCCTGCTCGACCTCTCCCTGTTCGACTTGATCGATTGCGCATTTGCGGACCAGGTGCTGGGCAGGACGGACTCGATACCAAGGACGAGCGCGATGTTGTCGTTGCACGGGCTCCTCCAGCCCATGGGGGGGCACCGCGACACGCTCCGACTGCATCCGCTGCTCAAGGAGTACTGCGCGGCCCGGCTGCGGCGCGAAGACCCGGATCGGTATCGGCGGCTGCACCGGGATATCGCCGTCGCATCGGAGCGCAACGGCCATCTGCTCGCCTCCGTGCGGCACGCCGACGCGGCCGGCGATTCCCGCCTGGTCGGAGACATTCTGACTCGGGCGGGCGGGTTGAGACTGTACTTGCGCGAAGGATCGGCGCAACTGGCCGGCATCGAGCAATTCCTGACACCGGAGGTTCTCGACGGCCGTCCCCTTCTGGCGCTTTTGCGTTGCCGCATTCTCGTGAGCGCCGGCGGGCTGGCGGAGGCGCGCAATCTGTACGAAAGCGTTCGGGCCGAGACGCAGGGGTTCGCCAGGGATCCGAACGGCGATTCCGCCCACGCCCTGCGCGTCGACGCCGCCATCATGGCCGCGTCGCTTGTCTCATATGGCTGCATGCCGGTGACGGACGAACTGATCCGGGACATGGAAGCGAACCTGGACCTGTTCGAACGACAAGCGGTGCCGGACCCGGCAACGCTCGGCGCGCATAACCTGATTCTCTGCTTCGCGTATAGTCAAAGGGCGCGGTTCGACATTGCCCGCGAGTTCGGCAGAGAGGCTCGAAGACAATACGCGCGCTGCGGCTCGCGTAACGGCGAGTTGCTGGTGACCACCTGCGACGGCCTGCTCGCCATGGCACAAGGTCACGCCGAGCAGGCGCAAAGCCACTACGAGCGCGGGAAGCGCATCGTCGCAAGATACTATCCCCGCGAATCCGGCGCGGCGCTGCCTCTCGAGTTTCTGTCGAAGGAACTGGACCTCGAGCGCAACCTCGTGGAGCGATTCCAATCGCGCGCCGCGCAGATGCCGAAACCGCCGAGCCATGTCGCGCTGACGCTCGACTCCCGGGCGGCGGCCCTCGACGTGGTGGCGGAGCGGCATCTCGACGCGGACGGCGCGAGAGCCGCGCTGCGGGCGGTGGAAGTGTCCCTGGAGTTCGCCTCGAGCCAAGCGCTCGTAGGCGCCGTGCGGCACCTGTCCGCGCTGCGGGTCGCCTATCTGATAGAGGACGAACGGGTTGACCAGGCGGCAATAGCATGGCGCGGCGCCGGACTGCCGGAAGACCTGCCGGACCTGCTCGACCTTGACGCCCAGTCCTGGCGAGAGATGGAGGCGATCTGCTGCGCGCGTATCAGGCTGCTCACCGCGCAGGACGCGTTCGCGCCGGCTCGGGAAGTGGCCAAGGGTCTCTCGGAGGTCGCGCGCAAACGGCGCCTGGCTCGAACGCGCATGCGCTGCCTCGCGCTGTGGATGGCGCTCGAGTACCGGGCGCAGCGCCAGGACGAGGCCTCCGCGCGGCTGCTGGAGTACTTGCGCGCATACCGCGACACGGGCTATGTCCGGCCGCTGGCGAAAGAACGCGAAGTCGGCACCGCCCTGCTGGAATCGCTGCTCGAATCGGACCCCTCGGCCCGCATTCGCGAGACGGCGAATGCCGTACTGGAGCAGCTCGGGCCGCAGCCCTCGGACCACTCGCGGGCGCAACAGTACAAGGATCGGGAAATCGAACTGCTGCAAGCTCTGGCGCTGGGGGAGAAGAACAAGGAGATTGCTCGCCGTCTCGGCATCTCCGAGCACACCGTTCACTATCACCTGAAGAACCTCTACAGGAAACTGGGCGCCGTCGGCAGGGTCGATGCGGTGCGCCGGGCACACGTGCTGGGCGTGATGGACTACCCGAATCTGTAGCCCCCCCCCCCCCCCGGCTACCAACATTGGGTCTTCGACTACCAAAGTAACGGATTGTCCGCCTTGGCGCCGATCCGCGACAATTTGCCCTGTACTGGTGCATCCGCCGTTCGGGTCCGGACGGAAGGTGAATCGGTCGCCCTCAAATCAACCATAACAATCGGGGCAACCATCGCGCATTCGGAGGGTGGCGGTGAACCGGAGGCAAAAAAGGCAGATTCCAGGACTGGGGAAATTCAAGGGTGATCGAGATGAGGACTATTTTTTCCAACAATGACGCTCCGCCGAAGGCCGATGCGAGCGCCCCACAGCCGCCGTCGGCACCGCCCGCAGGACGGACGGCGCCGCTCATCAGGCGCTTTCTGATCCCGGGTCTCCTTGCCGTGCTCGCGAGTCCCGGTCCGGCAAGCGCGGCGGAGGAAGCCAACTGGCTTCAATCCCTGTTCAGCGGATCGGATGCGGTCGCCGAGGAGGGACAGAACAACGTGACGCCAAGTCACGTGTTCCGGGCGACCACGGACCTGATCGCCGAAATCGGGATATTGAGAAGCGAACTCGGTGTGTATGACTTTCCGGCCGAAGCTGAATACCAGGAGGATCGCGCCCCGGTACATGTCTACGCCAAGACGCTGGAAGTGCTGTCGAAGGTAGCTCATGTACAGCGCCGGTTCGGCTTGACGCCAGCCGACGTGGGCCAGATTCCCATCAAGAAAGTCGTACCGGGCGATGTGCTTCGCAGCGTGAACGGGATTCTCGGCGAGGTGCGTCGAATCAAGACGCAGATGGTAATTGAAGCCGAAATCGAACCCGCAGAGTTTCGGGGCGGCAAGACACCGTCGATGGTCTACAAGAACCTGGCGGATGCTTCGTTTCTGCTTGATGGACTGCGCGGAAGGCCGTTGACGCCAACCGATGTCTTCGGCAACGCCGTTGCGATCCTTGACGAGATGGAACTCATCGCCGCCAAGCTCAGGGTGCCGCTGCAGACTGACCCACCTCCGGTGAACGGCACCAAGAGGCCTACGGATGTCGCCCAGCAGGTCTTGCGCGCAACCTACAAGGTCATCAACCTGCAGACCAGGCTGGGAATGGATGCGTCTTCCGTGCCGACGCTGACGCTGGTGCGCGTCACCCCATCGGAAGTCTACGATGCGACCAACGTGCTGATGGCCGAGATGAATCGCATCAAGGTGCACCTGGGAATCAATCTCCCCCGCGAACCTCGTCCGGACGCGCGCAACAAGCGACCGGAAGATGTGTTCGCTCAGGTCATGCTGATCATCCAGAATCTGGACACCATGGCCAGCGCCGCCTCGGCTTGACGCGGGCGGCGCTAGTTGCGGTTCGGCTTCGCTGCCGAACCGCGTTTTTTTCAAACGCTTGCGGCGGACTTCATCCGAGCCGCCGATGAATTGGTGAGACCCGATGAACTTCAACACCCCCAAAAATCGCTCTGTCACCGTGCTGAGCGCCGCTCTGGCGGCAGTCTTTGCCGTGACGGCCGCCCAGCCGGCTTCGGCTGGACCGATCGAAGCCGCGCGGGATACGAAGCCCGCCTTCAACATCCGCTACCGTCTGGAGACCGTCGATCAGACCGGCATCGAGAACACGGCCAGCGCCTCGACGGCGCGTGCGCGCCTGTCCTGGATCATGCCGTCCAATGACGGGTTTTCCGTCGGACTGGAAGGCGACTACGTGCTCCTCGTCGGCGAGGAGCGCTACAACTCCACCAACAACGGGCGCACGGAGTATCCGGTCGTGGCGGACCCGACGGGGTTCGATCTCAATCGCGCATTCGTGCGGTACCGCAACGACGGCCTGACCGTGACGGCGGGCCGCCAGTGGATCGGCCATGGGCCACAGTACTTCGTGGCGCCGAAAGCCTGGAGGCAGAACGAGCAGACCTACGACGCCCTGCGCGTGCAGTCCACGCACGGCAACTTCAACCTCGATTACACCTACGTCGCCAACGTGAATCGGATCTTCGGCAAGAACGGGGCGCAGCCCGCGGACTGGGAAGCGAACACCCACCTGCTGCGAGGCGAGTTCACGCCGTCGGAAGGGCATGTGTTCAGCACCTTCGCATACCTGATGGATTTCGAGAACGACAACGGCCCAGCCAATTCCAATCGAACGTTCGGCGTCGATTACTCTGCTTCGCTGGGGGCTTTCGGTCTTTTCGTGTCCGCCGCCAGGCAATCCGAATGGGCCGACAATCCGCGTTCCTTCGACGTGGGACATTTCGTCCTCGAAGGAAAGCTGAAACAGGGCCCCGTGGCGTTCACGGCCGGATACGAAATCATCGGCAGCGATGATGGCAGGGCAACGGTTCTCATGCCCATCGCGGCGCAGCACAAGTTTCGGGGCTGGGCTGACAAGTTCATCTCCACTCCGCTCACCGGTCTCAAGAACGCCTATCTCAAGGCCGGCACAAACGTCGGTCCTCTCGACCTGGCGGTCGCCCTTTACGACTTCAGGGCGGCGGAGGGGGGCGCGGCCTATGGCCGGGAAGTGGACCTGGCGGTCACATATCCCATGGGCAAGCGGTTCGTGGCTCAATTCAAGATCGGCCGCTACTTCGCCGACCAGCACGCAACCGACACCACCAAGGGGTGGCTGGTCGTGACGTACCGGCTCTGATCCGGGTGGCATCCGCGCCGGCGCCTTCCTTTCACTCGTCAGTGGTCGGGGAAACTCCCCCGGCTGAAGGCTCCAGCCGGAAGGTGATCGCCCGTTCGATGATCTAACGAGGTTTCGCCGCAGACCGACGAGGCATGCGCTGGTCTCCTCCAACGTGTGGGAGGGGATCCAGCCGCTGCTCCGCTCCGCGGCGCGAGGCCGCAACGGTCGCCCAACGCGTCGTTGGCCGTACAGTGGCCGGTGGGCGCAGCCCATCGACCGGAGCCGAGGCATGAATCTGGCTAGCGAGGAGAACGCCGATGGCCGCGTCCACCGCGCCAGGACGTGTTGAACGTCGCCACGTCCTGTCGTCTGGCAGCCGGTTCCCTTCCCTGGGGCAACACGCCCCCGGATTCCCCGACGCCATCCTCCTTCCGGACGCGGTCCATCGCTTCGCGCATGGCAATCCATCCCAGACCGAGGTTGGCGCTCTTGTCCGTGATCAGAACGATGAGCGCATTCTCCCATCCCGGAACCACCGACATGAAGTGATAGGTATCCTCTGTCGTCGTCTGCAGTTCCTCGACGAAGTTCGATTCGGACTCGGTCGACATTGCCTCCGCCAGGCGGCGCGCTGCCTTCCCCCTGAAACAGTCCGCGCCGGCGGCCGAAATGGCCTCAATGGAAGCGGAACTCAGACCCCCCTCCGGCGCAATCCCGGAGGCCAGCGGGAGGCCCGTGTCGAGGTCGACGACCGCACACCCCAGCGCGCCGTCCACGTCATCGACGATTCCATCGCACAGCTCCTGAAGCCTCATTTTCCCCTGCCTCCTGCCGAACCACCCGTCCGGCAAGCCTGACACTCAATCCGACGTTGCCTCAGTCGAACTGCCCGTGTCAACCCCTGCGGCATCGATATCCCGCACCACGATTCTCCGCCAACGGCGGAAATCCCCTACCGGCATCGGCCTTGCGCGAAGTTGCGGCAAGGGACGCGAATGCCCCGGATGAGCGCCGCCGATCGTGACAAGCGCATCCTGCGGAGCGGCTCGTGGCGCATCAATTCGAGCCTCGCGCGACCGTCGCGGCGCGGGTCGGGACGAGCCCTTCGCCTGAACGATGTCGGCATTCCGAATCGTCGTCGAGCTGGAGTGACGATCAAGCTCGCATGGAAGTACGCCTTCGGCGACGGGGGAAATGCCGGCGCTTCCTTGCGCGTCAGCGACCGCGGAAGCTTCCCCGGCCGAAGGCTCCGGACGCCGGAATCAACCCAGGGCATACCCGTCCCCGGCCGCGACAAGATGACCCGTTTCCGGCCGGGTTGCCGCCGCGACGATGCGACCGATGGGAACAGCCGTTTCGCCTGCGGCTACCAAACTGTCCAGCACTCCCTTTTCGAGTCCCGGAGACACGCACAACACGAACCCGATCCCGCAATTGAACGCGCGCAGCATTTCGGACTCTTCGATCCTCCCCGCCTGCTGCAGCCAACGGAATACGGCGGGCCGCTCCCAGCTGTCGAGGTCGACGTCGGCGGCCAGGCCTTTCGGCAGCATCCTCGGCACATTCTCGACAATGCCACCGCCGGTGACGTGGGCCATGCCCTTGACTGGCGCCGAGCTGAGCGCACCTGCGACCGGCCTCGCGTAAATCCGGGTTGGCGCCAGGAGTTGATCCAGCAGCGCGTCATTCAACCCGACCCCCTTGTCTTCGACGATTCGGCGGATAAGCGAGTACCCGTTCGAGTGGGGCCCGGTTGAGCCCACGCCGATCAACCTGTCGCCGACGGCAATCCCTTCCCCGGTAACGATGTGGCCGCGTTCGACAATCCCGACGCAGAAACCTGCAAGATCGTAGTCGCCGGGCCGGTAGAAACCAGGCATCTCGGCGGTCTCGCCCCCGGCGAGCGCGCATCCGGCAATCTCGCAGCCCCTTGCGATGCCGACGATCACGCGCTCCGCCACATCGACATCGAGCTGCGATGTGGCGTAATAGTCGAGAAACAGGAACGGCTGTGCACCGTAGACGAGGATGTCGTTCACGCACATCGCGACCAGATCCTGACCCACCTCGTCATGGCGATCATGCTCGATGGCAAGCTTGAGCTTGGTGCCCACGCCGTCAGTCCCGGCGACCAGCACAGGGTTGCGATAGCTTGAGGGAACTTCGGCAAGCGACGAGAACCCGCCCAGCACCGAGAGGAAGCCATCTCCCTGGGTCCGCTGCGCCGCAGGGGCGATACGGCGGACGAGTTCGTTACCGGCATCGATATCAACGCCGGCCTCCCGGTACGTGAGTCCTGACATGAACCAGCCGAAAAGCCAATGGAACCTGACCGAGTTGTAGCACGCGACGGGCTGCGACGAAAGGGGAACGGCATTCGTCGACATTCGTCCGGCCCCCGATGCGACATCACATCGGGCTAGACTTGATCGGACCGCTTCAGCCTGTAGCATGGCTCAACAGTCGAATGTTCTCGAACACCCGCGTCATCTTTGAGAACCTGTCACCTCCGCGAAGGACGGTTGCGTCGTGGTTCAGCAACGGGAGATACCGACGGTTGCCCCCAGCTATCGCCTTTTCGACGGCACTCTGGTGCGGCACTCCCGCTTGCGGCGAGATCGTCGACTGGCTGTACGAGGTCGAGGTGACCGCGGAATCCCGGACCGGGGCCAACCAGCGCGGCGCCGCCAGGTCCGCGTTGCGCGAGATGCTGATGAGAATGACCGGCCTCAAGAACGTACCCATGTCGCAACCCATCGTCGATGCGCTCAACGCTCCGGAGCTCTACTACGTGCAATACCGTTTCGTGCAGGACGGGAACGATGCCGATCAGCGGCTCCAGGTCAGTTTCGAGCCCCAGGCGATACAGGACCTGGTTGCCGAGGCGTCACTCCCCATCTGGAGTGCCGATCGGCCGCGCGTGCTTGCCTGGCTCGCGATTCGGGAAGACGGTCCCATCCGTGTTCTGGACAGCGGCTCGGATCACCCGCTGGCCGATAGCCTGCGCCAGCGAAGCCGGCAACGCGGTGTGCCGCTGAGGCTGCCATTGATGGATCTGGAGGACAGGGAACTGATCTCTCCGCCGGCCGTTTGGGACGGGTTCGCCTACACCCTGGACGCCGCTTCGCGCCGATATGGCGCGGAGGTGGTGCTCGTCGGACGAGCGGCTCGAATCGCCGATGACGAATGGCGAACGGACTGGGAGTTGTGGATCGACAACGAGCCACGCGCGTTCAGCTATTCCGTCGAAGACGTCGAGGCGGGCGCCGCTCAGGCGATGGACGAGGTCGCCGACGAGTTGATGCAGCGCCTCGCCGTTTTCGGCCGTGACGCAACGGCGATCGAGATTGCCGTGCGGGGGGCAGGTTCCATCGGGCGCTACGCTGACCTGATGCGCTATCTCTCGAACCTCGAGTACATCGAGCGCGTGCATCTCACCGCGGCCGGGCAGGAGACGCTGACACTTCGGGTCGTAACCCGAACCACTGCCGAGCGCCTTGCCGAACTCCTGTCGAAAGACGGCGCGTTCAGACGCCTTCCGGCGATACCCGGTCTGCGCGACCCCAACCGTGGCGACGTGATCGAAGACGCGTCCACTGCGCCGCTCATGCTGTTGTGGAGCGGCAAGAGCTGATGCTTCGCAGTATTCCGAACATCATCACGCTCGCGCGTATCGTGTTGATCGTGCCGACAGCGTGGCTGTTACTGGAAGAGCGCTACCTGGCGAGCCTTGTTCTCATGGCGATAGCGGGCCTGAGCGACGCGCTCGACGGTGCCCTGGCGCGCCGGTTTTGCTGGGCGAGTTCCTTCGGTGCGTACGCGGACCCGCTGGCGGACAAGCTGCTGGTCAGCACGATGTTCGTGATCCTCGTCTCGCAGGCCCACGTACCGCTCTGGCTCGCGGCCGTGGTCATTTCGCGGGACGTCATCATCATGCTTGGCGCCGGGGCATATCGGCTCATATTCGAGAGAATCGAGCCGAACCCGAGCTTCATCAGCAAGCTGAACACCGCGATGCAGATCACCATGCTGATACTGGTATTGATCGGGCTGGTCGACGCAGGACCGTTGTCCGGGTTTGCGCTTGCCATGCTGGATCCCTGGGGCTTCGTGGTCGTCGCCACGCTCGGCGTGTCTTCGGGCGTTGACTACGTCTATACCTGGGGTCGCCGCGCGCTCCAGGAAAGGGGGTAGGTGCCCTTGGTCCGCCGAACGGCTGGCCGGGAGGCCCGGCAAGTGCCAATGGCGTTCACGCTCCGGGAGCGGTTCACGCTTGACCGTTTCCTGGTTGGCGGCAATACCGAGCTGGTCGAGAGCGTGTTCCGGCCCGTCGACGGTTTCTCTTGCGCCTGGGTCTGGGGACGTTCCGGGGCGGGGAAGAGCCACTTGCTGCAGGCCGTCTCCCACGAGACAGGCGGGGCGTTCGTCCCCGCGACGGAGCTTCCAGCGGCGGATGGCTACGAAGTCTTCGAACGGGTGCTGATCGACGATATCCACGCGTGGATCGGCGATCATCCACCCGAGGAGTCATTGCTGCGCCTTTACGACAACAGGTTCGAGCGCGGCCTTGCGCTCGTCATGACGGCGCGCAAGCCGCCCGCGCAGTTGCGTTTCGCACTTCCCGACCTCGCTTCCCGCCTGCGTTCGGCGGCATGTTTCGAGATCTCGCCACCAGACGACGAGGCGGCGGCCGCCGTGCTCCGGCGCACCGCCAGCGATCGTGGTTTCGATCTGGATGAAAGTGTGGTGTCGTTTCTCCTGCGCCGCACCGGTCGCGATCTCAAGGATCTGCTCAGCCTGCTCGAGACCATCGATGTCGAGTCCCTGTCCGCCCAACGCCGGGTGACGGTTCCTTTCGTCAAGCAGGTGCTTGGACTTTGATTCGGGCGGTCGTCACCGGCGGCGGCAGCGCCGGCCACGTCGTACCGACGTTGCCCGTCGTCGAAGCACTGCAGGCGCGGGGCTGGGAAGTCACCTTCATCGGCTCCGATTCGGGGCTGGAAGAACGGCTCGTGACAACTGCCGGGGTCCGTTACTTCGGCGTGAGGCCGGGAAAGTTGCGCCGTTACTGGTCCATCGAAAACCTCGTCGATGCGTTCCGGGTTCCACTCTCCATGCTTCAGGCATTCGGGATACTCGGCCGGGTTCGGCCGCATGTGGTCTTCTCGAAGGGCGGATTCGTCGCGTTTCCCGTGGTGGTGGCCGCGTGGCTGCGAGGAATCCCGGTGGTGGCGCACGAGTCCGATCTTTCCCCCGGACTCGCCAACCGGCTGAGCCTGCCCTTCATTGCATCCCTCTGCGTCAACTTCGACGCCACGCGCATCAATGCGAGGCGAGTGATCCACACGGGCACGCCCGTGCGCCCATCCCTCGTGCAAGGCGACCGCGAGCGGGGACTGCAGGCAGCCGGTTTCTCCGGCGAACGGCCGATTCTCGCCGTTGTCGGAGGCAGCCTGGGCGCAGAACGCCTGAATCTCATCGTCCGTGAATCGGTGTCGGCCCTGACGGGAACGTTCGACGTTCTGCACGTATGCGGCGCGGGCAAGATCGATGACTCTTGCTTCGGCATTCCGGGATACGAGCAGCGGGACTTCATCGGGGACGACTGGGGCGACGTGCTCGCCGCGGCGGACCTGGTCGTGTCCCGCGCCGGCGCGAACTCGCTCTGCGAGCTGCTCGTCCTGCGGAAGCCGAACCTGCTGGTCCCGCTTCCGGCGTCCGCGAGCCGGGGCGACCAGATCGAGAACGCCGCCTATGCGGAGTCTCGAGGTTTCAGCATGGTCGTCCGGGAACCCGACCTGACCCCCGAAGTGCTGGTGGAAAGGGTCAATGCGCTGCACAGTGATTCCGCTTCCTGGCAAGCGCGGCTGGAAGGGTTCCAGGCGCCGGACAGCGCCAGCCTGATCGTCGCGGAACTCGAGGCGGCATTGAAAGGCCGCCGGTAACGATGATCTAATAGTTCTTTCTGATGCGAGGGACTTCCCCTCGCGTTGCTTTTCTGCCCTGCCGCCGAAGGGCCTCTTTGATTTCCCATCATCGCAATGTACAGGGTCAAGACCTACAACCAGATCGCTGCGCGGGGGCTCGAGCTTTTTCCGGCCGACGCGTTCCGGGTCGGCACCGAAGTCGCGGCCCCGGACGCGATACTGCTGCGCAGCCATGTCCTGACGCCCGCCGACCTCGGTCAGGGACTCCGTGCCGTCGCACGCGCCGGAGCCGGCGTTAACAACATTCCCGTCCAGGACTGCACGGAGCGGGGCGTGGTCGTCTTCAACACCCCCGGCGCGAACGCAAACTCCGTCAAGGAACTGACCATCGCCGCGCTCCTGCTCGGTTCCCGCGATGTGATAGGCGGCATGGACTACGTGAAGACCCTGTCGAACATCGCCGACGACCGGACGATGCGCGAACTGGTGGAAGGGGAGAAAAAACGCTTCAAGGGACAGGAACTCTTCGCCCGGACATTGGGCGTCCTCGGCCTGGGCAACGTTGGCTCGCAGGTCGCCCGCGCCGCGCTCGACCTGGGCATGCGCGTGATCGGATTCGATCCGGCCCTTTCGGTCGACGCGGCCTGGCGCATTCCCAGCGAAATCCAGCGCATGGAAGATGCGCGGAGCCTGTTCAGCCAGTCGGACTACGTGACCGTGCACATCCCGTCTCTACCGACGACACGGGGTCTGATCAATGCCGACGCGTTGCGCGCATTCCGGCGCGGCGCCGTCCTGCTCAACTTCGCGCGCCAGGAAGTCGTCGACGAAGACGCCATCGCGGCTGCGCTGGTTGACGGAACGCTCTCCGCGTACTTCTCCGACTTCCCCAGCACGAAGCTCGCGAAGCTTCACAACGCCCACGCCACGCCCCATCTCGGGGCGAGCACGGTCGAGGCCGAAGAGAACTGCGCCGTGATGGCGGCGGAACAACTGCGGGATTTCTTGAGCTTCGGCAACATCGGGAACTCCGTCAACTTCCCGGACGTCAACCTTGAACTCAGCTTCGGATACCGGCTGGCGGTGGCCAATCGCAACGTGGCGGGCACCCTTGGAAAGGTCCTCTCGGTGCTGGCCGACGACAACGTCAACGTGATCGACATGATCAACAAGAGCCGCGAGAACGTCGCCTACAACCTGATCGATATCGAGCAGCCGCCGACCCCATCGATGACCGAGCGAATCGGCGCCATCGACAGCGTGATCAACTTGCGCGTATTCGACGCGCCGGGACAGCCCGGCTGACCGAATCCTTCGGCCCGCGCGGCGACGCGTTCAGGTCTGCCGGGCATACGCGACCCACTCCTCTCCTCCCCTCCCCTTCCCTCCCCACCCCCTCCCCCGGGGGCGTGGACGGGTTCGCCATCAAGCACCCTGGTCGCGGGCAGCTCATTCATGCGCCCTGCGCGCTCACCGCGGAGGACGGGTGACCTGATTCGAACCTTGCAGCGCTCGGCGGAGCGTTGCCTGCGCTTCCCTGTCCAGCGGAAATCGCCAGATCGCGAGCAGACAGGCCAGTGCCATGACAACGGACGAGACGCCAGTGATGTACCGCACGATGTGCACCCCCTCGCCGGTGGCCCGAGCCGCTCCCGGGTCGAAGCCGCCCAGATCGGCCAGATAGAAAGCCACCGCTATGCCCGCCCCCAGGCCAACCTTCAGCGTCGTCGTGAGGAAAGCGTAATAGAGGCCGGCCCTTTCCTCGCCCGATTCGACCCGGTCATGGTCCAGCACATCCGCCATGATCGCGCGCGGCAGGAACTGCATGCCGCCGATGCCCATGGCGAGCACGAGGGATCCGACCAGGTACAGGGCGAAGTTCCCGGCCGGGACCCACAGGGCGAACAGTCCGCCGAACCCGGACAGGATGGCGGTGACGCCGAGCGCCCGATGCTTCTCGAAGCGTCTGGCGAATACCACCCACAACGGAACAAAAACCAGTCCCACGAGCAGCGAAAGCAGTTGGATCGTTCCCGCCCTGCCCGGATGGCCAAGCACGATTTCGATGAAGAACACGGCCATCGATGTTCCAATCCCCAGGCTGAGACCGATCGCGAAGTCCGCCGCCAGCAATCGCCGAAGCGCACTACTGCGGGCCGCGATCCCGACGCCTTGCCAGAACGGAATCCGCGTCGCGCGTTCCGCCCGGGTCCGGGACGGGGGCCCGAATCGCAGGGCGAGGAAGACGGAAACCGGCAAGGCGAGGAGAATCAAGGTTCCCATCGACCGCACTCGAAGTTCGCCGACCTCGCCCGCCGCTCCGAGCCACTCGACCGCTACGGGAAGCACGAGCACCAGCACCGACCCGAGGCTGTTGGCGGCCTGTATGCCAGCCATGACCCGGGAACGCTCGTGGTAGTCGTGGGACGTCTCGGCCGCCCAACTGAACAGCGCGACGCTCATCAGGGTCCACCCGAGGTAGAGACACAGCAGCCAGAAGAAGAGGCGGCCCGTCGAGACGTCGCCGGCGACGAAGAACAGGTTGACGACCGCAAGCGCGATCGGGACGGCGCCTATGCCCAGCCACCATTGGCGTCGAACGAGGTGCTGCAAGCGATCCATCATCACGCCCGCGAAGGGATCGGTCACCACGTCGAAGACCCGGCCGAGCGCGAAGATCGTACCCGCCGCGGCCATGCCGATCCCGAGGCTTTCCGCGTAGTAGGCCGGCAGGAATACGGCGAGCGGCACCATCAGGGCGTACATGGGCAGCGCCGGCAGCGACAGCGCAATGATCGCCCGCCTGCTCAGCGCGTTGGTCTGGCTCGCGCACACGGCTGCGTTATTCCCACCCACTTCCGCATTGCGCCGCTCCCGATTCGTGGGGCCGCGCGCATGCACGTCTCCTGTTCCGGGGCGCCAACCCCTCGGACGCGGGACAGTCTACCGAACGCCGAGGCGCGCTGTCCCGCGCTTTCGCGGCACCCGCAGGGGCGCATCGCCCAAGCGCGGTGACCTGGCGCCGGCGCTTCCCGAACGATAGAGTCCATTCAGACAGCCGAAGGAGGCGCACCATGTCCCTTGCCGACAACCTCATCGATCCAGCGCTGATTCCCGCGTGCGGCGGCCCGCCGCACGAGTTGTTCGACGCGTGGCGGAAAACGGATCCGGTGCACTGGAATCCGCCCGCCGACGGCTACGAGAGCCCGATGCCCGGAGCGTCGCTGACCCGGGGCTTCTGGGTCCTGACCCGCTACCAGGACATCGTCGACGTGTCGCGCAACCAGGAACTGTTCTCGTCGCACGAGGGCGGCCCGATCATCTGGGATCTCGAACCGCCGCAGCTCGCGATGCAGCGGGCCAACATGATGGGCATGGAGCCCGCGAAACACATGGCGGTGAAAAAGCTGGTCATGCCGCCGTTCGCGCCGGGGGAGCTGGCGGCGTTCCATCCCGAGATCGACCGCGTCGCCCGGGCCATCGTCGACTCGGTGGCCGGCGCGGGGAAATGCGAATTCGTCTTCGATGTGGCATCCAGGCTCCCCGTGTATACGTTCTGCAAGCTGCTCGGCGTGCCGGACCGGCTCCGGGAGACGGTCTTCACGCTCGGCAACCAGTCGGCCGACACGGAGAATCCGGCGCGCGCCGACCGGGCCAACTCCGCGCCGCGCGCCCTGTTCCAGATCGCGCGCGAACTCGCCGAGGAAAAAAGGGCGAACCCGGACGAGTCAATGCTGAGCCGCCTCGTGCACGGCGAGGTGGATGGCGAGAAGCTCGACGAGCCGGTCATCGAGATGTTCGTGGTCGCGCTCTCGATCGCCGGGCACGAAACCACGCGCGGCACGGCAGTCCATTTCGTGCGCCTGATGAACGAGCATCCCGACCAGTACGAACTGCTCCTGGGCGACGTCGACCGGTACCTGCCGAACGCCATCGAGGAAGTGCTGCGGCATTCTCCGCCGGTCGTCAAGTTCCGCCGCACGGCGATGGCGGACACCGAAATCGGCGGACGGAAGATCGCGAAGGGCGACAAGATCTACCTTTCCTACCCGGCGGCGAACCGGGATCCGGCGATGTTCCCGGACCCGCACCGGTTCGACATCACGCGCGGAAACGCCGGCCGCCACCTGGCGTTCGGCTCGGGGCCGCACTTCTGCCTCGGCGCGCGGCTCGCGCGCTACCAGCTCGCCGCGCTTCTGAAAGAGGTCGTGACGCGCATCCCCGACATCCGCCCGGACGGCGAGCTCGCGATGCTGCCAAGCATCTGGTTCAACGCGGTGATCCGGATGCCCGTGGCGTTCACGCCGGAGGCGTGACGGCGAGTCGGGCCCGGACAACCAACGAGGTCACCGAACCCTGGCGGGGACGGTCTTCCGCCCCGCCCGCGCAGCGCTCGGACCACACTGGATTGCCGCCGGGAGGATCCGGGTATCCGGCCATGGTCATCGCAAGGGGAGCCGGTTTCGCAGACGCTGTTCCGCCTCGCCGTCCGTGACGTCGGCGTCCCGCCAGCAGTCGGCGACGATGCCGTCCGGCCGGACCAGCGCCAGGCCGTCCGGATCGTAGGGCGCGGCTTCCGGCACGGGCAACTGCTCCCAGCACACCGGGAAGCCGGTGCCCTCCGCCACCCGGTCGACCGCGCCGCGCCAGCGGTCGGTGGCGACGGATGCGCCCCCGACCAGCACGTATTCCATGCCGAACCAGTCGAGCACCGACCGCCTCTGCCGGGCGTCCACCCAGACGTGCGGGGCGCGTCGGCCCGCGCGCACGGCCGGCACGAAGTCGATGGTCGGATTGTCCACGGCCGGCGGCGGCCCGGGACTCTCCGCGATCAGCCCGGACGCCATTTCGAACCCGAGCAGCACGCCGTCGTAGTCGGCGTACTGCCGGGTCTCGCCGACGGCCTCCGACGTGTCCTGTCCCGCGTAGAAGGCGAAGAATATCTTCGCCATGCGTTGGGTGGTGTCGACCCCCGTGGCGATGCGCGCCAGCGCGCAGGGCCGGTGCTCGACCTGGTAGGTGTCGAGAATCTCCGGCGGCGAATGCCCCTTCAGGACATAGGCCATCTTCCAGGCCAGATTGCGGATGCCGGCAAAGCCGATGTTGTTGCCCATGCCGCCCGTGGGCACCGCAACGTGCGCTGCGTCGCCGGCGAGGAACACCCGGCCGCGGCCCAGGGCGTCCACGCAGCCCGGCGTCGGCTGCCAAAGGCCGGTGCTGGCGATGCCGATGGGCACGTCTTCGTCGGTGCCGACGGCTTCCCGTATGCGGTCGACAGTCTCATCGTCGGGGAGCAGCTGTTCGGTGGCGATCTGGCAGCGCCAGCGCGTGACGCCGTTCAGGGGCTGGAACACCAGCATGCCGCGCGGGGTCGCGTTGTACAGCAGTCCGCCCTTGCGTCCTTCGACGTACCCGGACAGATCGGCCTCGAAGATCACGTCCTGCAGGAACATCGGCAGCGGCACCGCTTCCAGCGCGCTGCCGATCGCCTCGCGCACGAAGCTGTGCGGGCCGTCGGTGCCGAGCACGTAGTCGGCGCGAACGGCGCTCTGCTCACCCGACAGGAGATCCCGGACGACCACCGTGGCGCCGTCCTCGTCCTGGGTCACGTCGATGGCCTCGGTCCGGTAGCGGAGTTCGATGCGCCCGCTGGCGCGGGCCGCGCCCAACAGCACGTTCTCCACGTAGTCCTGGCAGGTCATGACCGGCATCGCAGGACTGGTGCTTCTCGGCACGGTGTGAAACGTCGGACTCGGAATCGCCGCGATCTGCTCCTCGGTCAGGGCGCTGAACCAGCGGTTGTACTCCGTCCAGTCCGGTCCGAGCCCGGTCTCTTCGACCGCCTTCTCCAGCCCGAGCAGCCGCATGAGTTCCATGGTGTTGGTGTCCACGAATCTCGAGCGCGGATGCGTGTTGACCTCGCCGCGCTTCTCGACGAGCAGCGAATCGATGCCGAACTTCGAGAGCAGCAGCGCGCCGGCCAGCCCGATCGGGCCGCATCCGACGATGCACACCGGCACGTCGATCATGACCACCTCGCGTCGCATGCGTCCGGAGCCCTCTAACGGGGCGCCACCTCGTCGAGGCGGTCCATCCAGCCAATGACATGGTTCGTTCGGCCAAGCGCGGATTCGGCCTCTCGCGCATAACGCAGCGCGTTCACCTGCGCGACCACGGCGAGATCCGCGATCGACAGTGCCTCGCTGGCGAGCCACGCACGCCCGTCGAGCAGGGCATCAAGTGCGCCAAAATGGCGTTCCACGTCCGCCACGACCCGCTCTCTCGGCTTGCGCCCAACGCCCTGCGCCTCGGTCAGCTGCGTGGCCGCCCGCACGATCAGAGACTTGAGTTGCGGCTTCGGGACGCCTGGCAGCGACTGCGCGAACTCCTCGAGCGCGGCGGCGAGGTTGTGCTCCCACGTCAGGCGCATGGTCATCTCGTAGAAGTAGAGGCTCTCGTCGGCCCACTCCTCGATGG
>JAPOYI010000246.1 GCA_026706665.1 Gammaproteobacteria bacterium | reverse complement strand
CGACCACCAGCGGTTCATCGACCACTACTGCAAGGCGAGTCCGGCGTCCATGTAAAGGCTGTCCCGCACATGGCGCGGGAGTCGGGGCTAGATCCGCCGCTGCAAGTAAATGCCCCGGTGATCGCGCGCCAGTTCGAGGTGCCTGTCGAGCGCTTCGAGGTACGGGCTCTGCCGGGCGGGCAGGTCGTTGATGGTCTCGATCGCGACGCGTCGATGTCCGTGGAGGATCGGTTCCAGATCGATGGCGAGAGCGTCAATCCCCGGATCGTCGGGCGCAAGGTGGATGCGCAGCCGTCTGCCCCCGTTCTCGACGACGAAAGCCAGTTCGCCCGCGTGAAACCCCAGGTAGTTCTGGACGCGGCGCTGGGGAAGTTCTTCCCAGTCGAGTCCGAGACCGGTGGGAGCGATCGGGTCGACCGCGTTGACCCAGAACGTCGCCGGACGGTCGGTGGTGAGGCGTGCCAGTTCGCGTACCGCGCCTGGGAGGGCGAACTGGGGGCCGGCCAGGTCCTCGAAGAAGAGGCCCGTCGCCACCTCGCCGGAAAGTTCCATGACGCGCAGCGCGCGAAACAGGTCGCGCCAGCGGAATACGCCGCCTTCCCGGGCCGCGATGTCCCGGTTCGCGATGCCGTACCGGTCGAGCAGGACGCGGCCCAGGTCCTTGGCGGTCTCGAGTGCTTCCATGGCATCCGGTACCGCCCCCTCCCCGGACGGTGGCTCCGTGCTCGCGAGCATCCAGTTCCCCGGCCACCCCTGCGCGACGCGGCGCGCCCGCGCGCGGGCGATACGCCTGTCGGACGCGCTGGGCGCCTGGCGCCGGTTCTGGACCCCGCCGGTCAGCCGAAAGCGCTGCGCCGCGCCTGTCTTCAGGGGCAGCACGCCGTCGGAGACGACCTGTCCGGCCCAGACCGCGTCCCAGAACAGGGCGTTGAACGCTTCCGCGTCCATGTCCGAGGCATCCATCAGTTGCGCGAAGGTGTACCGGGCGGCGGTGTCCATGAACAGCGACGTGATCTTGGTCGTCGCCGCGGCGGGTGGCGCCAGCGCGTCCAGTTCGTCCTCGAAGCCGAACGTGATGCGCTCCCGGCCGGCTCCGCGCCAGGCCAGACCGCAGGTCGCGAGAGCGGAGGAGAGCATCTCGGGTTCGAAGCCGGCGAGTCGCGAGCGCCAGGCGTCTTCCAGCCAGAAGGGCAGCGGTGCCACGAAGCCCCGAAGCTGTTCCGCGATGTCGAGCATCCGACTCTCCGACGCCCTGGCGCCCACGCGCTGCCACGCGGCGATGAACGCGGGCAGCATGCGAACCGGTTGCGGTTCGACCGCCGCGCGCCGGGCGGCGCGCTGGAAGCGAATGAGGGTTTCGAGGTTTTCCGCATCGCAGAACCGGCTGGCTTCGGACCCATCGACCAGGGGTCCTTCGACGAGGGTTTCCGAGTCCACCAGCGACGCGAGGATCCTGTCGAGCGCGTCCGGTTCGATGGGGAACAGGGCACGCAACTCCTCCCGGGTGCGTGGACCGTAGAAACGGATGAACTCCGTGAACAACTGCAAGGCGTCCCTGGGATCGTCGCGACCTGCCGGCGTGCCGGTCCTGCCCAACAGCGTGCGTTCAATGTGCGCGGCATCTTCGTCATGGACGAGCCAGGCCCCGCTCCCCCGCGCGATACGGGTGACGTCGTCCGGCGCGTCCCAGGTCGCGGTCGCCAGCAGGGTCGAAAGTTCCCCTGCGGGTATCAGCACACGCTCCTTCACCCACTCCGCCAGGTCCTCGGCATCCTGCGGCGCGTAGCCCGACGCCGTGCGCTGCGCCTTCGACTCGAAGTCGGCGATCACGCCCGGCGCGATGCTCGGTCGCAGCCGCTGGTCGTGCACGGCCTGGCGGATCAGCTCCTCGGAGAGCGCCGATGGGCCGCGCCGTTCCGGCGTGTCGTCCGCGTACATGTACCGGTTCACCTGGTCGTACGCGATGCCGGCGGCGAACGGCGTGGGCGCGGATGTCTCGGTGATCGAGGTGGCGATCGCGCCGGTCTCGAGGTCGGCCAGCGCCTCGCGCGCGGCGGGCATGTCGAACTCGTCGTTGAGGCAGGTGCGCCAGGTCTCGAGCAGCACGGGGAAGTTGTCGAGCCGCCGGATGGCGGTGAGGAGTTTCTTCGCCTGCATGCGAGTCAGCCACAGCGGCATGCGCTGATTGAATCGCTGGCGCGTCAACAGCAGGGCGCGGCCCGCGCACTCGCGAAACCGCGCCCCGAAGAAGCCGCTGCCCTCCAGGGACTGCCGGAGCAATGCTTCGAAGTTGGCGGACGTCACGAGCGAGAGCAGTGCGTCCGGGTCGACCCCCTCCTGGACCTGCGCGACGATGGCGTAGTTGTCGGCATGAATGTCGGCTTCGGTGTCGAAGCGCTGGTGCCAGGCGGCTTCCATGGCGAGTGCGACCGGTCGGTTCACGCGGCCGCCCCATGACGTATGCAGGACGATCTGCTGGTTCCTGTCCGGTCCCGCATAGCCCCCCGGCCCCGTGCGGATGTGTTCTACCAGCAGGTGATGCCGGTGCGGAAGGTCCCGGCCCGACGCCTCGCGCTGGCGCGCCAGGTAGTCGCGCAGTTCCTCGGCCGCGATGGCTTCGAAGGCGAGTTCGTCGCGCAGATGGCGCTCGAGTTCGTCTTCCGCGCTGGCGGCCAGCAGTCCGTTCGCGTACTCCAGGAAGTCTCCGACGCGCTGGGAGAAGTAGAAGCTGCGCTCAATGTTCTCGGCGCGCCAGAACGGCGGCGCGGTGGCGCCGGGCTCGGCCGACCTGACCAGTACATCGTTGTGCGTGATGCGTTCGATGCGCCAGTTCTGGGTGCCGAGGGTGAAGTTCTGGCCGATGGTCGCTTCCCAGACGAACTCCTCGTCGAGTTCTCCTATGAGGGCGCCCGACTCCGCGTGGCGGAGCTGGTAATAGCCCCGGTCGGGGATCGTTCCGCCCGCGTTGTACAGGGCGAGAACGGCGCTCTTGCGCGCTTTCAGGGTGTCGCGGGTCCTGTCGAAGGCGACGCGGGGCTTAAGGTCGCGTATGCGGGTGCCGGCATAGCGCCCGGCGAGCATCTCGACGACCAGGTCGAACTGCCGGCGATCCAGCGAAGCGTACGGACCGGCGCGGCGGATCGTCCGGTACGCCCCC
Organism: Gammaproteobacteria bacterium; assembly: GCA_026706665.1. Classification (GTDB taxonomy): domain Bacteria; phylum Pseudomonadota; class Gammaproteobacteria; order Pseudomonadales; family Azotimanducaceae; genus VXNE01. Next base: position 40,287 of record JAPOYI010000246.1, on the reverse strand, counting down.
TCGACGGTGCGCGTCTCCGATGCGGTCATCGACACCAGGACCTGCGCCAACACATCCAGCGGGTTCGATATGGCGTCCAGCGGCTCGATGTCGCGCCCCCGCACCGCGTTCGCGATGGCGGCGGCCTCGAGGAAGTCCCGCGCATGGGTGGGAAACAGCGCTCCCCTGCTCGTGTCGCCGACGTTGTGCCCGGCGCGTCCGATGCGCTGCAGGGAGGCGGCGAGGGAGGGAGGAGACTGCACCAGCACGACCTGGTCCAGGTCGCCGATGTCGATTCCCATCTCCAGCGAATTGGTCGCGACGATGGCTTTCAGCTCGCCGTCCTTGAAGCGGCGTTCGACCTCGGTTCGGACCTCCCGCGACAGGGACCCGTGATGGGCATACGCGATCGGGCTCACCGCGTCGTCGTTCAGCTTCAGGGTGATCTTCTCCGTCAATCGGCGGCTGTTGGCGAAGATGAGCGTTGAGCGGTTCGCATCGATCACGTCCCGGAACACGTCGGACAGCGGCTCCCAGACCTTTTTGCCGTTCTCCGCGGCGTAGCGGGCCGCCTCGGGGAACCGGACGGCCAGGTCGATCCGCTTGTCCGTCGCCGAGCACACCGTGCCGACCTCGCGCGGCCGGCCGTGCTCGTCGCTGCCGCCGACGAAACGCGCGACGGCTTCGAGGGGCCGCACCGTCGCCGACAGCGCGATGCGCTGGAACTCGCCCGCGATCTCGACCAGCCGCTCGAGGCTCGTCATCAGGGATGCGCCGCGCCGGTTGTCGAGGATGGAGTGAATCTCGTCCGTGATCACGGTCTCTACCGTCGACAGGGCCTGCCTGCCCCGCGTTGTCGTGAGGAGCAGCAGCAGGCTCTCCGGCGTGGTGATGAGGATTTCCGGCGGCCGGCGCAACAGGCGTTGGCGTTCCCCCTGGGGAGTGTCGCCGCTGCGTGTCGCGGCGCGCACATTGGGGAACGTCTCGCCACGGTCTTCGAAGGTGTGGCGAAGCTCACGCAACGGTTCCGTCAGGTTGCGCTGGATGTCGTTGTTCAGGGCTTTCAACGGGGAGACGTAGAGCACCCGCGTCGCGCCGGTCGGCGACGCGCCGGTGGCGAAGGCGTTGAGCGCCCACAGGAAGGCGGTCAGCGTCTTGCCGCTTCCGGTCGGCGCGGTGATGACGAGGTGCTGTCCGGCGGCGATCCTTGGCCAGCTTCGCGCCTGGACGTCGGTCGGCGCCTCGAACCGGGATGCGAACCAGGCGTCAACCCCCGGGTGAAAGGCCGTAGCGTCATCCCCCAGAATTCGGTTTGAGCGTGGGTTGAGCATGTAGCGAGTGTAGCGAACAGCACTATGGTTGGTTGGCTATTCTGCTGAGGGCTGACGAGTGCCAGCATCGTGCCCAGCGAGCGGGGAAACGCATTGAGTTGTAGGCTATTCTGTCCCGTCGATAGCTGGCGATGTTCGCATTGAGATCGTTCGTGACGCGACTCGATTCTGGGAGAAACAACGCAATGCGCGATGTAAGAGAAATGGTTTTGAGAGATGTGCGCTGCTTTGAGGGTGTGCAGCGCGGAATTCTCCGGCCGATCACGCTTCTTGTTGGCGAGAATAGCACCGGCAAGTCCACTTTCCTGGGTTGCTACAGCGTGTTGCATCGTGTGTTGTCCGAGATGGATTTCGTTGGGCGCCCGGATTTCAACGAAGAACCCTTCTTCTTGGGGTCCTTTCGCGACATCGTTCGATCAAGGCGTGGGCCTAGCGGTCGTATCAACCGGTTCCAGCTGGGATTTGTCACTACGCCGGTACGCCGGGGTAGCCAAGTGCCGTGTCGTTTGTTGGCCACGTTCGCGGAACAAGGATCACAACCTGTTGTTTCATCATTCCGATGGCAGTTCGACGCTGAGTCTTTTCTAGAGGCGCGTCGCGGTGCCGAAGGAGAGACCATCCTTCGTATTCCGAACCATGAAGTAGAGACCGAAATCCCGTTCATGAACGCGGTATTTTTGTTCGATGTCCTTGGCGAAGGGGAGTTGCTACTGCGCCGTTGGGATACTGGTACGAAACCCATCGTAGACTACCTTGAGGGGCTCTTGGACAACCAAGCTGAATCGCGCAGGGCCCGTTCAACTCGGGGTCTTGAACTTTGGCCGCATCTTCCTGATCTGATTCCCGTTGCGCCGCTTCGCTCAAAGCCCAAGCGTACCTACGACCCGGTTCGTGAGACGGCGTCGCCAGACGGGGAACACATTCCGATGTTGATGATGCGGTTGGACCACACCGCAAAGAGCCATTGGGATGCTCTGCACGGTAATCTGGTTGAGTTCGGCCGACAGTCCGGATTGTTTTCGGATATCAAGGTCAAACGTCACGGCAAGCAGATGAGCGACCCATTTCAGTTGCAAGTGAAGGTGCGGTCTGGCTCGCACGCCAACATTATGGATGTGGGCTATGGCGTTAGTCAGAGTCTTCCGATTCTGGTCGATGTCATGGCTGCCGAAGAACCAGGTCGCCGTTCGGGGTCGTTTCGACGCGGGAGAGGGGGACGTGTGTTCCTTCTGCAGCAGCCAGAGGTCCACCTGCACCCGCGCGGTCAAGCAGAGCTTGCTAGCCTGTTCGTGGAGTCGTTCAAGCGTCGCGGCAACCACTTCCTGATCGAAACTCATAGCGACTACATCATCGATCGGGTTCGCATTTCCGTTAGGAAGGGAATCCTGAAACCTGATGAAGTATCGATGATCTATTTTGAGCCAAAGGGGAATGCAGTGAAGATTCACAACATGACTTTGGACAAAGAGGGAAATCTGAGGGGAGCGCCCGAAGAATATCGAGAGTTTTTTGCGCGGGAGACGGATCAACTCCTCGGATTCTCTGAATAGGCGCACTCCGACACCCATGTGCATTATCGTAGACGCAGATCGGATTGGAAGGTTCCTTGGCGACCCGGCCGACGATGACTCCGCACCTATTCGTAGGTGGCTTGATAGGGGCTGGGGATTGGTCGTGTACGCCACTGAGGCAACGTTTCGCCAAGAAATCGTCGGATCGGCAAAGGTCAGGCTTCGGGAGTATGTTCGTGCGGGCAAAGCGAAGCGCATACCTATTGAGCGTTTTGGTGACGATCTACTGCAGCTGCGAAATAGCGGCCGTCTACGATCCAATGACGCGCATGTGGTAGCGCTCGCAAGAGCCAGCGGTGCGCGGCTTCTCTATACGGGCGATGCGAAACTCATGGATGATTTTCGGGACAAGACGCTAATCGACAAGCCGAGGGGACGAATCTATTCCCGCGCTGCAAACCGTAACTTGTTGACAAGGTCGACCTGCCAGAAGTAGGCACCAAGCACGTCAGAACTGCTGCCTGTGTGTGGCATGGAAATGCAGTTTACCCGCCGGTCATGCCCAGGGCGACGAGGAAGAACGTGTACTCTTCCGCGACCTCGTACAGCGCGTCGTAGCGTCCCGATTTGCCGCCGTGGCCGGCACCCATGTTGGTCTTCAGCACCAGGGGATCGTCGTCCGTCTTCAGGGTCCTGAGCTTCGCGACGTACTTGGCCGGCTCCCAGTACGTCACCCTGGGGTCGTTCAGGCCGCCGGTGACGAGCATCGGCGGATAGTCTCCCGGGGCGAGTTGATCGTAGGGCGAATAGGAGCGGATCAATTCGAACGCGTCCCTGTCCGTGATCGGGTTGCCCCACTCGGGCCACTCGCCGGGAGTCAGCGGCAGCGACTCGTCGAGCATGGTGTTGAGGACATCGACGAAGGGCACGTGCGCGGCGACGGCGCCCCAGAGTTCCGGCGCCTGGTTCACGACCGCGCCCATGAGTTCGCCGCCGGCGCTGCCGCCCCGGATCACGATGCGGCCGGCCTTCGCCAGGCCTTCGCCGATGAGGTGCCGCGCGACATCGACGAAGTCGTTGAAGGTGTTGGTCCTCTGCTTGAGCTTGCCCTGCTCGTACCAGTCGCGCCCGAGTTCCGTGCCGCCGCGGATGTGCGCGATGGCGAAGACGAAGCCGCGGTCGAGGATCGAGATCCGGCTGGTGGAGAACGACGGGTCGATGGCGTGGCCGTACGCCCCGTAGCCGTAGAGGTAGACCGGCGCGCTGCCGTCCGTGGGCGTGTCTTTCCGGTGGACGATGGAAACGGGCACCGATGCGCCGTCCCGGGCGGGCGCCGAAATGCGGTACGTGCGGTAGAAATCCGGGTCGTAGCCGCTCGGTATCTCGCGGACCTTCCTGACAGCAAGATCGCCGGTGCCCATGTCGTAGTCGTACACCGTGTCGGGCGTGACCATGGACGCGTACGACAGACGGACCATATCGGTGCCGTACTCGGCATTGGCCCCGAATCCAACGCTGTAGACGCTTTCGGGAAAGGCGACGCGGCGTTCTCCCCCCTCCCGGTCCAGGATGCGCACCTGGTCGATGCCGGCCACCCGCTCCTCGACGGCGATCCAGCGGTCGAAGCACGTGAAGCCGAGAAGGTAGGTGTCGTCGGCGCCTTCGATCAGCGTGGTCCACGCGGACTCGCTGAAGTCGTTCTCCGGTGCCGTCGCGAGACGGAAGTTCCTGTGCTTGTCGTTGCTGCGGACGACGAACCGGTCGCCCTGGTGGTCGATGTGGTATTCGTGGCCGACGCGCCGCGCGGCGACGAGCAGGAGCTCTCCGCGCGGGTCGTCGGAAGCGAGCACGTACGACTCGTTGGTGACCTGGTCGCCGGTGGAGATGACGATGTAGCGTTTCGACGAGGCTTCGCCGAGATCGACCCAGAATCCGCTGTCGGGCTCTTCGTAGACCACCTCGTCGTGCTCCACCGGCGCCCCGAGCGTGTGGCGGCGCACCTGGTCGGAGCGCCAGTTCTCGTTCATCACCTGGTAGAACAGCGTCCGGTTGTCCGCGGTCCAGACCGCATCCCCGAGGGTGCTCTCCATGGCCTCGGGGAGGACAGCGCCGGTCGCCAGGTCCTTGACGAACATGGTGTAGCGCTCTGCGCCGCTCGTGTCCGTGCTGTACGCCAGGTAGCGGCCGTCATGGCTGACCGAGAACGAGCCGAGGGCGAAGTACTCGTGTCCCTCCGCGAGGGCCACCTCGTCGAGGACCGTCTCCACGGCGCCGGGGTCGTCTACGGGCCAGCGGGTCCAGGTCCGGTACTGGGCGCCGGGAGCGAATTGCCACTGGTAGTAGTGGTTCCCGTCCTTCAGGGGCACGGACTCGTCGTCCGGTTTCTGCCGTGCCTTGATCTCCTCGAACAGTGCCTGCGTGAGTTCTTTGTGGGGTTCCATCACCGAGTCGAAATAGCGGTTTTCCGCTTCGAGATAGGCGATCACGTCGTCATCGTCGACCGTCGGATAGCTCTGGTCCCGGAGCCAGTGATAGGGGTCGTTCACCTCGATGCCGTGCCGGGTGAAGGTATGCGCCCGGCGGTCGGCCACGGGCGGCGTGATCGGCCTGGCTGTGTCAGACAAGTCGACGTTCTCCGTACAACCGGTAAGGGCCGCGCAGACCAGCGGCGCTGCGAGGCAGGCCGCCCCGCGTGAAATCGGCATCTTCAACGATCCTGTTTCCGTCGGTCACTGCGGCGAAGATGGGGTCGCAAGCCGTCTCGGACTAGTCGGGCAGACCAAGCACGCGTTTGGCGATGATGTTGCGCTGAATCTCGTTCGACCCGCTATAGATCGAGGAGGCCCGGTCGGCGAGCCAGGTCCGCGTGTCCTCGAAGAGCTGGCTCTCGGACGCTTCATCCCACAGGAGTGCGTCACTGCCGCGCATTGCGACGAACAGCGAGGACTTCTCCTGCCTGAGTTCGGTGCCGTAGGTCTTGAAGATGGAGGTGATGGGCCCCGGCGTGCCGCCGCCGCGGGCCTCTTCCACCGCGCGGCGCTGCGTCAGTCGAAAGGCGTGGTCGTTCATGTTGTGGACCACCACCTGGCCGCGCAGCCCGGGGTTGGCGATACGTCCACCGGTGTCGCCGGCATAGCGCCTGGCTTCGTCCTGCAACGTCGGCCCCGGGTTGCCTGCCGCCCCGCCCACCAGCGAGGCCATGCTGCCCCGCTCGTGCTGCAGCAACCGCTTGCCGACGGTCCAGCCTTGGTTCAGTTCTCCGATGAGGTCGTCCTTGCGCGCGATGGCGTCGACGAAAAACGTCTCGCAGAAAGGGGATGCCCCGCTGATGAGGCGGATGGGCCTGACGGTGATGCCCGGCTGATTCATGTCCATCAACACGAAGCTGATGCCGACGTGCTTGGGGACATCCGGGTCGGTGCGAACCAGCGCGAAGATCCAGTCGGCGTAGTGCGCCCCGGAGGTCCAGATCTTCTGGCCGTTGACGAGAAAGTGGTCGCCGTTGTCCTCGGCGCGAGTGCGCAGGCTGGCGAGGTCCGAGCCGGAGCCGGGTTCGCTGTAGCCCTGGCACCAGCGGACCTCACCCCGGACAATGGGCGGGATGTGGCGCTGCTTCTGGTCTTCGGTGCCGAACTCGAGCAGGGTCGGGCCGATAAGGTTGACGCCCATGCCGGTCAGCGGCGCGCGCGCGTTGATGCGCTGCATCTCCTGGATCAGCACCATGGACTCTTCGTTGGTGAGGCCTCCGCCGCCGTACTCCACCGGCCAGGTGGGCGCGGTCCAGCCCTTCTCCGCCATGCGGTCGCGCCAGAGGAGCGTGTCCGGTTCGTCGATGGGCAGCTTCGTGCCGCCAGCCGGTATGTCCCCGGGGCCGCGCGCGTCCGGCGGACAGTTCAGGTCGAGCCATGCCCTGGTTTCTTCGCGGAAGTCATCAAGTGCGGCCATTCCCCCTCCCGATACGCCGTGCGTTGCCGGCGGTAGTCGCCGTTCCCAAGGCTATCACCCTCTCGGAGTCGCCGCTGTGCCGCGCAGAGAATGATAGGGTGGGCTTGTTGGGCGGGGGTGAAAGACGGCGCAGCCCTTTGGGTGCGACGGATTTCATGGCGTTAGCACGCCTGACGCAGGCGGGGTAAGGCCGCGCCGCGTGCTTTTGGAGGTGCAACCATGTGCGGGCGATTGAATGTCGTCGCCGACCCCCTCGTCGAGATATTCGTCGAATTGACCGGGGAACCGTACCCGGGCGAGGACAACCGCAACACCGCGCCCACCGAGCAGGTCTGGATCGTGCGCCAGGCCCGGGACGAGTCGCGCCGCGCGGCGTCGGCCCGCTGGTGGCTGACGCCGTACTGGTCGAAGACGCTGAATACGCGCTACGCGATGTTCAACGCGCGCGCCGAGGGGTTGTCCACGAGCAACGCCTTCGGAGAGCCGTTTCGTCGGCGCCGTTGCGTGGTGCCGGTCTGCGGCTTCTACGAGTGGGCGAGCCGCGGCCGCACCAGGATGCCCTACTACATCAGGCCCGCCGGAGAGCGGCCGATGCTGCTCGCCGGCGTCTGGGACCGGTGGCGGGACCCTTCCTCCGGCGCGGGCATGGTCGGATTCGCGGTGGTCACCACCGCCGCCACCCCGGGGCTCGCCTTCGTCCACGACCGCCAGCCCCGCATGCTCTCGTTCGCCGAGGCCTGCGCCTGGATGGACGGGCGCACCAGGCAGGCAGACCTGGCGGCCATGCTGGTTCCGACGCTGCCACAGGCGCTCGACGTCATCCCGGTATCCACTCACGTCAACAACGCGCGCAACAAGGAGCTTCTCTGCACCGAGCCCATCGGGGACGCGATCGCGGTCGAAGCTGGCTGAGACCTGCTTTCGCGATTACTGCCTGAAGGCTGGGGAATCGAGCGGTGAGACGATTGAAATTTCGACGGTGGCGTCCGAAGTCCCGACGAGACGCGCGCTACTCGTTCAATAGGACGTCAAGCATTTCTTGCGTCGATCCCCGAGCCTTTGCGCGAGCGGAGACGCGGTTGCAGAAGCGCTGGAACTCCTCGACATCGTTGCTCCTCAGCCGCTTGAAGTCCGTGGGCGAAATGACGACTGCCACCTCGCGGTCCTCGCGCCGGATGGTGACGGGTCCTCGTTGAACGGTATCCAGCAGGGCCGCAAGCCGTTGTTTCGCATCGGAATCGGAAACGTAGCGCATGGCTTTCCAGTCGGACTCAAATTGTACAAGACGCTCATATTGGCTGTCTTGGCGTTGACTTGGAGATCCTTGTTCAATGCGCTAAGCGGGTCGCCTTCCAAAAGGCAGATACGGTTTTGTACGATTGCCCGCGTCGAAGGCAACCGACCTGTCAATGCGCTGCATCTCAGTCGACCTGGAAGTCGGGAGACGCGACGAACGCATCTTTGCTCTCGCTGCGGTCGATCAAGAAACCGGGACGGCGTTTACACTCACCGAAGAGGACCTGCGGTCCACCGGGCTGAGTGCGGCGCTGGCACAACTCGATGAGTTCGCCGAAACCGGCGACTGTCTTGTCGGCCACAACCTGATCGACTTCGACATGAGGCACGTCGAAGCTGCCGCACCGCACATGCGGATGCTGCGCTTGCCGGCGTTGGACACGCTGTGGCTAAGCCCATTGGCGTTTCCCGCCAATCCCTATCACAAGCTCGTCAAGCACTATCAGGACGGCGGCCTGGTCCGGGGACAGATCAACAATCCGGAACTCGACGCGCGGCAGTCGCTTGACCTTCTCGCCGACGAGCGGGAAGCGCTTTCCCGAGTCGGCTCGGATCTGCTTCTTGCCTGGCATTGGCTGACCACGAAGTCCGAAAAGGGTGATGGCTTCAATGCCTTCTTCTCGGAGCTCCGTGGTGCGTCCCGTCCAACCGATCTGGAGGCGCGAGACGCCATTGATCGATGCCTTGCAGGAAATGTCTGCGTCGTGCGGGGACGGGGCGCGATGACCACAAGGCAGACCGGTTGGCCGTTGGCCTACGCGCTGGCGTGGCTTTCCGTCGCTGGAGGCAATTCGGTCATGCCGCCATGGGTGCGGCACCGGTTCCCGGAGGCCGGCAGGTTGGTGCGGGATCTTCGGGACTTGCCATGCGCGGACGCGGGCTGCGCTTGGTGCCGGGATCGCCACGACGCGGTGAAGGAACTCAAGCGATGGTTCGGCTTCGGCAGTTTTCGCACCCGGCCCGAGACGGACTCGGGCCAGTCCATGCAGCAAGCGTTGGTGGAGACGGCCATGGCCGGAGATCACTCGCTCGGCATCCTCCCAACCGGTGCCGGCAAGTCGCTCTGTTACCAGGTTCCGGCGCTCTCCCGCTACGACAAGACCGGTGCGCTCACCGTTGTGATTTCGCCCCTGGTGGCGCTGATGGCCGACCAGGTCGCCGGCCTCGAGGCGCGCGGCATCGGTTCCTGTGTGACGGTGAACGGTCTGTTGTCCATGCCGGAGCGCGCGGATGCGCTCGACCGGGTGCGTCTGGGCGATGCGGCCATTCTGCTGATCTCGCCGGAACAACTGCGCAACCGCTCGCTACGCAGGACGCTCGAACAGCGGGAAATCGGTAGCTGGGTGCTCGACGAGGCGCATTGCCTGTCGCGGTGGGGCCACGATTTTCGTCCCGACTACCGCTACGTGGGACGCTTCATCCGGGAACGAGGAGGTGGTTCCGCGTCACCGCCGGTCATGTGTTTGACCGCCACGGCGAAGCCCGACGTGGTGGCGGATATCCGGGGCTATTTTCGGGCAGAACTCGGCATCGAGTTCGTGACGTTCGACGGCGGTGTGGAACGTGAGAACCTGGACTTCCTGGTCCTGCGCACGGACAGCGCGCACAAGCTCGATGACATTCATCAGGTCCTTCTGGCCGACTTGCCGCCCGGGCGGTCCGGCGGGGCGATCATCTATTGCGCGACGCGCCGGCAGTGCGAAGTCGTAGCGGAATACCTGGTTCGCCGGGACTTCGAGGCCGCGCACTTCCACGCCGGGTTGCCGCCGGAGACGAAGAAGAACACCCAACAGCGTTTCATCGACGGCGAGCTACGGGTCATTGCCGCCACCAACGCTTTCGGCATGGGCATAGACAAACCCGATGTCCGGCTCGTGGTGCATGCCGACATCCCGGGATCGCTGGAAAACTACGTGCAGGAAGCGGGTCGTGCCGGGCGGGACCGCAAGTTCGCTCGCTGTGTACTGCTCTATACGGACGAAGACGTGGACCGGCAGTTCCGCATGTCGGGGCGCTCGCGTCTCACCCGCAGAGAGATACACGGCATTCTGCGGGCCCTGCGAAACCTTGATCGGAAGCATCGCCTGAAGGGGGAGGTGGTGGCGACTCCCGGCGAAGTGCTGTTCGAAGACGAGGACAGGGCATTCGAGCGAGACAGCACGACGGATGACACGCGCGTGAAAACAGCGGTCGCCTGGCTTGAGGACGCCGCGCTGCTCAGGCGGGAGGAAAACCGCGTTCAGGTGTTTCCCTCGTCGTTGCGTGTGAACTCCGTCGACGAGGCAAGGGACAGGCTTGCGAACAGGAAGGACCTGACGGAATCCCGCCGCGGGCTTCTGTTGGCGTTGGTGCAGGCGCTGGTCGCAGCGGACCCGGACGAGGGAATTACCACCGACGAATTGATGGGTGTCGCCGGACTGGGTCCGGCGGGCGTCCGCAAGGCCCTGCACGACCTGGAATACCTGGGCCTTGTCACCAACGACACGGCGTTGACGGCGTTCGTTCACGTCGGCATTGCGCGCTCTTCCGAGCGGCGACTACAGGAAGCACGTGATCTGGAGACGGGCCTAATAGGTTTTTTGCGTGAAGCGGCACCCGATTTCCAGAGAGGTGATCGTTCAGTACTGCATCTGCGCGTTGCTTCACAGGAACTGAAAAATGCTGGCGTAACCCATGCGTTGCCGGAACGCGTGCTGCGCATCCTGCGGAGCATCTCCCAGGACGGCCGCGGCGATGATCGCGCGGAGGGAGGATCGGGTGGAAGCATCGATATGCGCCGCCGCGACGGGGAGACCGTCGTGGTGACGCTGCGGCGGGAATGGCGAGCGCTCGAGCATACGGCGGAACTGCGCCGCAATGCCGCAGGCCTCTTGCTCGACCACCTGCTCTCGGTGCTACCGCCGGGCCTCAGGGGCACGGACCTTCTCGCCGAAACCACGCTCGGGGCGTTGCGCTCGGCGCTGGCGGACGATCTGGTGTTGAGGAGCCAGGGGTGGGACTTGGGCAAACTGCTTGACCGCAGTCTGCTCTGGCTTCATGAACAGGAGGTGATCCGGCTCAACAAGGGTTTGGCCGTATTCCGTCCCGCCATGACCATACACCTGTCAGACGAGCCCCATGCGGGTAAACGGCGTCGTGGATTTGCCGACGCGGATTTTGAACCCCTGGAACTCCACTACCAGGAACAGGTGCTGCAGATCCACGTCATGGCCGAATTCGCCGCGCGCGGACTTGGAGCCATGGCCGATGCCGTGCGCCTGGCGATGGACTATTTCTCCATGGACCGGAAGGCGTTCGTCGATCGCTGGCTGCCGGATCGGGAGGCCGAGCTCGCGCGTGAAACGACGCCCGATACCTGGCGGGCTATCGTCGAGGACCTGAATCCGATCCAGCGGCGCATCGTCGCGGATACCCAGGAACAGACAAACGTGCTGGTTCTCGCGGGACCTGGTTCCGGCAAGACCCGCGTATTGGTACACCGTATCGCCTACCTGCTGCGTGTGAGGCACCAGAACCCGCGAGGCATCCTCGCGCTCGCCTACAACCGCCATGCGGCCGTCGAGATTCGCCGCCGGCTTGCCGACCTCGCGGGTGACGACGGGCGACGCGTCACTGTCCTGACCTGCCATGCGCTCGCCATGCGGCTCGTCGGCGCGAGTTTCAGCGCCGGCACGAGGGGTTCCGGCAACGGGGTATCGGATGACGCCTTCGCTGAAGTGCTGCATGAGGCCATCGCACTGCTGCACGGCGATGGATTGCCGCCGGAGGAGGCGGATGCGCAGCGGGAAAGGTTGCTGGCCGGGTTCCGCTGGATTTGCGTGGACGAATACCAGGACATTGATCCTGACCAATATGAACTGATTTCCGCCTTGGCTGGACGCACGTTGAACGACGCCGACAGCAAGTTGACGCTTTTTGCCGTGGGCGACGACGACCAGAATATCTATAGCTTCAGGAACGCATCGGTAGAGTTCATTCGACGATTCAACAGTGACTATGATGCCCAGCCGGCCTGGCTGACGGAGAACTACCGGTCCACGGGCCACATCATCAACGCCGCCAATGCGTTCATAGAACCTGCGCGGGAACGGATGAAGAAACGGTACCCTATCGAGATCGACCGGACTCGAAAGAACGAAGCGCGGGGCGGAGATTGGGCCGCGCGTGACCCGGTCGCGCAAGGCCGCGTGCAGATACTTCCGGCCGGACCGAACGACAAGACCCAGGCGTTGGCGGTGATCGCCGAGTTCAGGCGCCTGGAAGCGCTTGCGGCGACCTCGGGCGATTGGGATTGGCGCAATTGCGCCGTTGTCGCGCGGCAATGGCAAACATTGGATCCGGTGCGAAGCCTGTGCGAACTCGAGAACATTCCCGCGCAGATGGCGAATTACGACGGGGGCTACTTCTGGCGTCTCCGCGAAACCCGACGACTGATCGAGTGGCTCGAGGCTTGCGACAGCCGCCTGGTTGGAGCGCCGGCCCTGGAGAACTGGGCAGACGCACAACTCCAGGGATTGGATGGACGTCCTCGGCGAGGCGATCGCAGACTATCGGCTCGAAACGGGAGGCGCCGAGAACCCCGTGGAGAGTTTCGTCGAGTGGCTTGCGGAATGGGGCAGGGCGCTTCGCCGGCGCCAGAACGGCCTGTTGCTGCTCACTGCCCACCGTGCCAAGGGTCTGGAGTTCGACCATGTCGTCATCCTCGACGGGGACTGGCGTCGCACAAGCGGAGATGAAGATCCGGATGCCTGGCGGCGCCTCTACTACGTCGCCATGACACGCGCCAGGAAGACCTTGACGCTTACCCGGACGGGCGCATTCGCCCAGTCGAGAGATCGCAAGGGATTGGAGGTCCACGACGGCGCGATACGCGGTGCGTCGATCCCGGAACTGCGAGACAACCCATCGGTACTGCAACGCCCCTCCGTCGCATTTCCGCAAGCACCTCCGGAACTTGACCTACGACGGCAGTCGTTGCAGCTGCGAGATATCGATCTGGGTTTCGCAGGGCGACGCACTCCCGGACACCCCATCCACGGTGCCATTCGCCAACTGGTTCCAGGCGACCAACTGTCGGTACGCACCGACCGGACGCCCTGGGAGATCACGACCCAAACAGGGCTGTCAATCGGTCGGCTGGCGAGACAATACACACCGCAGGGTCAATTTCACGCTGCCCAGGTGAAGGCGGTCGTACGCTGGTGCCTCCGGGAAAGCGAACCCGAATACCAGGATCGCCTCCGGTGCGATGAATGGGAAGTGGTGGTGCCGGAGTTCGTCTTTGCCTGATCCATGAGGTCTGGCGTTGATCGAAATTTGTGGCGGGATTACTATTCGCGCCGAAAAAGTACTTTCGTAAGGAATTGAACCATTGGAGATCGGAAAGATCACGAGCAAAGGCCAAGTAACAATACCAAAAGCGATCCGGCGCAAGATGGCCGTCGGGGCAGGCGATCGCCTGGCGTTCGAGGTGGACAGGGACGGCGCGCTGCACGCTTTCCCGATTCGAAACGCCGAGGAACCGTTGCGAGGATTCCTTGTCGCGCACGCGACCGGCGAACCGATCGACAACGAACGCATTGACGAAGGCATTCGTCGGCGGACAGTCGAGAAGTTCGCCCGGAGATGATCGCTTTCGACACCAACGTGCTGCTGCGCCTGCTGTTGGACGATGACGAAACCCAATCCGGGCAGGTCGAAGCCATCGTCCGCCAGGTGGCTGAGGCGGGCGACAGAATCCTGCTTCCAGACATTGTCCTGTGCGAGTTGTACTGGGTGCTGCGATCCGTCTACGAGTTTGCGAAGGCGGATATCGTCACTACGTTCCGTCGGCTGCTGACAGCGGAGGAGTTTGCATTCGTGGATCGGCGAGCCGTCAGTCAATCTCTTGAGAGCTACGCGAATGGCAGCGCGGGCTTTTCCGACTACCTGATAGGCCATTCGGCGACTGCCGCCGGTGCGACGACGACGTATACCCTTGATCGAGCCTTGCGTCGTACGGTCGGATTCAGCCACCCGGCACCGGTGCGATGATTTGCGTTGGAGCGGTGGCGGGTTCTTCCGGCCCGTCGATTGACGGTACCGATAACAACAGAATTCAATGCTTGTGCAATCTCTCGGCCTTCCGTCATGCGTTGCATTTCTTCTGACTGGCTTGGCAACCCATCCACATAAATCACTTTGCAATCAAACAAGCAGCCTGTTCGAGCCCGTCCCAACCGGGGCCGATCCATTGGCTGGCACCAGTTCGTTTCGTTCCGACCCAACTTCGATGCGTTTCGCCCGACGGCAATCGGCTTGAAAAATGATGACTTCAGCCGGTCGGATGTGATTTTCTTTTCCCGACCCTTAAGCGAGGCCTGCCACATGGAAGTGATGAACCCCTGCGGTGTATTCGAGGTGCAGACGGCGCCGCTGACGCCGCGTCCGGCACTGGATGCGGATTCGACCATCGGCCTGCTTGCCAACGACAAGAAGAACGCCGACGTCCTGCTTGGATTCGTGCAGCAGAAGCTGTCGGAACGTCTGGGTATCAGCAACTTTCTCTGGCTTCGCAAGGAAGCCACGAAACCCGCCGACCTCACGGAGGAGTTCACTCGCGGTTGCGACGCTGTCGTGGCCGCGGTCTGCGACTGAGGCTCCTGCACGTCGTGGTGTATCCATGACTCCATCGCGCTCGAAAAGCTCGACGTTCCGGCGGTAGCGATCTGCACCGACGAGTTCTTTGCATTGGCGAAAGCCGAGGCAAGCGGTTGGGGCCTGCCGGGGCTGCCCATCGTGGTCGTGCCCCATCCGCTGGCGCGGCGCGACGACGAGGAGTGCCGGCGCTTCGCGGCCGAGTCGATCGACGAGATCGCGTCGGCGCTTACCGGCGATGCGGCGGAGCTGGAAGCCGCCTACCGGGACAAGCGCATCGAAACCCGCGGACGGCTGCGTCATCGCTCGCTGTTCGAATCCGACTTCAACGCGCCGGACGGGCCGAAGACGATAAGGGTGCCCAACAGGCTGGATACCGTGGAGCGGCTGTTTTGCGTGCGCGGATGGACCGACGGCCTGCCGATCATTCCTCCCACACCGGAGCGCTATCGAGCCCTTCTGGGCGATCTGGACCCGGACGAACTGCTCGGACTTGTTGAACCGCGACTCGGCCGCGCCACCGTCGGCAAGGTCATCGCCAACGCGGTGATGGCGGGCTGCCTGCCGGAACACGTCCCGGCGGTGGTGGCGGCGACCCGCGCGATGTGCGATCCGAGCTTCAATCTCAAGGCGCTGCAGTCGACCACCCACCCGTGCACCGTCATGTGCCTGGTGGGGGGACCCATCGTTGATGAGATCGATCTCAACGCGAGCTACAACGCGATGGGGCAGGGGCAGCGCGCGAACGCCGTGATCGGCCGCGCCATCCGGCTGATCCTGACCAATATCGGCGGCGCGGCGCCGGGCGTCCTTGACCGCTCGACCATGGGTTCACCCGCCAAGTACTCGTTCTGTTTTGCCGAGAACGCGGAAGCGAATCCATGGGAGACGTTCCACGCGGAGCTGGGGCTCGACGACGATGCGAGCCACGTCACCGTGTTCGGCGCGGAAGGCCCGCACAACGTCAATGACCATCACGGCCGGACGGGGGAAGATCTCCTGCTGACCATCGCCGGGACCCTGGCGTCGCCCGGCGCGAACAACTTCTACCTCGGCGGACAGGCCGTGGTCGTCCTCGGACCGGAGCATGCCGAGGTCATCGCGCGGGACGGCTTCAGCAAGGCCGACGTGAAACGGTTCTTGAGCGAACGCGCGATCATCCCGCGCAGTCTCGTGTCCGAGGCGTCCATCGACCTGCTTGAGATTCGGCTGCCTGACCACCTGCTCGGGCCGCGAGGACGAGATGGCGTACGTTTCATCACCGATCCGGACAACGTCATCGTGCTTGTTGCGGGTGGCGCGGGGCGGCATTCGGCCATCATGCCGACGTTCGGACAGTCCACTCAGGCGGTGACGGTGCGAATCTGACGGAAGGGATCGACTATTGGGCGGCCGCGACCTGCTCCCTGGCCCAGCGATAGTCGGCCTTGCCGGCGGGGCTGCGCAGGATCTCGTCGACGAACACGAACGCTTTCGGCAGCTTGTAGCGGGCGATATGGCGGCCGCATTCCGCGAGCAGCGAATCCTCCGTCGCCGTCGCGCCGTCCTTCAGCCTGACGATGGCGACCACCTCGCTGCCCCAGCGTTCGGACGGCCGTCCGGCGACCACGGCGTCGAACACCGCGTCGTGGTGCTTCAGCGCGTGCTCGACTTCTTCCGCGAATATCTTCTCGCCGCCGGAGTTGATGGTCGCGGACTCGCGGCCGTGCAGTTCCAGCGTGTTGTCCGGGAGCAGGCGTACCTTGTCGCCGGGTACCGAGTAGCGCACGCCGTCCACGACGGGAAACGTCTCGGCGGTCTTCGCTTCGTCGTCGAGATAGCCGAGCGGGATGTTGCCGGCCCGCGCCCACCAGCCGAGACCCTCGTGGCCCGGCTCGAGTTTCCGGCTGAGATCCTCCGACAGCACGGCGTTGTGCGCCGACAGCCTGAACCGCCCGGTTTCCGCTCCTGTCGCGCGGCTGCTGACCTGCGATCCCTGGCCGCCGGTCTCGGAGGAACCCGCCGTATCGATGATGCGGATCTCCGGCAGCCGTTCGAGCAGTTCGGCCTTCAGCCTGGCCGTCATGATGGCGCCGCCGGTCATGATGTTGCGCAGCGATTTGAGGTCGCGTTCACCCCTGGCCAGTTCGTCCGCCAGGGGCCGTCCGAAAGCGTCTCCCACCAGCAACAGGTTGTTCACCCGTTCGGCTTCGATCAGGTCGAGGACATCGACCGCATCGAAGCGCCGGACCTCGTTCTGGATGACCACTGTGCCGCCGGTGTTGAACGCCTGCAGCGCGACCCAGTGCCCGGCGCCGTGCATGAACGGCGGCGCCGGCAGGTGCCGGCGATTGCTCAACAGCGCCCGCTCAACGTACTGGTCAATGGTCTGCAGGACCTCGCCGTCGGTGCGGCGCGCGCCGAGGGTTGCGATCAATATGTCGCAATGTCGCCACAGCACGCCCTTCGGCATGCCGGTGGTTCCCCCGGTGTAGAGGATGTAGAGGTCGTCTGGCGACCACTCGCAGTCGGGCTTGTCTTCGCTGGATCCGGCGAGGGCCGCCTCGTACTCCACCGCGCCGTCGAGCAGGGGCGCCGGCTCGTCGTTGACCTGGATCAGGAGTTCCAGCGAGGGCACCTTGGCGCGCACGTGCCGGACATGTTCCGCCAGCGAACTGTGGTACAGGAGCGCCCGGGTCTTCGCGTTGTTCAGGAGGTATACGAGCTCCTCGTCGACATAGCGGTAGTTGACGTTGAAGGGCGCCACCCGGGCCTTGTACGCCCCGAGCATCCCCTCGAGGAACTCGTTGCCGTTGTAGAGGTATATGCCAAGGTGGTCCTGGCCGCTGCGCCAGTCGTCGAGCGCGCTCCGCTCCGTGTGGCAGCCGAACCCATGTTCGATGAGAAGGTTCGCGAGACGCCGGGTGCGCCGCGTGAAGTCCGCGTAGGTGAACCGGCGGCCGCGAAACACGATGGCCTCCCGGTCTGGTATCGCCTCCGCGATGGCTTCGTTGACGGTGGCCAGGTTGTAGTACAAGGAGGTCCCTCCGCAGTCGCTCGCGTAGCGAACCCGTAGCTTGGGTACGCCGGTCAGGTGGAACAAGGTCCGGTGTTGAAGGTCCGATTAATCTAGCATGGCCCGATTCGTGGCCGTGAGGCTGCATGTTGCGCAATCGTATTAACCCCTTTGTTCCGGTCGTTCCGTTGAATATGTCCGAGCCGCTGCCGAAGAGATCCCTTGGCAACTGAAACAGATGAAGTTGCGCCGCTGACGGGGGTGGATCCCGTCGCTGGCCGGGCATCACGTTTCCGGCGCTTCCTCCGCCGTCGGTGGTGGATGGCGACCATTGCCGTGCTGGCGGTGTCTGCGGGTGGCTGGTGGCTGGCTTCCCGGGACGCGGCGGACGGCGGATCGCCACCGTTGCTTGCCGAGGTGGTGCGCGGCGACATCGAGAACGCGGTGAGCGCGGGCGGCACGATAAAGCCGAGCACCATTGTCGAAGTCGGCGCCCAGGCGAGCGGCCAGTTGGAGAAGGTCCATGTCGTTGTCGGGCAGATCGTCGCCGAGCGCGACCTGCTGGCGGAGATCGATGCGACCGTGCAGTTCAACAGGGTGGAGCAGGCCAGGGTCCAGTTGCGTGCTGCCGAAGCCCAGCGCGCGGCAACCGAATCGTCGCTGACCCTGGCCAGGGCGAATGCCGCGCGCCAGGAACGGCTGCTCGCGGCGGAAGCCACGAGCCAGGCCGAGTACGACAGCGCCATGAACGCCCTGGTGTCCGCCCGTACGCAACTCGTGGTGCTGGAGTCGCAAATCGAGCAGAGCAGGTTGAGCCTCGCGAGCGACGAGGCCGAACTCGGCTACACGAGCATCTATGCACCCATCTCCGGAACCGTGGTCTCCATCGAAAGGTCGGAAGGCGAGACGCTCAACGTCAGCCAGCAGACGCCGACCATCCTGCGCGTCGCCGATCTGTCCACGATGTCCGTGCACGCGGGCGTATCGGAAGCGGATGTCGGAAAGCTGGAAATCGGCACCCCGGTGTACTTCACGACGCTCGGCAGCGGCGAGCGGCGCTGGGAAGGAACGGTGCGGCAGATCTCTCCCACGCCGGAGACCCAGAACAACGTCGTCCTGTATCCCGTCATCTTCGACGTGTCCAACGACGACGGCGCCCTGCTGCCCGACATGACCGCCCAGGTCTTCTTCGTCGTCTCCGCCGTGCGCGATGTGCTCAAGATTCCGGTTGGCGCGCTTCGGGACACGCGGGACGGCACGGCCGACGTGCGCGTGATCGGCGGGGACGGCACGGCCGAAGAGCGGACCGTGCGTTCCGTATCGCGCAGTTGCGCTACAGCGAGGGCGTGGCCGACTACCAGACGGTCCTGTTGTCGCAGGATGCGTTGTTCTCGGCCCGCAACGCGTACCTCAACAACAAGCTGGCCCGCCTCAACGCGACCGTGGCGCTCTACCAGGCGCCGGGAGGCGGATGGGAGCATTCCCCGGACGTCTCGTCCGGTCTCTCGCAGGCCAGGGGCGAGTCGAAAGGGGCGTGATGGTTCGCCTACCTCCGCTGCGCGGGGGATAATGTCCATGTCTGATGCTGCGGAGCGCATACGATGCTGATTCCAAAACGGGAAACGGACGATGTCCCTGCCTGAACAACACGTCGAGGGACCTGCCGAGTACCACGCCGCGCCGGGATTCTGGGACACCGTGCGGCTGCTCGGCCGGCTCCTGGGACAGGTCATCGAGCGCGACCGGGGCCACGACTTCCTGGCCCGCATCGAGACCATACGCGCGCTGGCGAAGTCGGCCCGAAACGAGGGGGCGTGGACGGAACTGCACCGCTACCTCGCAGAAATACCGAGCTACGAGGTCACGGACGTCGCAGCCGCATTCAGCCAGTTCCTGAACCTCGCGAACATCGCCGAGCAGGACTACCAGGTCCGGAACCTCGAGGAGGATGCGGACTCCGCCTGGGCGCAGTTGTTCGACCGTCTTTCCCCCGGGCGCGTTGTCGACGCGATTGCGGACATGCGTGTCGAACTGGTGCTCACGCCGCACCCGACCGAAGTGCTCCGCCGGACCCTGATGCTCAAGTACGATGCCATCGGCGCCGAGTTGAAACGGCGCGAGCCGAGTGCCGCGCGACTTGAACGGTTGATCGCCGAAGCGTGGCACACGGAAGACATCCGCCACCGCCAGCCGAAGCCGCAGGACGACGCCAGGTGGGGTTTCGCGGTGGTCGAGAACTCGCTGTGGGAAGCGTTGCCGGCCTGCCTGCGGGACATCGACGAGGCCCTGGTTCGGCGCAACCTGCCGCCGTTGCCGGTGGATGCGGCGCCGGTGGCCGTCGCTTCGTGGATGGGGGGCGATCGCGCGGGGAATCCCGACGTCAACGCCCGCGTCACGAGGGAGGTGCTGATGCTGGGGCGCTGGATGGCGGCCGACCTGTACCTGAGAGACGTGGAAACGCTGCAGACGGACCTGTCCATGGCGGAATGCAACGGCCCGCTGCGCAATCGCGTCGGTGATGATCCGGAACCCTACCGGGCGCTGCTGCGCACTGTCCGGGAACGCCTGTTGGCGACGCGGGCCTGGGCCGAGAAGCTGGATCCAGCGCCGACGCCGGATGTCTACCATGCGGCGGCGGACCTGTACGAGCCGCTGGCGCTGTGCGACGCCTCGCTGCGCGATGTGGGCATGGAGATCATCGCGGACGGTCCGCTGAAGGATACGCTGCGCCGCATCCGGGCATTCGGCGTGACACTTGTGAGCCTCGACATTCGTCAGAGCGCTGACCGGCACACCGCCGTGCTTGATGAGGTCACGCGGTATCTCGACACGGACGAACGTCCCGGCGGCTACGCGGACTGGGACGAAACGGAGCGTTGCGCGTTCCTTCTCGACGAGCTCCAGGGCCGCCGTCCGCTGTTCCCCGCGGATTGGCCGGTGAGCGCCGAGTCAGGGGAGGTGCTCGACACCTTCGCGGCAATCGCCGAGCAGAACGGCGACGGCATCTCCGAGTACATCGTTTCCAGGGCGAGGTCGCCGAGCGATGTCCTGGCAGTCGTGGTCCTTCTCAGGGAGAGTGGCTTGCGGGTGAACCTGCCTGTGGTGCCCCTGTTCGAGACGCTGGACGACGTCGGTCGCGCCGCCGAGGCCATCGACATCCTCCACTCGATTCCCTGGTATGCGGAATACGCCGGAGGCGAACAACAGGTCATGATCGCCTATTCGGAGTCCGCCAAGGACGCCGGCATGATGGCGGCGTCCTGGGCCCTGTACCAGGTGAAAGAGCGACTGGCCGAAGTGGCGGAGTCCCGGGGCATCCGCCTCTCGCTGTTCCACGGCCGCGGCGGTGCTATCGGACGGGGGCGCGTCGCCGCGCAACCCGCGATCCTCGCGCAACCCCCGAATACCGTGGTGGGACGGTTGAGGGTGACCGAGCAGGGCGAGACGATCCGCTTCAAGCTCGGCGACACCGCGCTCGCGAGGGAGACGTTGATGCGCTACCTCATCGGCACCATCGAGGCGAGTCTCAACCCGCCGCCGGTGCCGACGGCGGCCTTGCGCGCCACCATGAGCGACCTGGCGGAGCGCGCCCGCGCGAGCTATCGCGGGCTCGTCGACCAGTCCGGCTTCGTCGACTACTTTTGCCAGATCACGCCCCAGGAAGAACTCGAGACCCTTGCGCTCGGGAGTGATCCGGCGGACCGGTCAAACGCTGCCGGGATAGACGGCATGAGCTCGATTCCCTGGGTCTTCGCCTGGACCCAGGTGCGGCTGATGCTGCCCATGTGGCTCGGCACCGACGCGGTCCTCGCTGCGTTGCGGGAGGATGCGTCCGGCGAAGGGTTCGATGTCCTCATGGATTGGCCGTTCTTCCGAATGCAGATCGATGGGCTCGAGTTGCTGCTGGCGAAAACCGATCTCGCGCTCGTCGACTTCTACGCCGAACGCCTGACGCCCAGGTCGCACCGGGCAACGCACCAAGCGGTTCGCCGTAGGGCCGTCGACATCCGGCAGAACCTGCTCTCGCTCCTGCGCCAGGACGAACTGCTCGTGAACAATCCCAGGGCGCAGAACTCGATCCGCGTCCGCAACACCTACCTCGATCCGCTGCACCTGTTGCAGGCGGAGCTGATCGGACGCCTGCGCGAGAACCACGACGACCAGGTCGCGGAAGCGCTGAAGATCACCATGGCGGGAATCGCGAGCGGCCTGCGGCACACGGGTTAGCCGAGCGTTCCTTCAACGGTTGACGCGCCGGGCTAACCGCGATCGACCTCAGCGCTCCGTTCCGGACGAACCCGCCGCAGCATCGCCGGACCGTGGCCCTTGTCGATCTGCTGCAGTTCCGGATAGGCCCTGCCGAGCAATGCAGTGGTCAGTGCCAGCAGGCTTGCGCTGATGAGAAGGCCGATCTCGATGCCGACGAATTCCGCCGCCGCGCTGATGGGTATGACGCCGAGCGGCGTCAAGGCGAATGTCATCATGTTGATTGACATGACGCGGCCCCGAATGTCCGCGCGGACGGCCAATTGCACGATGCTCATGTTGAGCGAGCCCATGATCGAGCCGAACAGCCCGGTGAAGAGACCCAGGAACATCGCCCAGAACGTATTGCTCGAGAGGGCGAAAACCGCCAGCGCCACTGCCCACAGGTAGGCGGCGGCGAACATCACGCGGCCCTTCCTGCTGATGTCGCCAAGCCGGGCGAGCGTCAGCGAACCCGTCAGCGCTCCCGCGCCCATGGCCGTGAGAATGAGGCCGAGATCCTGCGGACCCCCTCCGATCGCGTCCGCGTTGAAAGCGGGGAGCAGCATGTGGGAAGAGAATCCGAACGTCATGGGGCCGATGCCCATGATGAGGAGCCCCACCACGATGCGCTCCTGTTTCATGTAGCGGAATCCGTCCCCCACGTCGGTCAGCACGCTGGTGTCGCGCCGCCGGCCGGGATTGCGCCGGTAGCGCATCATTGACGTCGCGATGATGGACGTGGTGAAGAGTCCGCCGATGACGTAGTAGACGATGCCGACGCCGGTCGTGGAGGTCGTGTCGCCCGCCGCGAACGCCGCGATCAGTGCGCCGGCCAGCGTCGGTCCGAGTATCCGCGACAGGTTGAACGTGGAGGTCTGCAGCGCCATGGCGTTGACCACGTACCGGCGGCCCACGAGTTCCGGAATGATCGACGACCGCGCCGGCATGCTGAGAGACATCACCGTGCCGTTGAAGATGCCGAACCAGATGAAGTGCCAGAAAGTGACGTGTCCCTGGTAGACGATGGTTGCCAGCACGAACATGGCGGCGGTGCTCAGCACCTGGGCGGTGATGATGATCTTTTTCTTGCCCAGGCGGTCGGCGATCACGCCGCCTGCCAGCGAGAACACCACGGACGGGAGCATGGATGACAGCATCACCCAGGTCAGGGCGAGGGGCGAGCTGGTCATGTCGTAGATCAGCCACCCGCGGGCCACCATCTCCATCTGCATGGCGAAGGAAGCGGCGAGGTTTGCGAGCCAGATGTACCGAAAGTCCGCCAGCAGGAGAGAGGAGAACATTCCACGGGGGTAGAACGATGCGCCCCGGCGCGAATTGTCCCGGGCTTCAGTCATTTGTCGCGCGGCCGCCTGTCCGCGCCTCGCGCCTTCAGCCGGGGGAGCTCCCCCGATCGCTGACACGTTAGGAAGTGCTGGCCGTCACCCCGACGGCGGAGGCGTACTCCCATGAAAGCCCTCAGGCCCTCTCGCCGACACCCCAGTCGATGGCATTGCGCACCAGCGCCTCGAACGGACCGTTTTTCCAGCTGCCGCGGAATTCGCTGGGGGTCTTCCGGTTCCGGGAAACGGATTCGTCCACGAACGGCTGCGAATTCGACCTCGGCGAGTGGCAGTGACCCAGGGCGACATAGGCAACGGCACCGTCGCCCGCCTGCTTTACGTAGCCGAGGACGCGGGTCTTGCCGTCCGGCAGGAGCGACGTGTCGGCGTCGTAATGAAAGCCGAATCCCGGCGGCGACGGGTCCTGCGGCAACTCCGTCGTCAGCAGGACTTCGGCATCGCCGATGGGTTGGACCATGTACAGCTCATCGATGGTCTCGAACGTCTCCGGCAGCCCTCGCGCGAGCGGGTGCCGGCCGTGGACCGCGACTTCGAATCGGCGGACCGGCGGATGATTCAGGAAGAAGCACCCGAGGGTTTCATGGTGCGCCTCCCTGACCATCTGGCGTTGAGACGAGCCGGGAACGCGGGCCGCGCGCCCGCCGCTCGTGCCGTGCAGGGCGAACCAGCGCCCGCCGCCCTCGAGCCATTCGTTCAACGTGCCAAGTTGGTCTGCCGCGGGGTATGGCCCGGCGACATAGGTGATGAGAAGCCGCGTGCCGGCCAGCCACTTGTCGAGGTCGCCAAAGTCGCCGGCAACGGACGTGGCGACTTCTTCGTGCTCGGCCAGGAACCCGAGGAGCCGCAGGCGCGCGTAGTCCATGTCGTGCCCGGCGGGGGAACCGGGCGGATAGCCTCCGGCAACAAGATGGACGCGTTCTGCCATTTCGACTCTCCTGTGCTCGCGGTTGCCCGCGTAGACCGCGGCCCCTTGCCGAATTAAACCAACGGCAACCCGCCCGCGCCACCGCTACGGGGACACCCATTGCGAACGCGGCAGAATGGACGCGCGTTGGCGAAGCCGGGCAAAACGCGCTAAAGATAGGGTCCAGGACGCAAGGGGGAACGATGACGAACGAAACCGTGCTGGTGATGACACCGCCGATCAACGACGGGCTGCGCGACTGGGCGCGGCGATTGCGGGCCGATGTCCCGGGGCTCGATGTCGTCGTGGCGGAGGATGACGCGGCGGCGGAGGAGGCCCTGGGCCGGGCGGAGGCGGTCTACGGTTGGGTTTCGCCGGGGATGTTGCCGGCGGCGGCGAGGCTGCGCTGGCTGCAGAGCCCCTTCGCCGCGCCGTTCGCGGGCTACTACTACCCGGAACTGATCGACCATCCGGTGACCGTGACCAATGCGCGCGGCATCTACTCGGACCATATCTCGCATCACATCATGATGTTCATGCTGGCGCTGTCGCGGGGCCTGCCGTACTGGGTGGCGGCGCAGCGCGAGAACAGGTGGGATTCGAGAGCCCGCAGACACGGCTACGTCAGCCTGCCGGGTTCCGCCGTGCTCATTGTCGGGGTCGGCGGCATCGGCGCCGAGACGGCGCGGCTATGTGCGGCGTTCGGGGCGAGGGTCATCGGCGTCGACCCCCGCCCCGAACATGACTGTCCGGCCGAGATGCACGCTCCCGACGAACTGGACAGCCTGTTGCCGTGTGCGGACTTCGTCGTGACGACCGCGCCGCACACACCGGAAACGGAGTTCATGTGGAACGCGGACCGGTTCCGGCGCATGAAGACATCGGCTTGCTTCATCAACATAGGCCGCGGCATGACGTGCAGGCTGGACGACCTCACCGCGGCGCTCGTCGGCGGCGAAATCGCGGGCGCGGGCCTTGATGTCTTCGAGATTGAACCGCTGCCGGCGGACCACCCGCTCTGGCACATGGAAAACGTGCTCATCACGCCGCACGTCGCGACGGGGGGCGCGGCGGACATCGCCGAACGCCGCTACGCGCTGCTCAAGGACAACGCGCGGCGATTCGTCGCGGGAGAGCCGCTCTCCAATGTCGTCGACAAGGCACGCTGGTATTGACACCCGGGCCTTGCCGTGGACTCCCCAGTGGCTGCACAATCGAGTGGGTTTCGGGAGTCGGGCCTATGAAGACAGTCAGGGACGTAATGCGGCACCGGGGCCGCGGCGTGATCTACTCGGTCCTGCCGATCGCGAGCGTCTACGAGGCCATCGAGAAGATGGCGGAAGAGCACGTCGGGGCGCTTCCGGTGCTGCAGGACGGCAAGCTGGTGGGCGTGGTTTCGGAGCGTGACTACGCCCGCAAGGTGATCCTGAAGGACAAGTCGTCGAAGCAGACCCGGGTGTCGGAGATCATGACGCAGGAAGTCGTCACCGTGACCTCCGGCGAGCGCGTGGAAGCATGCATGGAACTCATGCAGCGCCACCACATCCGCCACCTGGTGGTGGTGGATGCGGGCGTCGTCATCGGCATGCTGTCGCTGCGCGACCTCCTCACCGAGGTCATGGCGGAACAGGCATCGCTTATCGACCAGTTGGAGCACTACATTCGCGGCGACCAGTAGCCGCTGCGCTACGTCCCCGCCAACTACCGCCGCCTGCGCGGCAATCGGATGTCGTGGTCCCAGATGCCGAGTTCGTTGACGGCATAGACGTACCGGTATCCCAGGGGCCTTCGCTTGCGGTAAATGCGGTTGTCGGTGTCCAGCACCCAGATCGTCTCCCCGTCGAAGCGCACTGCCAGGACGGCGTGATGGGCGCGCTGGCTGCGGTCGTACACGACGACCACCCGCATGTCCTCGGCGGCGAATCCGAAATGCCGCAGCATCAGGTACTTCGCCGTCGTGAAGTCCTCGCAGTCGCCCCCTTTCTCGAGAAACTCCACCAGCGTTGCCCAGTGAGAGGGGATCGTCAGTTTCCCTTCCTCGTTGCGGATGATCTTGCGCCGGTCCTCGTTGTAGCGCTTGCGGTTGACGTAGCGGTTGACGAGCCGGATCTGCTTTTCTCTCGGCAGCGCCGTGCCCTGGGAGAGAACCACGTGCAACGACCGCATCCGGCGCGTGCAGGCCGCCTTGTCGTCGAGACAGCCCCTGAGCCCGTCGAACTGCGCCGCGTGCCGCGTCAGCATATCGGCCCAGGCCTCCCAGGCGCTCGACTCCGCGAGAAAGTCGCCTGAATCGAAGGCATAAGGCACGGCATTCGCCGCCGCGGGAAGCACGCAGACCATCAGCATGGAGAGCCCTCGCTGGAGCCTTCCCCAAGGATGCGCCAGCGCCCTCCCTTCGGGACCCACGTTCATTCCGGTAGCCACCGGTCCTGCCACCCCGCGTCCGGTTGCGCTTCGGCGAACGGCCAGCGTTCGCCGAATCTGCCGTCGTAGACCACCTCGCGAACAGGTTTGCGGCCAAGGGGTCCGTGCCGGTCTGCCGGATAGCCGACGGGCACGACGCAATAGACCTCGTTGTTGTCCGGAATGCCGAGCATGTCGCGCAGCGCATCCTCGCGGGCAAGCGGGAAGTTGAACACCGAACCCGAGAGTCCCATGCCCCGGGCGGCGAGCAGCAGGTTCTGCACCGCCGGAAACGTGCTGCCGCCGACGGTGCTGTGGCGCCCCTTGAGGCCGAGGACGACGATGATCACCGGCGTCTGGTCGAGGTGGCGCACGAGGTGTTCGACGCTCCTGAGCGACAGCCGCTGCGATCTCGGCAGGGCGTCCAGCGCTGAACTATCCCCGCCGAAGCGTGCCTGGTAGCGGCGCCAGGGGATCGCCGCCCATTCGTGCATCCTTCGCTTGTGCTCGGGGTCCCGCACCAGGACGAAACGCCAGTCCTGCGCGTTCTGACCGGACGGCGCCCGAATGGCGGCGTCGAGTAGCTGGAACAGCACGTCCTCCGGGACGGGGTCCGGCTTGAACCGACGCAACGCGCGGGCGCTGTACATCGTCGCGAAGAGACCCGGATCGTGACGCATCGTGGATTCCTTACGGCACCGCCGAGAAATCGGAAACGTGGGCGCGCATCACGTCGCGCTGCTCATTCACCAGTCGCAACGTGGACTCGTCGTCCCACGCGACGGCTTCGAGCTGCTTCGCGACCGATGTCCTGAGCTTGAGCCTGCTGGCTTTCCCGGCAAGCCAGTTGTCCCCGGTCTCGGGCCGATCGAATATCCACAGCGCGCTGTAGGTCGCGACGGCGAGCCGCATGGCGTCGGGGGACAGGTCCGCGCCGGTGGCCATCACCACGTCGTCCCGCCGGCCGACGAGGGTCAGGACGTTCTCCCGGTCGAGGTGCTCGGTGTCCAGCCGATAGAGCTTGACGCCGGGTTCCGAGGAGACGTGCTCGCCGGGGCGGCGGTGTTTCGTCAGGAAATAGAGCTTGCCGTCCGCCGCGAACACGGCCTCGCAGTCGAAGTGCCACTGTTCGGCCGGGAACTTCTGCTGGTCCGGGTAGCGGATCGGAATGAACCTGAGCGCGCGCATCGTGGCGACGGTTCGCGGGTCGGCTTCGTTGACGGCGTAGACGCCGAGGTCGCGGCGGGCGTTGCCGTTGTTGCCGACATCGGCCAGGTACAGCACCCCGTTCGCGAGCGCGATGTCCTCCCAGTCCGTATGCCAGGCGTTGTCGATCCGGTGTCCCGGCCACTCGTCGGTAGAGACCCGGAGGTAGGGCGGCTTGACCGGGCGCGAGTCCGCGTCGATGGCGTAGACGCGCGGGAGGTCCCCGCTGTCGTTGTGCACCCAGTAGAAGTCGCCGTAGCTCGACTTCACGATCCCGCTGATTTCCGGAAGTTCCGGGTGGGACACCCGCCCGGCCGGCTCGACGGCACCCGCGGACACGGCCAGGGCCGCCAACACGGGAATCCATATCGGTGCCGCTTTCATCTCGTTCGGACCACCTGCCAACCAGAAACGAAACGCAACTTTGGCGGAAACGGGCGAGGGGCGCAATCGGCGATGCGGCCGTGCCCTCACCCCGGCCCGCCGTTACCGCCCAGGTTCGGCGATACAGGCTACAATCCGCGCGCCGGGAGCGCCCCCCGGCCACTGGCTCGTTTACGAAGTTTGTTCCATGGATGGTTTGATCGCCGGTCCCGACGACGCCCCCGCCATCCGGGCGCCGAACCGCGAGCCCGTGTCCTACGCCGCGCTCAAGGCCCAGGCGGCGCTCACGGGCCGGGTGCTCAGGGGTGCCGGCATCGGCCCGGAGGACCGGGTCGCCATCGTCCTGCCGAACGGCCCGGCTATGGCCGGCGCGTTCGCATGCATGGCGCCGTGGTGCGCGGTCGCCCCCCTAAATCCCGCGTACAAGGAGGACGAGTTCGACTTCTACCTGTCCGACCTCGATGCTTCGGCGCTGGTCGTTGCCGAAGGCGCGGACAGTCCCGCCGTCACGGTGGCCGCGCGGCGGGGATTGCGCATCTTTCGCCTGCGAGAGGAAAGCCGGGCGGGGGCGTTCTCGCTGTCGGCGGATGCTGAAGCTCCGGCGGAGACCCGCGGGGACGACGCAACAGCGCTGGTCCTCCATACCTCGGGCACGACCTCGCGGCCAAAGATGGTCCCCTTGACCCAGGCGAACCTTCGCGCCTCCGCGCGCAACATCGCGCGCACGCTGTCCCTGTCGTCCGCCGACACCTGCCTCAACGTCATGCCGCTGTTTCACATTCATGGCCTGATGGCGCCGGTGCTCGCGAGTCTCTCTAGCGGCGCGTCGGTCTGTTGCACGCCGGGATTCGACGGGCTGCGCTTCTTCGCCTGGCTGGAGGCGGCCGCGCCGACCTGGTACAGCGCGGTGCCGACCATGCACCAGGCGATCCTCGCCCGCGCCCCCCGCAACCGCGAACGGATCGAGAGAGCCGCGTTGCGGTTCATCCGCTCGTCCTCGGCTTCGCTGCCGCCCCCCGTGATGACCGCCCTGGAAGAGACGTTCGGGGCGCCGGTCATCGAGGCGTACGCCATGACCGAAGCGGCGCACCAGATGTGCTCGAACCCCCTGCCGCCGGCGCCGCGCAAGGCGGGCTTCGTCGGTCCCGCCGCGGGTCCGGAAGTGGCCGTCATGGACGCC
This sequence comes from Gammaproteobacteria bacterium, assembly GCA_026706665.1. Taxonomy (GTDB): domain Bacteria; phylum Pseudomonadota; class Gammaproteobacteria; order Pseudomonadales; family Azotimanducaceae; genus VXNE01. The sequence continues at coordinate 10,908 of JAPOYI010000246.1, read as the reverse complement.
GATGGCGTTGCCCTCGAGGCCGGAACGGAAGGAGAGATCGTCATTCGGGGCGCCAACGTCATGGCCGGGTACCTGGCAAACCCGGAAGCGAACGCCCAGGCGTTTTTCGGCGACTGGTTCCGCACCGGAGACCAGGGCTACATGGACGGCGACGGCTACGTGAAGGTGACGGGGCGCCTGAAGGAGATCATCAACCGGGGCGGCGAGAAAATCGCGCCGCTGGAGGTGGACGAGGTATTGCTCGACCACCCCGCCGTCGCCGAGGCATGCACGTTTGCCATGCCGCACCGCCGGCTCGGTGAAGACGTGGCCGCGGTAGTCGTCCAGGCCGAGGGCCACGCGGTCGAAGCCGACGCGCTCAGGGCTTTCGCCGCGATGCGCCTGGCGGACTTCAAGGTGCCCCGCACCATCGTGTTCGTCGACGTGATTCCGAAGGGCGCCACCGGCAAGATCCAGCGCATCGGGCTCGCCTCGGCATTGGGCCTGGGCGAATGAACGCCCGCCCCGGCGGCGTCTTGGAGCCCGTGGTCCCGAAAGGCCTGCGACGATGACGAAGATCTGCGTCTACGGCGCCGGCGCGATCGGCGGCTACCTCGCGGCTCGCCTGGCGCAGGCCGGGTGCGACGTGTCGGTGGTCGCGCGCGGCCCGCATCTCGCCGCCATGGCGGCGCAGGGGCTCACGCTCGAAACGGGGGCGGGGCGGCTGACTGTCAACGTTGCCGCAACGGACCACCCGTCGACGCTTGGGCCGCAGGACTTCGTCATCGTCACCCTGAAGGGGCATTCGATCCCTGCCGTTGTCGAACCGATGCAGCCGCTCCTCGATCCGCGCACCGCGGTGGTAAGTGCCGTCAACGGCATCCCGTGGTGGTACTTCCACCGCCTGGACTCGCCGTTCGGCGAGCGCCACGTGGAAAGCGTCGACCCTGGCGGCGGCGTGTGGCAGGGAATCGGACCGGAGCGCGCCATCGGCTGCGTCGTGTATCCGTCCTGCGAGGTCGTCGAACCCGGCGTGGTGCGTCACCTTTCCGGAGACAGGTTCGTCCTGGGCGAGCCGTCCGGCGAGCGCAGCGAACGCGTCCGGACACTCGCCTCGGTGCTTGCGGAAGCGGGCTTGCGGGCGCCGCTGCGGCGGCGGATGCGGGACGAGATATGGATCAAGCTCTGGGGCAACGTCGCCTTCAATCCCTTGAGCGCCCTCACCGGCGCGATGCTCGACGTGTTGGCGACGGACCCCGGCACGCGCCGTGTGGCCCGCGCGATGATGGTCGAGGCCCAGGCCGTGGGGGAAGCGCTCGGGGCGCGTTTCGCCATCGATGTCGAACGCCGTATCGACGGCGCCGCCGAGGTCGGTGCACACCGCACCTCGATGCTGCAGGACCTGGAACTCGGCCGGCCACTGGAGAACGAGGCGATCGTCGGCGCGGTGCAGGAACTCGGCGCACTGGCGGGCATCGCGACACCCACTATCGACCTCGTTCACCATTTGCTGCGCCAGCGCATCGCTACGCGGGACCTGTCAGCGCCCCGAACGTGGAATGCGTCGTAGCCGAAGGCTCGCGCCGTGTCTCGTGCCGCCCAGACCCGCCAGCGGCAGACGCAGGTTTACGGGCGGTACTGGCGGTCAACCTCTTCCTGCAGCGCCTCGTCCCGGGCCTCGATAAGCCCGGAGCGGGACCAGGCGAGCAGAGCCCTGAGCGGAAATCTGCGGCCGGGGCAATCCGTGCGGCTGCCGCGCACCTGGCGGTGTCCGCCCACGGCCACGTCCGGATAGCGCTGCTTGAGCGCGAGGAGCAGGTCTTTCAGGGCATCGGTCTGGCGCTGGTCTGGGGGTGATTCGGAGAAGGACCCGTCGAGGCCGATTTCGATGGAGTTCGCATGCGTGGCGCGCTCCGATTCGTTCAGCAGCGCCACGGTCTCTCCCGACCCGGATATGCGGTAGTGCACCCGGGCATCGCATGCCGCGTGATGAACCAACACGAACTTGACCGGACCGCGCCGCAATTCGCCTCCTCGGACAGAACCGTGCACCCGCGGGCGGGATTATCCCGCAGGTCCGTCTGCGCGCCAGCGCGAGACATTGTCGATGTCGATCCTGATCGCGCCCGTGACCGGCACCGAGGCGTATTGCGGGTACTTGCCCCGAAGCGCCGCGAGCGCCTCGTCGAAACCGGCGTCCTCGCGCTCGACGACCGACGCCCGACCGTCCACCCGTACCCACCAGAGCGCGCGCCAGTCTTCTTCGTAGTGATCTATCAGGAGGCTGACTCGGGGGTTCGCCCGAATGTTCTCAAGCCGCTTCAGCCGCATGTGCCGCTTGGGCTTGCCGTCGACCGGAACCCACAGCGCGCCGTCGGACTGCGCGAACACGACGGGGACCAGGTGCGGCCCGTCGGCGCCGGCGGTGGCGAGGCGCGCGACCCGCGCGTGAGCGAGGGCGTCCGCTGCGAATGCGTGACGATCTGGCTTCCTGGACACGTCACCGGATTGCTCGAAGGCGGCTGCCGGGTCTTGTAGGGTACCATCTGGTGGCGCGCGGTCCGGCGGTGTTGATGCACGACCGCGCCCCAGTCAACCGAGGAGACCCCATGGCCGAAGCGCTCGATACCAACCAGGCTGCTGATTTCAAATACATAGGCACGCGTCCCGTGCGGCCGGACGGCGTCGAGAAGGTGACCGGGCGGGCAAATTTCGGGGCTGACTTCAAGCTGCCCGGCATGATCCACGGCAAGGTGGTGCGCAGCCCCCATGCGCATGCGCGCATCCGCTCCATCGACACGTCCCGCGCGGAAGCGATGCCGGGGGTCATGGCCGTCGTCACCGCCGCCGACTTTCCGGACCGCGCGAGACTCGGCTTCGGGCAGCGGGCGTTCAACGAGAACCTCATGGCGAGCAAAAAGGTGCTCTATCACGGCCATGCGGTCGCCGCCGTGGCGGCGGTCTCGAACCGGGTCGCGGAGCTTGCCGCGGCCGCCGTCGAAGTGGATTACGAGGTCCTGGAATCCGTCACCGACGCGCTTCAGGCCATGGCGCCGGATGCGCCGCTGCTGCACGACGACATGATCACCCAGGGCCTGCCGGAGACTCCGACGACGCCCTCCAACATTCCGAAGTACGGCCTCATCACGAAGGGCGACGTGGAGGTCGGCTTCGCCCAGGCCGACGAGATCATCGAGCGCACCTTCGTCACGCCCATGGTGCACCAGGGCTATATCGAACCGCATGCCTGCGTCGGCAGCTACAAGGAGGACGGACAGTCCACGTTGTGGTGTTGCACCCAGGGGCATTTCGGCGTTCGGGACCAGACCGCCATGGTGCTGGGCGTGGATGTCGGGGACATCCGCGTTATCGCGAGCGAGATCGGCGGCGGCTTCGGCGGCAAGACGACGATCTACCTGGAGCCGCTGGCCCTGAAGCTGTCGCAGAAGAGCGGCCGGCCGGTGAAGATGGTCATGTCGCGGGAGGAAGTGTTCCGCGCCACCGGCCCGGCGTCCGGCACCGTCAACACGATCAGGATCGGCTGCAAGCGGGACGGCACCGTCACGGCGATGTCCGCCAACCTGATATTCGACGCCGGCGCCTTCGCGGGCAGCGCCATGGGCGCAGGCGCGATGTGCATATTCGCGCCCTACGACGTGGAACACGTGCGGATCGAGTCCCGCGAGGCGGTGACGAACCGCCCGCGGGTCGCCGCCTACCGGGCGCCGGGCGCGCCGCAGGCGATGTACGCCGGCGAGTCCGTCATGGACGAACTGGCCCAGCGGATCGGCATGGACCCGATCGACTTCCGCCTGAAGAACGCAGCCGTCGCCGGCACCCGCGCGGCCTACGGTCCGACGTTCGGGGCCATCGGCCTCAAGGCCTGCCTGCTGGCCGCGAAGAATCACCCGAACTACAACGCCGAGTTGCCCGAAGGTCACGGCCGCGGCGTCGCGGTGGGCTTCTGGTTCAACGGCGGCAACACCTCGAGCGCCGAGGTGCATCTGACCGAATCCGGCATCGTCAAGATCGTCGAAGGCAGCCCCGATATCGGCGGCAGCCGCGCGTCCATGGCGTTGATGGCGGCGGAGACCCTCGGCGTGCCCTACGAGCAGGTGCGCGTGCAGGTCGCCGACACCGACAGCACCGGGTATTGCGCCACGACCGGCGGCAGCAGGGTGACTTTTGCGACGGGGCTGGCGGTGGTCCACGCCTGCGAGGACGTGATCGGCCAACTGCGCGCCCGCGCCGCCGCGACCTGGGACATCGACATCGACCAGGTGGAGTGGAAAAACGGCGCGGCGCGGCCGGTCGAGGGCGTCAACATCGAGGCGGAGCCGCTGTCGATCCAGGAACTTGCGGCCGGGGCTCCCCGCACGGGCGGCCCGATCTCCGGGCGCGCATCGCTCAATGCGCAGGGACCGGGCCCGGCGTTCTCGGTGAACCTGGCCGATGTCGAAGTGGACCGGGAGACCGGCAGGGCGACGGTCACGTCGTTCACCGCCGTCCAGGACGCCGGCAAGGCGATTCACCCCGACTACGTGGAAGGCCAGATGCAGGGCGGCGCGGTCCAGGGCATCGGCTGGGCGCTGAACGAGGAGTACCTCTACGACGATGACGGCGTGATGGACAACGCGGGTTTCCTGGACTACCGCGTGCCGGTCGCCTCGGACCTGCCCATGATCGACACCCAGATCGTCGAGGTGCCGAACCCGAACCACCCCTACGGCGTGCGGGGCTGCGGAGAGACGCCCATCGTCGCACCCTTGGCCGCGGTCGGAAACGCGGTCAGCCGGGCCCTCGGCATCCGGATGACGGAACTGCCCATGTCGCCGCCGAAGGTGCTGGAGGCGATTTCGGAGAACGGGGGGAGCTGACGCTCGCGGTCGTCGGGTGGCGACCCGAAGCGTTTGGAAGGACGAGTGGGAGGCAAGGACGGTTTCCGTCACCCGCACAACCCTGCGCCGCTTCAGGTTGACGTTTCGGTCGTTGCGGTAAGGCTGACCGGGTCCGCGCCGTTGGCGTCAATGGGGTCCCGCCGCCACACTGTCGCCGAGCAGGTGGATGCGATGTCCGGACGTCTCCGGGTTGATTGCCGGCGCATATCGCGGTTCCGCCCCGCCGCCGCCCTCCACTCGGTGTAAGACGCCGATCAGGGGGTGAGAGAGCATGGCAAGCAAGCGCCCGATGTCGTCCTCGGACAGTTCCTTGAATCCGGCATCCATTGCCACATGCACTTCCCGTGCCGACATGGGTCCATGGCGTTCGGCCCGTTCAGGCAACTCCCTGCAAATCAAATTCGCCCAGTTGTAAAGGGCGGTCATCTCCGCGACTGCGTTGTCCAGGACGCTGGTGTCCACCTTTCCCGCCGAGGCGAACAACGGTTCGTAATCGAAAAGGCTCAACGGCGTCTCGTCGTGGCGACGACACAGGGCAGCCAGCTTCTCCGCAGACAGCATCGAGACTCGGTAGTCGCGAGCCCTCTGTTCGAGTCTCTTTCCGCCTGGATTGGGCGCGACGAGCAGCGAGTACTTCGCGTCGTGCGCCTCGCGGTGGTCCCGAAGCGTCACCCAGTCCACCTGGCCATCGCCCAGGGAACCCGATCCGGTCGTGTACGACCGTCATAGACGGCGAAATGTCTGAGGGCATCCCCTTGACTGACCCACTGACATGGGTCTGCTGATTTACGCGTTGGCATGATGCCTCCAACTTCTCATGGTCGAAATGGCGGCTCCAGTATCACCATCGGAAAGGAAGGAGGATCGTACGGGGCTGGGCAATACGACTCGATTGGCCTCACCGGGCTCGAGTTTCAACACGCCGCCGCCGAGCGGATGGCCTTCGATTTCGCAACTGAGTTGAACAAAGGGCGTTGCCCAAGCGTCAAGAAGGCGGCGGCATGCCGTCTTTTGGCGAATGTGGACGCAATGCACGGTATTTGTGCATGCCACGCCTGCAGAGTTGCGAACTAGACCAAGAGTGACACCGGACATGTACGTCAGAAAAAAGTCGGGGATTCGGACATGCGGTACTGAATACCACGGATCGCGCGTCCGACACTTGTACGCCTTTCGCGCCTCCTTCCCTCGATCGGTTTCCAAGTACTTCTCTACGCTTGATGGCAGATCCATGTTCTTCGGAATCTTGAGCAGCAACATGGGCTCGTTGCTCCGTAGCCACCGGTTGACGGTTTGGCGTGTCACCTGCCGTGCCGGCAGCAGGCGACTGTTGCGTACGGTAGGGCAGAGTAGGTTGGCGGGGATTTCCCAACCGACCGTTTCTGAAGGCCTTAGGTGGAAGAAGTCATTGGCACCGGTAACGTAGCCGATCCCGATCGAAGCGATGTCGCCGAACCGCACCGCATCCGAGTCAGATGCCGCTGCGAGGTATCCCTCTCGAACCGACTGGGGCAGCAGAAAAGGTCGCAAACGGCAGTTCCAGGATTGGCGCCAGTCGGCAACGGACACGGACATGTCCGGGCGCGTTGGTTCGGTAAAAGGTTCGAAACGATCTCGACCGGAAAAACGCAACTGGGACGCCGTATCGCCGAATCCGTCGGCGTAAAGCAGTCAGCAGTCCTCCGAAAGCTCGGGAAAGAGCTTTTCCCGAACCGCGACAATCTGTACGACAGAGAAATGTCCGACAAAATATTCGATGAGTGGTGTCGCATAGGGAGCGTGGCCGAACTCTGCGGGAACCACGAAGGCCATGCGCCCGCCTCGCTTCAACAGACTGGCAGTGGCAACCAGGAAAGGTGCCCAGGACGACGTAAGGCCAGAAAAACTCGCGCCGAGCGATGCGCATAGATCGAGCGCGCGCTTGCGTGAATCCCCCTTAAAGGTCTGATATCGAATGAAGGGCGGATTACCGACCGCGCAGTCGAAACGATCTTTCGTGCGGGCCGCCCAGGCAAAAAAGTCCTCGTGGTGAACAAGCGCGTCGGGTGCCCGCTCCATGGCTTGCGCCACAGTAAGGACGTCCTGTTCGATGCCGACGCTGTTTGGGTGAAAGGCGATGAACCTTCCGTCCCCGCAAGAGGGATCGAGCAGGCGATCCGTCCGAGCGCGTACCGCCCATCGAACAAGCGAGGAAACGACGCTCTCGGGAGTGTAGTAGGCGCCGTTGTGTTTCCGGGCGACCGGGGTGGTCGGCCTGTGTGCTGTTCTGGTCCGCAACGGGCGTTTGTCGGATTGGAAGCCAGGAAGACGCAAGAGCGCATTGTCTCACGCGGCTGGTCTTTTTGTCAGAGATTATTGCCGTCGGCTTGGGGCGCGACGCTGGTTTCCTGCCGCCCTTTTGAAAGTCGGTTGAGGCCCTTCTACGTGGTTCCTTTGAACGGCCTTGTGGTTTGACAGTGCCATTGAGTCGGCTAGGCTGCGTGCGTCGTGATCGCTCGGGTGCGAAAGCACACACCGCTCTTCCTCTAAAAGGGGTATCGCCTTGAACCGCGACCAACGATGGCGCTACGCCGTCGGCGACTTCGGCATCAACCTGTACTTCATGTCGGCGATGACCTTCCTGCTGTTCTTCTACACGGAGGTTTACGGACTGTCGGCGGCCGTGGCAGGCGGCGTCTTCCTGGTGGCCCGGGTCGTCGACGCGGTCACCGATCCCGTCATGGGCATCATCGCCGATCGCACCCGCAGCCGCTGGGGCAAGTTCCGACCCTACCTTCTCTTTGGCCCGCTTCCCCTCGGGCTGATCACCGTCGCGACGTTCACGGTCCCCGGCTTCGGCGACTTCGGCAAGGCCGTCTGGGCATATGTGACGTATGTGCTGTTCGGCATCGTCTATACCGCCGTGACGATTCCCTACGCGGCCATGACGGCGGTGCTGACGGACGACCACCAGGAACGCACGCTCCTGTCGACATTGCGTATCGGCTGCGCGTTCGCGGGCGGGTATGTCGTTTCGGTCGGCCTGTTCCCGATGGTGGACGGGTTCGGCGGTGGGGCTGGTGGGTTCCAGGCCTCGATGGTCCTGTTCGCCGCCGTGGCGACGGGCCTTTTGTGGGTAACGTTCGCGGGCACCGAAGAGCGCATCACGCCCGCGCGCCCGTCGCACCGGCTCTCGCTGGCCGACGGCGCGCGGGCGTTGGCGTCAAACTGGCCGCTGATCATCGTCGTTCTGCTTTTCACGCTGGGCATGCTGTCGTTTACGCTACGCCAGACCGCTGCCCCGTACTACTTCAAGTACAACATGGGCCGCGAACACCTGTTGTCACTGTATTTCGGGGTGACGCTACCGGTCATGTTCCTGGGACTGATCGCGGTGCCGTGGCTGTCACGGCGTTTCGGCAAGGCGGGCGGTATTCGCGTCGGTGCGGTGATCGCGATGATCGGGGCCGCCGGCTTCTACCTCACGCCGCCGGACGACGTCGCGATGGTATTCGTCTGGGGATCGGTGCTCGCGATCGGCGGCGCCCCGATCGCCGTGCTTGGATGGGCGATGATCCCGGACACGGTGGAGTACGCCGAATGGCGCACGGGCATACGGGTCGATGGTCTGATCCTCTCCACGGCCAGCTTCTTTCAGAAGATCGCCAAGGCCGTCGGAGGTGCCGGCGTTGCCGGAGCGCTGGCGTTCTTCGGTTTCGCCGCCCACGCGGAGCAGTCGGAAGAGACCCTCGAGGCGATCCTCTGGGCGATGTCCGTGGCGCCGCTGGCCGTTCAGGTCCTACTTGTCGTTGTCTCGTTCGCCTATCGCTTGGATGAGCAGGCGCACGGGCGTATCGTGGCGGAACTTCGAGATCGACGGGACCGGTCCGCATGAAGAACTTCCTTCTTTTTTTCGTGCTGCTTGGCGCGAGCCTGAGCCACGGTGCGGACGGCGACATACCGCTTGCCTTGCTGGGCGAAGCTGGTCCGCCGGTCGGTGAAACGCTGAGCTATCACGGCGAAGCGCAGGGCTATCTCGCGCTGCCGGAGAGCGCCGGTCCGCACCCCAGCGTGATCCTGGTCCACGAATGGAACGGCTTGGTGGACCGGGTCCGCCAGGTCGCGGATGCGTTCGCGGCGGAGGGCTATGTTGCGCTCGCGGCGGATCTCTACAGCGGCCGCACGGGCGCCAATCCGCAGGAGAACATGGCGTTGGTCCGCGAGACGCTGGCGGCCCCGGATGCCATCATCGCAAACCTCGATGCTGCTGCCGCATACCTCGACCAGCGGCCCGACACGACGGGCAAGGTCGCCGCCATCGGCTGGTGCTACGGCGGCGGCGTCGCCCTGAGCTACGCCCTCGGCAGCGAGCACCACGACGCCACCGCGATCTTCTATGGCCGCCTGCTCGACGATCCGGAACAGTTGAAGAAGATCCGCCACGAGGTGTACGGCACCTTCGCCGGGCAGGACCGTGGCATTCCGACCGAAGCGGTCGAGCGTTTCGTCGAGGCGCTACGCGCGGCCGGCGTCGAAAACGATGTCCACATCTACGATCCCGTCAAGCACGGCTTCTGGCTGTACGTCGATCGGGACCCGGAGGTCAACCGGGAACCGGCGGCCGACGCCTGGCGGCGTCTCAAGGCGTATCTCGAACGCGCCTTGGACCTGGAGTAGGACGACTGCCGGCACAGCAGATCGGCAGGTGCCGCCCTCGCTCTCGTCAAAGGCGCCGCAGGCAAGCCGCCATCGCGGGATCCACGAGCCTCCATCGATCATCCGCTTCCCGCTGAATCAGATCTTCGCGCTCCAGGGCGTCTCGCGCTCGCACCCCCGTTGACACGGGCAATCGCAGGGGTGCCAGGAAACCGTGCGATGTCGGATGCGGCACGCCTTCCTCGCTGACCGCGATCGCTCGCAGCAGGGCGCGTTGGCTTGCCGCGAGTCGCGCGACTCTCGCCGACACAAGGCCGCTCTCCTCTTCGACCAGTCTCGCCCATATGGCGTCCACCGCATCCGTGTCAGGCGGCGTATCGGCTCGCCACAGCGAACCGCACAGTGCGTTCACGTAGTGAGGGTGACGGCTGGTCAGGGTCAGAATCCGGTCCACCGCCGTGCGGGATATGCGTTGCGTCCATCGTGCGCGGCCCGCGCCGTCCAGAAAGGTCCGATAGTCCCCGGCTTCGATCCGGTCCAGCGTCATCTTCCTGCAGATTCGGTAGAGAGGCCGGTCTTCATTCTCGAACATGGATGCCAACAAGTGCTTTTGGCTGCCCGCGAAGACAAATGTGACGTTGTTGGCCTGCTCGGCGGCATGGCGGATCGCGCCTTCCAGACTGCGGGATTGGCCGCCTTGCAGATTGGCGAGTTGCTGGAACTCATCGAGTACGAGCACCGCCCGCCGCCGGTATGAAGCTGCGGCGGCGTCCAGGGCGAGGAGCATCTCCGCGACGCCTTCACCGGATCGGACGGGTGCCGCGAGCTTCAGGTTCATGCCCATGACACCAAAGGAAAACTCCGGCCTCCATGCGGCGAAAGCCCTTGCCAGCTTCGCCGTTGACGATGAGCGGCGGGGAGCAAGTCGGGCACCGAGCAGCTCTACGCCACTCTGCAGCCGCGACTGGAAGTCCCGTGCGTCATGGATGACAAGCAGGTCCAGGCGGGTGGTGACGACTCCCGGCTCGATGTCGCGCAACACCTGCTCGATCAGGCTGGTTTTGCCGATGCGCCGCCTCGCCCAGATCCACGTATGCACGCCGTTGCGGGTATTCGTCGAAAGTTCTTGGCGTTCAACGATTCGATTGCAGTGGGCCTGGCCCACGGCGATGCCCAGCGGAAACAGTTCGCGAGTCGAATCCATGGGGCGCGATTCTAGCGATTTACGCGAAAATAGAAAACGCTTATTGAGGATACGCATTTATGCGTATCGCAAGTATGCATTTTCGCTAGCTGGACGCCTTGGCTTGACCCTAGTGTCGTGTCACACGACACTAGGGTGTGTTAACACAAAGCAGGCTGGATGTGATATCCTTTGCCGCACACACCGTTTGTC
>JAPOYI010000068.1 GCA_026706665.1 Gammaproteobacteria bacterium | reverse complement strand
GGCGCCAGGGCGCCGTGCCGCCACTGCGGATCCGCCAGATCAACGCCTTCGCGACACCGCCTCCGCGCCCGGACAGCCCATCGAAACCCTGACGCTTCCCGAACCCGCAGCTGGCCTGTGGGCCGCGAAGCGCCGCATCGTGCACGCGATGCCGCCCGAGATGTTCCGCTCGAACATTCCCCGTACCTCGGCGGCGGTACCATCCTCGCAGCCCGCCTGGAAGCATCGCATCAGCACCGACATCGACGCGCTCCTGCCCGGCCCAACACCCTCATTGACCTGCTGCAGGACAACGACCGCAACATCGTCGACCGGCTGGAAGGCACCCCGAAGCCGTCGCCGCCGGACGCGTGAAGATCGCCTTCGAGCACGGCTTTCTCGACATCTCCAACTTCCGACCCGCCCTACAGCCACGCCGTCGCCACCGTCGACGGCCAGCTCGAGAAAACCCTCTCCAGCCACGAGATCCTGTGCGCCAACCTCGAACGCGTCGACCAGATGCTCGTCCGCGATGTCTTCGACGTCCTGACCGACGACGACGAAAAGCCCGCCCCGCTCGCCGCCGCCGCCGCCGCCGCCGCCGGCATGGTCTCCAAACAACGGGCCGCGTTCATCGAGAACGCCTGGCGCGAAGCCGCCGCCCTGCTCGCCGACAACTTCCACAACTCGATCCGCAGCACCCGGCGCGCGCCGCCACCCGGCTCGGGCCCGAGGCCGCCGCCGCCGCCTTCCAGGCCCACCGTTACACCCGCCTCGAGATCGACCTCGACCGCGACACGCTCTCCATCCGCAAGACCATCGGCGCAGGTCCCCTCGAACACGCCCGAGACGTACGCTGCCCGCAACGCCAGCAAAGCCCTCGTCCAGTCCGGCGTCGCCACCCACCTCAACAACAACGGCCCCGTCACCGCACCCCAGGTCCTCGCCGCCATCCGGGCTGCCGTCGCGACTCTCGTCCCAGCGTCGCAGCTCAACCTCGACCTCGTCATGTTCTTCAAGCCCCGAAAGCCCGTAGCTCTGAACCAGTCAGATGGCGCTGAAGAACATGTCGTGAATTACATAGCTGTTCTCGAAGATCTCCTGCGAGCTTCCTAGCAAAACTCACCGCAGCCACTCTCAATCGCGGCTTCTTCGCATCATACACCTCCTTGCCTGCCGATGAGAGGGCTGGAAGCGTCGGCGGAAACATCTTGAGACTTAGTGACAGGACATCAATCTTCCTTTCAAATGCGGCCGCAAAAACGGCGTGACTAGCCTCTTCCAGTTGCCTCAAGCATTTCACCTGCTCGTCAACTAGGTCCGCGTCCCACATTCTTTCCATCAGAGCCCACAATTTATCACGTGCCCCTCCATATTCTTCTCTCATCTCCCGAATCACCTCCGGAATCCGCTCTCGCTCTCTTGCTCGGCTCATGACTATCCCGACCAACGGCGGCAACAGGAAGCAAATGCCCGGCCCGCGCAACTGACGAGCCAGCCTCTTGAATTCGTCGCTTACCGGAGCAAAATCTCCTCCGGCCATCTAGCAAACAGGTGCTCTGAGCAAATCTCCGCAACCGGAGAATCCCCATAAACCACCGCACCTCCTCTCTGACATCCAACGAGGTATTTTGCGTGGGTGATGGGATGTCCGTGGAAAACAGAGTGTAGACGTTCGCTACGATCGAAGGGTCCGTCCTGCCCGTCTTGCCACCTCGACGCAAGACGAGCAAGTCCTTCACATTCGTCCAAAGGTTGTCCCCTGTACCAGGCGTCCCAAAACGCGAATGCCTCACTCCTTCGCGATATCCACCGCGGCAGAACAGAAACAGCCGCCTCGCTAAGTGCATTCCCCACAAACTTCTCCAAGGATGACTCCTCTTGCTTGTCTGGATAGCGGAACGGCTGGGGTTGATCTGGAGGAACGAATTCATAATCAAGAAAATGATCCCCAAAAGGCAGTTCCAGCTCATGATCTCCTTTGACCACATAACCGACATCGGAACCATCCCAAGCATCGTGGAAGCGTGCAACCACCAGAGTCTTCCCGGTGATAATTGCCCGCAGACTCTTTTCTATTCTCTCAAGCTCCGAAGGTTCAAGCGGGCCATCCCACAAGTGTTTCAGAGTTTCAAGTAGCTGTCTCTCTACGACAGCACAGCCCATTCCATCCAGAAGTGAATTCTCGTCAGTGCCTCGCATGGTTGTCGTCCTTCGCCTCTCACGACTCAGCATTCCAGACCCCAACCCGCAGTCCCACCTCCGGCGTGTCGAGATCGCGCCAGCCAACCTGCAGGCCGCACTGACTGCCCCGCCGGAAACATCTCTACTATACTTTACGCGCTGCCGGCGACACGCAGAGGCGCTGCGCTCGGGATTCCGGATAGCGCATCCGGTGGCGATTGCGGGTCCGGTAGGCGATGCACCTGCGGGTTACTCTCGGGTGTCGCGGTGGGGGCCGAGTTCGGTCAGGACGGCATCGAGACGGCCCGCGTCCAACTCCTTCCCGGCAGGGCCTTGCCCCAACGGGCGGCGAGGTCGGTGCCGGCGCCATCGAGCCTTGGCGACGTCGGGCAGATGCGCTTGGCGTAGTAGAGGTCAACGATTTCGATTGCGCCGGGGAACTGTTCGGCGGTCAGATTCCAGATCCACTCGGCCCCGTCGCCGAGGACCACGCGGCGGGCCGCGGTGTCGACGCCACGCCGCTACGCTTCGGGGATTGGTCGGGTAGCTCAGCCCTTCGGCTTTCGCCCCCACAGATCCGCGCGTGCGGCTTTCCCGCACTCGGCTCCTCCCGAAGGTTGAACAAGACGTCAGGCATGGACCGGGCGGGGATGTGCGATGGACGGCGTCGGAAGGGGGAAGCGCTCGAGCAACTGCCGGAATCGGGTCCACGTGAGACGGCGCTGGCTCCGGCGACGAAGCGCCCGATACCAGCCCCGGCGCACTTCTTGGCAGAACCCGTTCATCGAGGGCCAGTTGGTCGGCAGGCCGTAGTAGCGGTAGTGACCGCGAAGCACGCTGCACAACCAGCGGTGTTGCGCCGAGAGCGGCGCATGCATGCGGCGCCGCTGTTCGGTCCGGACGGCGTGCAGCTTGCGGGTCAGCCGGCGACGGTCTGTGCGACGCTTCACGACGAATCGCCCGGCTCGACTCCAGCCACAGTAGTGCGTGAAGCCGAGGAACGCGAACGTCTCGGGCCGCCGGGCGCCGCGCTTCCGACGGAGCTCGGCGGCCAGCTTGCCGAACTCGATGAGGCGCGTCTTGTCCTCGTTGAGCGTCAGGCCGAACTTGGCGAGGCGCTCCTCAAGGGCCTTTGCCATCCGCCGGGCATCCGCCTCCGACTGGAAGCCCATCACGAAATCGTCGGCGTAGCGCACGATGACGATCTTCCCGCGCGCCTGCCGTGGCCTTCAGTGGTGGACCCATAGGTTCGAGCAGATCGCGGCCTTGCAGCGGCGGGTCGAGCACTGCGCCGGGCGGGGTTATGCGCTTGATCGTGGACTACAGGACACTCGCCGAGACGTTGCGTGAGCCGTGGAGGATGATGTGGTAGCACGGGCGGAAAAAGGGACCCCTGGGTCCGAGCCCCCCGCTGACCTGGCGGCTCGACGAATCGATCCGAGTCCTGTCCGCTACCCGGAATACGACGAACGGAGGATGTCTGCACTGGCGAGATCGCTCATGGGTCACAGGCCTGCCCATCGTCATTATCGGCCCACCAGTCGACCAAACCGTCGTCGTACTTCCGTAAGTACAAGCAGTAGTGGCGTGTCCCGTCGAAGCTCTTACGCACGTCCGAGTTCTCCGGCTCGAGGTGCCCGCCACGGACCGGGCTGCTACGGAGCGGCCGGTAGTCGATATCGATCTCCCCGATCCGCGGGTCGTCTTCGCGCCAGGACACGTGCAGGTTCGGCGGGTCTCCCAGTTCCCGCGCGCCGTCTGCGTCGTCCACGCCCACGCGGTCGCCGTCTGCCAACTTCACGTGGCCCCGATAATCGAGCTTGGTTCCGTGCGCCCAGAGCTTTTCGCGCGCGTCACGGCTCAGGACGACGGAAACACGGAACTGATCCAATCCCTGGCGGGACAGAAGCCCGCGCTCGTCCACAGCCTCGCCCCAGACGGCCGTAACCGCTTGCACGATCTCCAAGAGTCCGGTGTTCTCCAGTGCGTGTACGATCGCCTCGTAAGTGGCCCGTTGCGACTCGGTCAGCGTGGCGTAGGATTCGATCTCGCGCGCGGCGCCGAGGAGCACCCAACCCTCTTCGGGCAGCGATTCGTACCCCTCCTTGACGTCGTCGGGCACCGCGTTCGCTGCCTGACCAGCTGTGGCTGCCGTCGCAAATAGAAGAACAAGGAGCCAAGCGTGGCAGTGCCCTTGCATCGTCCTCCTCCTCGTTGCCCAACCAGAGCTACTTTCGTCCAACGGAGCGTCGGAAGTTTAGCACAACTGGCCCTCGGCCGCTGGTTTGTCGATCAGCTTCGGCGATCCCTCAACGACGGCTACACGGAGCGTGGAGTTGCGCGAAATCGACGGTGACGGTTCGTCGTGCTGTCGGCTGGCTCTCTGGACTCTCCGCCCTGGAACCCGTCGGCGGCCAGCCCGCCATGAGGCTGTCGAGCGAGTTATGGCCTCAACCTGCCAGGGTCTACCGGCGTAGCGTCACCACCTGCCCCACTCTTCGACGAGGTACTCTGTCCAGTCGTTCATGAGCGCCCGCCGACGCTCGAACAGGTCTGGGCGGGCGTAGACCGCCTCGACCCGGTTCTGAACCACTTGCGCCAGCCCGCCTCAATGACCTCCCGCGGGTGATTGGTCTGTTCCGCGGCCCAGTCCCGGAACGAAGAGCGAAACCATGCGGCACGGCGGCGATGCCCAACAGCTTGACGGGCCTCCAAGGTCGTCGTCCGCTCGATCGACAACGCCGGCTGCACGATGCGGGCGTTAACGGTCAGCTTCTGACCGCGGTGGCCAGCCGCCTCGACGAACGGATCCTGCGACAGCGCGCCAGCTATTCGGGCCTCCCGCTTGGCCCGAGGTTCAGTCCCCGCGAACGAGCCGCGTGCCAGCTTGAGTACCAGTGGTCGGTTGCCCAGATCGAATGCGCCCGCGACGTCATCTTCCATCGCCGGGCGCGGCCGCATGCGCTGCTTCAGCGGGCGTTCGAGACCGGCGTGGCGCTCGGCGGCGCCACCCAGACGCGGCGCCTCTTCGGCCGACGCATCAACCGTCGCTTCTCGGGCCGGTTCGAAACCCTCCTCGATCGCCGGGATGAAGGTGTCCCGGTCCAGCGGGCGCGCTACGAGAGATCCTACGTCAAGCAGTACGAGAAGGGCGACCGACTGCTCTGCACCGAGACCTGCCTGAACGACACCTACCATCTCGGCATCGGTCGCAAGCTCGACAACCTGCCCCGATCCAGCAGGCACTTGGCCGCAACGACCGACCGCTACCTCGCGCAGCAGGCGGAACTGCTCGACTCCACCGTGGATCGGGGCGCGTTGGCCGCACTCGCGAGCCCCGTGACGACCGGCAGGTCGTAGCCGTGGATGGTGGAGCGTCCCGTTGTCGGCGTCAACGAGCGCCTCTGTCGATGAGCATCACTCTAATTCTCCACGACGACGAACTCCCCCCAGGCGTCCATCAGTACGCGACGCTTCGCGAGAAGGTCGCCACGACGGTACGCCCGCTCAACCCCGGAGCCGACCGCATGGGCCAAGGCCGTTTCGACGACCGCGAAGTCGTGAGCCGTCTCCTCCGACGCCCAATCGCGGAACGACGAGCGGAAGCCGTGGATCGTGCCGGCGATGCCCTGCACCGTCCGGGTCAGCCCCATCTGCGACAGGGCGCGGCCGGTGCGCTCGGACGCGAACACGAGCCCCCCCTTGTGCAGTCCGCGTCGTT
>JAPOYI010000058.1 GCA_026706665.1 Gammaproteobacteria bacterium | reverse complement strand
GCCAGTGGCGGCACCGGTGCCCGCGCCTACGCCCAGGCGGTGGGGGTGTATTTGGCATTCGCCGTGGACAAGTGCTCAGACTACTGGAACACCATCGCAACTTGGATGCCTAGGGGTACCGTGGGCCATTTGTTCGCTAGACAGGCAATCCCCATGACGTGGGATTTCCCGGAGGCTTCGCCCTTCGGTTCGTTCCACTGTGAGTGGGAACAATGCGTCGAGTGGTGTGCGAAGGCCATCGAGCACTTGCCTCACGTTTGCTCGGGAGAGGCACGACAGTCGGATGCCACCAGTCCGAGTTCGCTGCAAGACACCGTCGTCTCCACAGACCCGCCCTACTACGACAACATTGGCTACGCAGACTTGTCTGACTTTTTCTACGTCTGGCTCCGCCGCTCCCTGAAACCCATGTTTCCGGAGTTGTTCGCAACACTTGCTGTTCCCAAATCTGCCGAGTTGGTCGCCACGCCTTATCGCCATAGAGGCAAGGAAGCTGCTGAGACTTTTTTTGTTGAAGGTATGACGCGTGCAATTGGCCATCTGGCGCATCAGTCTCATCCCGGTCAACCTGTCTGCATCTTCTATGCGTTCAAGCAATCGGAGAGCAAGGGCAACTTGGGCGTCGTAAGCACTGGATGGGAGACTTTTCTGGAAGCGGCAATCCTAGCTGGATTCTCGATCAACGGAACTTGGCCCATGAGGACCGAACGAAGCGCCAGATCTAACGCCATGGGTACCAGCGCCTTGGCATCGAGCATCGTGCTTGTCTGCCGCAAGCGCCCGGATGACGCGCCATTGGCCACACGACGTGAATTCGTCGGCACCCTGAGGAGCACGCTCTCGGTCTCAATTGCGCGCATGCAATCCGGCAACATCGCCCCCGTCGACCTCGCCCAGGCCGCCATCGGCCCCGGCATGGCGGCATACACGCGCTACGCCAAGGTGCTGGATGCGTCCGGCAAGCCGATGACTGTCCGGGACGCGCTTGCGCTCATCAACCAGATACTCGACGAGGTGCTGGCGGAGCAGGAAGGCGACTTCGACGCCGATAGCCGATGGGCGCTGGCCTGGTTCGAGGAATTCGGGTTCGCGGAAGGCGAGTTCGGCCGGGGCGAAACCCTGTCCACGGCGAAGAACACCAGCATCGCGGGCATGGTCGAAGCGGGGATCCTCGTTTCCCAGGCCGGGAAGATTCGTCTTCTCAGGCCGCAGGAGCTTCCCGCCGACTGGGACCCGCGCACGGACACGCGGCTGACTTCGTGGGAGATGGTGCACCACCTGATTCGAGTCTTGGAGACGGACGGGGACGAAGGGGCGGCAAGACTGGTGCGCGCGCTTGGTGGCGCCGCCGATACAGCACGTGAACTCTGTTACCGCCTCTACGCGCTGGCTGATCGAAAGAGCCGCGCGGCAGAGGCGCTCGCCTACAACACCCTCGTTAGAAGCTGGCCGTCCATTGCCGAGCTCGCGCGTTCCATGGAGTCGATGCAATCGGACCTGCTCGACTTGGACGGTTTGCGGGGGTGAGGGAAGTGGTCTTGGCTGAGCATACGACCAAACCAAAGTCGACCATGGCAGGGGACTCCGCAAGACGAGCCGCCGGATTGTCCGCGCCAAGTCAAGATCTTCGCGGAGGCAAGCGATGAACAGACGATTGACGGCGATTGTCGAGCGTGAAGGAACAGGCTACGTCGCGCTGTGTCCGGAAGTCGACGTGGCCAGCCAAGGAGATACTGTTGCGGAAGCCCGTGCGAATCTCGAAGAAGCCGTGACCCTTTTCTTTGGGTCCGCGTCTCCGCAGGAGATTGAGCGTCGCGCGAAAAGGAAGTTCTACGTTACCGACGTCGAAATAGCCATTGGCTAGGCTGAGAACGCTCTCGGGCCGAGAGGTGTGTCGGATACTCGAAACGCGCGGATTCGCCGAAGCCGGAGGCGCGGCAGCCACATCATCATGCAGACCTCTGGCCCGGAGGGAACCGTGACGGTTCCCGTACCGGATCATCGAGAATTGCGGGTGGGTGGGCTGATGCAGGTGAGCCGTCGACATCTTTCGGTCAAGCTGCAAGCGCCAAGGCACTGGATGCGTCCGGCAAGCCGATGACCGTCCGCGACGAGGCCGAGGGAGACGAAGGTGCGGCGAGGCTCTACCGCGCGCTCGGCGGCGCCGCCGATACGCTCGCCTACAATACCCTTGTCAGAAAGCTGGCCGTCGATCATCGATCTGGCGCGATCAACGGAGTCCGTCCAACCGGACATGCTCGATGCCGCCGGCTCGCAGACATGAGCGGAGAGTGTGCCACATGATCTACGACGAAGCCGAAATCAGGGAACGCATCAGGCTCGGCGAGGACAGCGGCTGCGAGTTCAAGCAGATCGAGTTCGCCGGCGATACCCCGCGACGGCCGAGGCGGGACGACCTGGCGGACGAGATCGCGGCGCTCGCCAACGCTGGCGGCGGCCTGCTTCTTTGCGGCGTCACCGACGACGGTCGGGTGCCCGGAATGACGCGGGGGCAGATCGCGATGCTCGGCAGGCTTGTCGCCGAGATCAGCACGGACTCCATCAAGCCGCCCGTCCGGGTTCGGACCCATAACCGGACGCTCGACGACAACACTCTGCTTGTCGTGGAGGTACCCCAAGGGGACGCGGCCCACGATAGTCCCGGCGGCAGCTTCGTTCGCGTCGCGTCCACAAAAAGACCCATGACGAGCGATGAACGCTTGCGCCTCGCGCAACACCGCGGTCAAGCCCGGTTCAGATCGTTCGACGAGCAGACTCTATCGGATACGGGATTTCGAACGCTCGACGAGTCTCTCTGGAAGCCCCTGCTTAGCGCCGAAGGCGCATCGAATCCCGAAGAGGGATTGACCAGACTCGCGCTGGTAGCCCCGGACCACGCCAGTACCCTCCGGGCGACCGTGGCGGGCGTTCTCCTTTGCACGCGCAACCCCGAGCAGTGGCTGCAGAACGCGCGCGTCACGGCGACGCGCTACCGGGGCGGTGATCGTGCTTCGGGACAGGTGGACGCCCAGGAGATAACCGGCCCGTTGAATCAACAGATCCGCGAGGCAGTGGCATTCGTCGCCCGCAACATGCAGGTTTCCGCCCGCAAGGATCCGGCCCGCGTCGACCTGCCGCAATACAGCCTTCGGGCGGTATTCGAAGCCGTCTCCAACGCCGTGATGCACCGGGACTACTCCATACGCGCGTCGGCGATCCGCGTGTCGATGTTCAGCGACCGCCTGGAGATTCAGTCTCCGGGTTCACTTGCGAACAACCTGACCCCGGAAAGCATGGCGAGCCGCCAGGCAACGAGAAACGAGGTCCTGGCGTCCGTGCTCGGGCGCGTTCCTGTCTCTGGCATGCTGGGTGCCGACCACCGGAGGTACATCATGGAACGCCGGGGCGATGGCGTCCCCATCATCCTGCGGGACACGAGGAAACTCGTCGGGCAACCTGCGGAGTATCGCCTGATCGACCGAACCGATCTCCTGCTGCGCATACCCGCTGCGGGACAGGAACCGAGCCCCGCCACCACATCGATTACCGTACGTTCCGGCGCCTCGCCGTTGGCTGGCGTCGACCTGCTGGTGTTGTTCCCCAACGGGACGTGGCGTCGCGCGCGGTCCGACACGGACGGCGCAGCGGCGGTCGAGCTTCATACGACCCATCTGCCCATGACCGTGTTCGCTGCGGTGTCGGGCTATTCAGCCACGGTCGAGCGGGATTGGGTGCCCCGTCGCCGAGCCCTGGCCCTGAATCTGGATGCGTTGCCGAACGGAGGTGCCGTGATTTTCCCCGAAGCGACGGGGCGCGTCCCGGGACTGTCGGGAAGTCTCAACCCGATCCGCGACGCGCTCGACCGCACCTACCTCTACGCGTCGAACATTGCGATCAACGACGGTGAACCGCAGCCAGTCCACTTCCTGCTCGGTGAACGCATCAGGCTTGTAGACTCAAACGGAACAAGGCTCGAAGTCCGCGTCGTCGACGTCGTTGGCCGCTCGGCGATCATCGAGTACGGCATGTAGCGGACAGCTCACCGACCGGAGAACGTGCTTTCGTAACCGAAGTCCTGGCGGGCTGCGAAAATCTTGTCGATCTCTGCGTCCACGTACTCCCCCATCCGCCGCCGCGCGCCCTCCTCGTTCCAGTCCCCTATACCGCCAGCGATGCTGTCCTGGTCGAAATACCGCGCCGGAAGCAGGTCGTAATTGTTCCGCTTCCACGCGGACTTCCCGGCGCCGTTGCACCCCATCGCGACCACCAATTTCGGGCGGCGATCCAACAGTTCCGCCATCGGCTTTTGCCCTCGTTGAACCGGTTTCTCGATGTTACACCACCGACCGCTACGGTCCCTGTCGTCCGCCAGGATCGCTTATGTCGAATCGGGTGTCGAGCGAGCGAATCGAGCGTTGTTTCTGCCGACCACACCGCTAGAATGAACCGCTAGGATTGAGACCGGGGTGCCGCCCATGAAGATGTTCACCGCCGTCGTCGAACGTTGCCCGGACACGGGTCTCTATGTCGGCTATGTTCCCGGTTTTCCCGGTGCGCACAGTCAGGGCGAGACGCTTGAGGAGTTGAACGAAAATCTCCGGGAAGTCGTCGCCATGATCCTCGATGACGGTGCGCCCCCGTTGTCGGGCGAGTTTGTCGGTACGCAGGTCGTCGCGGTGGGCTGAAACCCAACGTGCCGACCGCTCCCGTCCTCAAGCCACGAGAGGTAATCGCTGCGCTCGCCGCACTCGGCTTCGAGGAAGTTCGTCAACGAGGCTCGCACAAGCGCTTACGCCACCCGGACGGTCGGACGACCACGGTTCCGGTGCATGGCGGGCGCGACGTGTCGCCGATCCTCTTGCGTCGCATCGCTCGTGATGTTGGGCTGACCGTTCAAGAGTTCGTCGCGCATCGTTGACGGTCTGGCCGTGGACCAGCGGTAGCCGAGGATTCCGAACGGACCCGATCTTCGACCGCTCGTAGCGCGTGTATGCCGCCATGCCGGGGCCGATGGCGGCCTGGGCGAGGTCGACGGGGGCGATGTTGCCGGACTGCAGGAGGCGAACCGCACTGGGTAGTTGGGATCGTAGCGCAGCAAGGAATTCTCGACGCGTAGCTATTGGCTTGCTCTTGGCGCTTACTCGGCAACACAGGACGATCGACGAAGCAAGAGCATTGGTGCCGATGCTGGTTGATCGGGCGCTTCGCTCAGTTCGCATCGGCCAAGTGCCGCCGATGGAGAACCCAGCCTCGATGGCCGCTTCTAGAAACGTCTGCCAGCCGGTGCTTGTGGTCGCGCCGCTCCGGTCCACCTCTGCCTGCTTGAACGCGTAGTAGATCGTTACGGGATGCTCGGGACGAGCCCGCGCAGCCACCTGCGCCAAAGCGCGCTGCATTCCGTCCAGAAAAAACCTCTCGGCAGCATCCCGCGTACCGTGCCGATATGGCGAAGCGATCAATTCATCCGCCTTCGGGACAGCGACCGTCGCGAAGAGTTCTGGGAGGGTCGATCTGAGTGAGCGTCGCAACCAGACGTAGAAGAAATCGGAGAGGTCGGCGTAGCCGATGTTGTCGTAGTAAGGTGGGTCAGTCGAAAAGAGTGCGGCAGTCTGTCTCGGTCCGCTAGCGAAGCTGGTCGCATCCAACTGATTGGCTGTCGCGTGCCCAGTCGCAGGCAAGGCCATGAGGTTCTTGACCACCCAACTCGTGCATGCCCCGGTCCAATTGCCCGACGAGCCGCTAAACGGGTTCGCCTCCGCGAAATCCCACACCATCGGCAGTGCTTGTCGAGCGAACGTGCCGCGAGTGGCTTCAACACCTTGACGCCAACTGGAAATGACGGACCAAGCGTCCGCTGCTCTGCTCGAGGCCAGACCCAAATACACCCCCACCGCCTGGGCGTAGGCGCGGGCACCGGTGCCGCCACTGGC
>JAPOYI010000133.1 GCA_026706665.1 Gammaproteobacteria bacterium | reverse complement strand
GGATGGCGTCTTGCGGCAGACCGCTGTTGACCGCGGCCCGGTACTGGGACTGGCCCCTTTCCGCGAGACGACGCCGGACCGCCTCCGCGAAATCGATGGTCGTCACGCCGGGAAGCATACCGCCTCTCGAGGCGAACGGTGATTTGCCTGGGCTTGTGGTCGTGATCCACCGTCCTCGGTACCTATGCACATGCGTCGGCAGCCTGCATCGGGAGCGTGGCGGCGAGGACGATCTCCATTCCGACTCGACGCTTGGCCGGAAGCGTGCAGGACGACAGGAGAGGTTGGGAGAGGCCGCAGTCGCGAAGCCTCGGTGCTTGGCCGTGACCGCGAGCCGCGCCCGATTGCCCGTAGCAGACGAACACCCCCGACGCCGTGGCTTCCCCCGGCGCGACGCGGTTAGCCGACGAGGCGGACTCGCAAGCAGCCCGCGGTGTTCCACCCGTCGAGGCGGTGGCCAGAGCCCGGCCTGCTGCTGGAGTTTGGCGACGAGGATCGCTGAGCGGGCGTCCGGCGAGCCGACGCCTTGGCCTGCCCGCAGACGTCGTCGAGTCGAAAGCGTCGCGTCGCAATCGCCCACCCTCTCCGTGTTGGCGTCTTGGGCGCAATGGGGAGCATGATCCACGCCCATGCTGCCTCGGGCCGGCGACTGCGACGCGAGCCATGAAGCAGCAGAGGTCCTTTGGGTTCGGGGCTTCCGACGTCTGCCCCGTCGCCAACCCTCGGCTTCTGCCGCGAGCACCACGCGGGCGCAGGCCCGCGCGTCGGCTCCCGCATCGTGGTGGCGCAGCGGGACGCGCAGCCGGCGACAGACTTCGGGCAGGCTCGTCGGCCGAATCCCCACTGCGTCCGAGCGAGCTGCACCGTGCACGTGAACGACGTCGGGGGCGGACGAAGCTCATGCCGATCGGCTACGATCGCGTCGGTGGGGTCGCTGCCGGTCCACGAATCCCCGAACAGCGGAGAACCTCGCGTGGAGGCATGGGGGCGGCACCCAGACGCTGGAGCAGTCCCTCGACATCGACGCCGACTTCCTGATTTCGGACATCTGTCCGGTGGACGTGCTGCTGCAGCGAATCGGCCGACTGCACCGACACCGCCGAACCGACCGACCGGGTCGCTGCGGGGAGCCGCGCTGTCTGGTGCTCGTGCCGGAAGCGGGGCTGGAGACAGGACTCGACGGCTCGCTCTTCAGGCACGGGCTCGGCGTTTCGAGCCGGGGCGGCGGCATCTACGAGAGCCTCGTTGGCCTCGAGGCACCCAGAGGCTCATCGCGGATCACGCGACGTGGACCATACCTGCCATCAACAGGACGCTGGTTGAGCGTGCGACGTACCCCCACGTACTGAGGTGCCTGGCCGAGTCGCTGGGCGACCGCTGGGTGGCGCACGAAGCCAGGGTGGCCGGGCTCCACGCGGCAGAAGCCGGGGTCGCCAAGGTTCACGCCCTCGCCCGGGACGAACCGTTCGATCAGGACTTCGGCTTCCCGGACCTCGACGACGGGCGCGTTCGCACCCGGATCGGCGACGATGGTCCACGCATCGTGCTTCCCGATCCCATGACGGGGCCGTTCGGTTCCGGTGTTCAGACCTTCAACCGGCCGGCGTTCCTGTTCGCCCGCGAGCCGCTGGGGAAGGCAGAGATCGAGACCGCGGGGGCCGAATCGGCCCCGGGGGGCGCCCTCATACTGAAGGTTGGCA
The DNA here is from genome assembly GCA_026706665.1 of Gammaproteobacteria bacterium. Classification (GTDB taxonomy): domain Bacteria; phylum Pseudomonadota; class Gammaproteobacteria; order Pseudomonadales; family Azotimanducaceae; genus VXNE01. The sequence goes on along the minus strand of JAPOYI010000133.1, from coordinate 4,413 downwards.
GCCACCGACTACTCTACGACCGAATGGGCGTGCGTCCCGCGCGGCGCTCTTGACGGACGACTCGAACCGTGCTTTTGCTTCGAGCGTTCATGATGCAACTAATCTGGTCATCAGCGTCTCGACCATCGTCGTCGCGTGGCCGGCGTTGGCATCCTGCACGGTGACGCCAACCACCACGCTCGACTCGAGATCGACCGCGTGCTCGGCCTTGTGGGCCAACCGCTTCCGGCCGTCCTTCATCTTCGTGAATCCTCGCGTCCGGGTCCTTGGGGATGTGCCCAGGCGTCGTTGGAACCCTTCTTTGGGTCACTTGCGGTCCAGGCGGGCCAGCTCGGCGCGCGTCGGCGTGCGGATGCCGGACGCCGCCGCCAGTCCGCGCAAGAATGCGTCGTAGCCCTCGCCGGTGTCCCGGCCAACGATGCTCCGCAGCGTCCCGTTTTGCCTCCAGCGTCGTCGCGTCGATGCCGACCGTCTTCCCCTTCAGCAAGCCGGCCTCGGCCACCCGCTGCGGCACCCACGCGAAGACCGCCTCGTACGTTTCGATGTCGATCCGACGTCGGCTGCGCGACACGGTCGAGCGGTCGGGCGAGGCTTCATGCAGGGCGACACTGCCGCAAGCTCAGGGAGCCTGCCTCGCGCCACGCCATCGCCCGTTCCGACTCCAGGCCCTCGAAGTAGCCGAGCAACAGCATCCGCAAGGTAGCGCCCCGGTCGGCAGAGACGGCCGACCCACTCCGTCGGCGTAGAACTTCGCGCACTGCTCTCGACGAGGGCGTCGAAGCCCGTCTCGTCGAGCAAACGATTCCGACGCTCGTAGAACGGGTGGCCGGCACCCCGCGGCAGGTCCGCGTCGGTCACCCACATCGACGTTTGTCGAGCACGCCGGCAACGCCTATTCATCGCCATCGGAACCAGTGTAGAGTCCGGGATCGAGCTTGTCGATCCCTACCGCGCCTTTCGCCGCGGCCTGCTAGCGGGAGCTGGGAACGAAACACGAACGTCAGGGAAACTCGATGACATTCTTCCGACCGGTGCCGTGAACCGACCGGCTCGTCGAAGCGTTGCAGGGAACGACGAGGCGTGATGGCACACAGGTCAACACCTCGATCCGTCGAGCCTGAACCACGATGGCCTGCGGGTGCCGATCTCGCGCGTCCCATGGTGGGCATGAAGCCCGAATGAGGCGCGGATCGGCTGATTCCATCGGGGCCAGCAGGTACGAGACCTGCATTCAGAGGCCGAACATGGAGCTGCAACCCGTTCGCCGCCGTCGCCGAATCGCACCTTGCCAGTAAGGCGGGCGTCCTCCAACGCCGCCTCCAGCAATCGTCGCGCGCCCTCCCGGGCCACCGCATCGAACTAGACGCCGGCGAGTATCCATGTTGTCAAGGGATCGAGATCTCGGCACCGTCGTATAAGAGCCTCCTATTGAAGAGCGTGCGCGGAGCCGTCGTCCAGGCCGTCAGCCCCGCGGAGCGGGGGCGGAGCGTAGCGACGCGCCTTGACGACGGCGAGCACACGCTCATGTTGGGGCTCGACGGTGCCGTCGGCGGTCGGCCGGGGCTGTGCGGTAGAACCCGGAATCGTTCACTTCCTCGCGCTCAGGAACATCAACGGGCAGACCCACAGCAGCGCGCTACGCGCGTGGGAGACCGGAAGCGCGGCCGCCTCACGCGCTGACGAGCGCGCCTGCTGCCGGTGCAGGTCTGTCCCGTCCAGGCGGGTCGGGCAGCCACGTGCGGTCCTGTGCGAGCAGCGCGTTGGCCAACACGAGGAGCTTGCGCATGACGGCGGTCACAGCGACCTTCCGCGGCTTGCCTTGGTCTACGAGCTGGCGGTACTTCCTGCGCAGGTCCGGGTTGTAGCAGATCGCCGCCAAGGCCGGCATGTAGAGCAACCGCCGTACCCGTGCCCGGCCACCCTGAATGAAGCTGCGACCTGCCAAGCGCCGGATTGTCGAGTGACCGGAGCAAGGCCGGCCAGGCTGGCGACCGCCTTGGCGTCGAGGTGGCCGAGTTCCGGCATCCGGGAGAGCAGGCCTGCCGCGGTGACGCGAGACACGCCGGGGATCGACGTCAGGATCTCGGTCCGGCGGGTCAGGGCCGCGTCCTCGGCCAAGCGCTTCCCGATCTCGGCATCGATGGCCGCCAGAATGGCGGTCGAGCTGCGACAGCCCGTTCTTGGTCTGGCGCCTCAGCAGGCGGTGCTGAAGCTGCTTCTGACGGTTCACGGTGGCGATCCGGTCTCTGTCCAGTGCGTCGCGAGCCGCCTGTAGTTCCTCCAGGGCACGCTGTGCCGGCGACGACGCCTCGGTCGGCCGCAGGTCCAGCGCGGTTCCCATCTGCGCCAGCATCCGCGCATCCACGGCGTCCGTCTTCGCCCGCTGGCCGACGGCCTGCGCGAAGCGCCGCGCCTGCAACGGGTTGACCCGCACTAGCGGCAACCCAGCATCGAGCAGCGCTTCCTCGAACGCCCGGTGCCAGTGCCCGGTGGGCTCGTAGGTGACGGCGCGGACAGGCTGATCGATCCACGCGATCAGCGCCCGGAATCCCGCCGCGTCATTCGAGAATCGCGCGGCCTTGCCGGCAGGTGCCAGGTACGCGTCGAGGTGTGCCTTCGAGATGTCAACACCCACTGCGGTAGAATCGTCCATCTTCTCCAGCTCCTGTGCTTGTCGTTCGAGCCTTGGCGCTCATGTATCCATTCAGGACGGTGAGAAGAGGCGGTGGCGACCAAACTCAGCCCAACGGGCCCTGACCGGCCCAAGCACACGCACGGTCCGACCACCGCCACACCCGGCGCCCCCAAGCCCGGGGGTGCCGGGTGGCGGACCTTCGAGGTCCACAGCAGCGAACCTAACAGACAAGCACACGCGTTGGCGCTGTAAGCCCGACGATGTCCTACGAGCCCTCCATTCGGCGCACAGATTCTGCGCAGACCCTCGTTGCTGACGGCGTGCCATGCGCCGAGCCACGTCGTGGTAGGATCGTCAACCGTGCCCAACGCCAAGGTCGCTATCGTGAAGAACGTTCCGCGCACTCTGTCCTGGAGGACTCCAGGCATCGTTGCTGCGGTCGCGCGCGGCGACGACGTTACGACGCACGCCGTGGGTGCGGCGAACTTGGAATACGGGATTCGGTTGCATGCTCAGAGCTGCTTCCACTTGTGTTCATTGACCAAGCAGTTCATCGGCTTTACCGTAGCTCTATTGGTTCGACAGGGAGCCTTGAGCCTGCAACATCGCATTCGCATGTACTTGCCGGAGTTCCCGACCATGCAAGGCGTTGGCGATCGAATAACCGTCGAGCACCTACTCTACCATACGAGCGGCGTCCGCGATTACGTTGCACTCTTTGGACTCGCGAACCGCGACGAAGCCACACTTCAGACCGAAGGCAGCGTGCTGGACCTGATCGTGCGGCAACAAGCGCTGAATTTCGATCCCGGCTCCCAGCACCTCTACTCCAATTCCGGCTATTTTCTGCTTGGGAAGATCATCGAACGTGTTACTAGTTCTAAGCTCGGGCAGCTCCTACATCGCGAGATCTTCGGGCCGCTTCGCCTGAGAGAGACAATGGTTAGGGATGACGAGGGTTCGATCATCCCCAATCGGGCATGGGGGCATCGAGTCGTGCGGGGAAAGGTGCGGCAGCACATTGGCCTGTGCTCTGCCGCCGGGGCTCACGGCGTGTATAGCACGATCGGTGATTTGGTTGAATGGGACCGCAGTCTGGTTAGGGGGTACGGTGGACCCGCGTCGCGCGACGTCCTGCGCGACATGGAACGGCGCGGCAACGTCGGCGGAAGGCCCATCGATTACGCGTTCGGGATGTATGTAACGAGGCACGAAGGGCATAGGCTGCATTATCTCGTCGGTGGCGGGGACGGATACCGGCATGCTCACTTCCGATTCCCGGAGATCGCAATGTCCGTTATTGTACTTGGCAACTCGACGGCGGTGGCCGCGTATAGGCTCGCCGCACGAATCACCAAGACGTTGCTCGGAGAAACGCCCATCGGACGGTCCGAGGTGCGAACGCGGCGGCTGTACGACGGACCGGAGGTGAAGGCCCTACCGCGTGGCGAAGCTGACTTGGTGACGCGAAGGTACGACGGTACGGCGTTTAGGAGCGAAGAACTAGATATGACGTATCGCGTCGCGGCAGCCAGCGGGCGCCTGCTATTGCTCAAGGGCACGTCGGTGGCCCACAGCTTGGAGGTGTTGGGTCCAGACAGATTCGCTTCACGGTATCTCTGGTTAGAAGGCGTTCGGGACGTCCGGGAGCGCGTCTCGGGGTTCTTCCTGAGCAATCAATATGCAAGAAGGGTTGCGTTTGAACGTTGCATGTGAGGCTAGCCGGAAGTTTCAGCGGCCGATTCTTCGCAACTGATTGTTCCTAAAGGGCTTATCGC
>JAPOYI010000049.1 GCA_026706665.1 Gammaproteobacteria bacterium | reverse complement strand
AACCAAAAATCCCTCGCAGCTACACTCGCATATCTGGGCTTGACGGAACACTAGTTGCCGTCAACCCCGATAGTCTCGCTCCGCGCGGCGAACTGGTTCTTTTCTTCTGCCAATTGATCCTGCTGCTGACGCAGCTCGCGTTCACGCGCTTCCAACTCTCGCGTCTCGTCGGTCAAACGCTGGCGCGCCGACTCAAGCTCGAGCTGCTCTTCCTTGATCCGCGCACGCAACCTTTCCACCGTTTCTCGTTCGAATCGGACTCGCTCCCGCTCCTGCGCCGCGATCTCCGCCTTCGACGGCACATCCATCAAAGGGTCGTAGGCGAACTCCAACATCGGCGCGCGATCTTCGAAATCCAGGGCGGCGTCGGCAAAGTAATCCTGCCAGAACTGCTGGTGCGCGACTCTCACCCGGAGGTTTTCCGTTGATCCAGTTCGCGGGACATAAAAGACCTTCACCCTGAGGCCTGGAATCACCCGCGCCGGAGCGCCGATCAGAACCGATTGCCGATCACGTGTTTCCGAGAACTCTTCGAAGGCCCAGTCCTCCCACTGAAGGTCCAGGTGCGAATACCAGCTGGAGTGCTGAAACATGTCCGAAAACAGGTAGAGGGATTTCGATCCCGATAGTTTCTCAAGGGATTCAAACGTATCCTCGAAGGCTTCGGCCAGGAATGCGTTGGCGACCCTTCCGTCTCGGTGCTGCTGCACCATTACATCTATTCGACGCTGCAACGCGTTGCGCTGGGCGCAGAACAGGTTTGCCTTGTCGCGTAACGACGCGGGAACCTGGGCCGGAATGTCGTTGCAGTCCCGGAACCCGTCGCCGTTGCCCTGGTCCTTGGCAGTGGCAATCGTCAGGTCTGCGTTGTCGTAGGGTTTGCACAGGCGCCCGAGCAGCATTCGCGGTGACTCGGCATAGGGGGTGAGCGTGAATACCTTCAGTTCGGTGTTGGCATCAAGGTCGTGGCTTATGTCAAGCAACAGCTTGCCAGGAAGCGATGCCTGCGCCGGGTTCAACGGTTTGCGAAGGTCCAGCAGGTAGGCTGCGTGGCCAGCAATGTCCACTCGCGGAACCGGGCAAGCGTCGTTTTCCGATGCACCGTTCAGCGCGTTGCGAACATATGGACCCAGGAAAAGAACCACCGGAATTGGCAGGAGAACGACCAACAGCAGGGTCCACCGGACTCGCCCGAAACCCGGCGCCCGGATTTCCGGTCTTCTTGCCGCCAGCCAATTCGGTGTCCCTCTCATGGCTATTCCGGCATTCCCGGCACCGTTATTCGCGTTACGGTTCCACCGCCCAGCATTGAACTGACAGAAACCGACCCGCCGTACTTCTCCACCAGGTAGGTCGTACAGGTGAGCCCGACGCCGTTCCGGTCACCCGTCGCCGAATAGAATGGCTGGAACATCTTCTCGCGTACCTCGGTCGACATGCCGACACCATTGTCGATGATCGTGATGTACACCTTGTCGTTCTCTCCACTCGTCGCGATTCTGATTTCCCCGCCCTCGTCTTCGTTCTTCTCCTGAATTGCCTGCATGGAGTTCTCGACGACCTTCTCCAGCATCAGGCAGATTTCCGGCCTCAACGCGAAGATGTCGGGAGCGTCCCCGTATTCCGTCTCGACCGTCGCAACGTTCTCGGCCTGCGTTACGGTGACGACTTCCTCGATACAGTCATTGACATCAACCAGGCTATAGCTCGCTCCGCCCTGCCTTTTGCCAAGAGCCGACAGGCGTTCCGCGACCTCCGCGATTTCCGCCGCCTGGGACCGAACCCTGGCCACGATGGCATTCGCCGTCGCCACCACCTCGGCGCGCTCGTCATCGCTCTGGGATTCCTGGACCCTGTCGTTCGCCTCGGTGAGTGATTCGATGCCCGTTGCGATGTCGTCCGCAGTCTCGGCAAGGCGTTTGCCCATGACTTCCGAGAGTATCTTGTGCGACATCAAGAGCTTCGCATTCGTGGAGTCAGCGCCATTCCACGACTTCTCCGCGCCCGGAGCCGGACCGCGGACGCCAGTTCCAGGCGCCTCGACGACCTCTGCGCGTTGTGCGGGAGCGACCGCCACAGACTCAACAGGCGAAGCGGTCACCTGCGCGACCGCAGTTCGCGTTCTGCTGACCGCGAACGCGATCCACAGCAACAACAGTGCCGCCGCCGCCGCCAGGATGCCGTTCAGATAGTAGCTGTTACGTTCCTGTTTCCGGCTGAGTTCGAATCCCAGTTCGTCCACGAGCTGGATCGCGAGATCCGATATCTCATTTGATGTCGCCAGCGAAAACAGTTCGTCGGTGGGTGCCTGTCGTGCGAGCAGGACCTCCGCGTGGGAGATGAAGTTTGCGAAATAGTTGGGTAACGGCGAGGGCAGCACCGCAGCGCGTTCGCCCAGGCGCTCCAGCGCAACGGTCAGGCGCCCTTTTGTGGCGTCGGTCGGAGCAGCCAGATAGCCGTCGATTTCGTTCGTCAGGGTAGTCACTTCACCCAGCAGTTCGCGATTGAGGTCCGGCGCCTGCACGATGTTCGCCGCCGCCACCGGCAGGTAACGCGATGAGTTCCTGATTACCGCGTATCCCGTCTTGAAGCGCTCAATTCGCTCTTCCTTGGCGTCCACCGCGTTAACGTACGCGCTCACGTCGTTCGCCAGCCTGTCCGGAACGTCGGGAATGCTCCTGACCTGCGCCATGAGCACGCCCTTGAGTTGGTTCATCTGTGGGATGAAAGCCACCAGCGAGTCGAAATCGGCCAGCGGGTCGGACCTCACGCGGGCTGTTTCTATGCTCCAGTCCGCCGCCAACTGCTGAATCTGCTGCACACCGGAAATGGAAGAGCGGTACCCCTCCACGCCGTTGTTGCGGACAAGCCAGTAGAGAACCGAAACCGCTGCGACAAGAATGAGCGACAGGACGGTCGCGACCATGATCGAATTGTTTGACTTCACTGTGTCAGCTCCTCGGACTCTCCCGCCAGTGTCCTGATGAAGGCAACGATTGCGTCCTTGTCTGCATCCGGCGCTTCTCTCCCCAACTGGAATTCGAACATGGCATCAACGGCATCACGCAACGTAGCGGCGCTGCCGTCATGCAGATAAGGCGCCGTGTAGGCCGCCATTCTCAGGCTCGGAACCTTGAATGCATGCATGTCCGCCTCGTTACCGGTGATGTTGTAACGGCCCATGTCAGCCTCCGTGATATTGCCGCGACGTTTGAAAAACTCGTTGATGACGCCAAACACCTGAAACATGTTGCCTCCGACGTTCGCGCCCTGGTGGCAGGACACGCAACCGTAGTACTTGAACAAGGTGTAGCCCCGCCGTTCCAGCGGGGTGATGGCGTCGGCTTCTCCGGTCAACCACCGGTCGAACCGGCCATTCGGAGTGGTCAGCGACCTGATGAACTCAGCTATCGCATCCTTGATGTTCGTCCGGTTTATGCCATCGGAATAGATGTTGCCGAAGAGCGCCGGGTAGTTCTCATCCTTGAACAGCTTGCTGACGACCTCGGGCCACACGCTGCCCATTTCGATCGAAGACTGCACTGGACCGTCGATCTGCTCAGAGAGCGTGTCCGCCCGACCATCCCAAAACTGCTTGAAATTGAAGCCCGCGTTGTACACCGTCGGCGAATTCACAAGGCCAGGTAATTCGTCGATGCCAACTGAGACCTTTCGACCGTCGTCGCCGCCCGAAGAGAGTTCGTGGCAGCTGGCGCAGGACACCGAGTCGTCCTTCGAAAGCCGCGTATCGTGGAACAGCATTCTCCCGAGCGCGGCCTTGGCCGAATCTGTACCGTTGTTCTGAGGGATCGGTTTGATGGGTTCGCCATTGGCGGGTGCTGCAACCGCCAGGCAAGCGACCGTCAGCCTGAGCCAACCGCAGAATCCGCGTTTCGGCTTCTTGTCAGAGACGCTCATCCTGTCAAAGACCCTCACCAAGCTCCATGCGCCTCAATCACCAATCCGGCCATACGGGTCCATGCGCTGCAACATCGGCAGCCCATCGGCGCAAGGCCAGTCTGAGACGATCCCAATCCTCGGATCCGGGAACCCGTTCGAGGTTTGAACCGACCGATATCAGTCCGTGGGCCCGGAAATTATCCGGGCCGTGATTTGGGGAGGCAATGCAAAGAACCGGTAGTTGCAGCAAACCAACAGGTAGGTGGTACAGCTACCCGCAAACCAGGTCGACTACTAATTTCGGCAGTGCGGAATGCCGGCGCACGCTTCCGGACCCCAGCCCATCCTCCAGGCCATGCGCCGGATACAGCTTCGGGCAGCGGGGCGGCGGCACACCATCACTGCCAGGGTGTTGCCATCGGCGGCGCAACCGCGCCGCGGCCGCGGACACCGGACAAGCCTCGATATCCCCGCGTTGGCCAAGCGCGCTGTGCGCCTGTCAGTTCGAGGATCCGCTAATGCCGGAGCCCGTCGAGCATCGCGATCATCCGGTCGAATTCCTGGTGGAAACCGCTGCGAAACTCGGTGGTTTGCGTGTCGAGCGGCCTGTCCGTGAAGAACTCGTTTGCGAGGGCAACAAGTTTGGCTGCGAACTTCGAGTCCGCTGGCGGCGTCTCGATAAACATGGCACCGACAATCAGGGACAGGGCTTCGATCCTTCCCTTCAGATATTCCGATTCGTTCATTTACGTCCGTCCACACCCGAGGAGAGCGTGGTTCGAACAGCCGGTCACCGGCGTTGATCGAGCATCCGGCCGGTGGGCCGCGCGCACCGTCCGCGTGCTCATGGTCCGAAAGACGACGCCAGCCGCCAAGCGACCCGATCCATGCTTCATCCCCTATTGCCCGGCCCGAAGAATTGGGTGCCGGGTCGTGGACAAGGCCACAGCGGGGCTGTGAGAGTTTCCCGCCTATTCACCACGGGCGGGGGAAGCTATCCCTCGCCGGGCATTGCGGCTCACGTATTCGGCGGGTGGCCCGGCTTTCGGGTCCAGCCCGCGCTGTACGGCGTCATCCGCGATCGAGCATACCAAGAAACCGTAGCGTTGCGGCCCCGCATCGCGGATCGGAGCGGATCGGACTTCCCGAGTCGATCGGGCTGCCCGGGGATCGAGTCGTGGGTCGGCTTGGGCGGGGGTGAAGCCAGCGCGGTGGTTTGCAGTTCCACGCCGCGTTAAGATCACGCGGTATTGCAGGTTTCTTCCGTCCGGGCGCGCCCCGCCAGGTGGAGACGAGCCGGCAACCAAAAGGCTGTGAAGGGGACGAGTAGCCGGATCAGGGCGCCTGTCCAGCGAGCGGAGGATGGTGGGAGCTTCGCAGGCGCTACCGACGAACATCACCCTGGAGCCGCTGACCGAACGAATGTTCGCATTCCAGTAGGCTCGGCCGGTTGGCTTCCGTAAACGGGCCGGGTCATCGCGCCGAAGATGGTGCCGTGACCGGATGAGGCGCGCGCCGCGAGGCGCGTGCGAACACGGGTGGTACCGCGACGCTGGGCCGCACGAGGCGGCCGAACCTTCGCCCCGCGAATGGATGCTTGACGACTCGTGCATCCGTTGTCGGGGCGTTTTGGTCTTGTTCGGAGAACGACGAACGATGGGATTCAGGGACGTGCCGGGCCGTTACGACGGCACGCGACTCGAACAGGCGGTTCTCGAACTGTGGCGCGAGCACGACGTGTTCAATGCAGCGCAGCGGCAGAGCGAGGGCCGCCCGCTGTATGTCTGGAACGAGGGTCCGCCGACCGCCAACGGCAGGCCTGGCATTCACCATGTCCTCGCGCGCACGTTCAAGGATATCTTCCCCCGTTTCAAGCACATGCAGGGCTATCACTGCCCGCGCAAGGCCGGTTGGGACACCCACGGCCTGCCCGTCGAACACGAAGTGGAAAAGGAACTCGGCATCTTCGACAAGGCCGAGATCGAACGCCAGGTGGGCGTGGCCGAGTTCACTCGCAGGTGCCGCGAGTCGGTACAGCTCTACATCGACGACTGGGAGCGGATGACCGAACGCATGGGTTTCTGGGTGAACCTGTCCGACGCTTACTCCACGTTCGACAACAGCTACATCGAGTCGGTCTGGTGGCTGCTCCGGCAGATCTGGGACAAGGGGCTCCTGTACAGGGGCTACAAGGTGGTTCCCTACGATCCGCGCATCGGCGCCACGCTCTCTTCGCAGGAAGTCGCACTCGGCTACAAGGAAGTCGAGGACCCTTCCATTTACGTGCGTTTCCCTGTGCAAGGCTCGCCGGACACGTCATTCCTCGTCTGGACGACCACGCCGTGGACACTACCGTCTAACCTGGCCCTCGCCGCGCATGCCGATGTCGATTACATATACGCAAGGGCCGGGGACGAGACGCTCATCCTTGCCGAAGCGCTGGTTGAATCCGCGCTGCGTGACGCGGAATTCACCGTCCTCAAGCGGGTCAAGGGCAGCGACCTCGTAGGCATGCGCTATGCGCGCCTGTTCGACTATCTGCCGGCGGAGGGCCCCATCTGTCAGGTGTGGGCCGCGGACTTCGTTACGGTCGAGGAAGGCACCGGGATCGTCCACTGTGCGCCGGCGTACGGAGAGGACGACCTTCAACTGGGGCGGCGGCACGGTCTGCCCGTCCTGCACGGCGTGGGTCTCGATGGCTGTTTTGTCCCGGCGGTGGAACCTGTGGCGGGGAAGTTCTTCAAGGATGCTGACCCGATCCTCATCGCGCTGCTCGAAGAACGCGGGCTCATGTACCGCTCGGAACGTGTGCTGCACAACTATCCGCACGGGTGGCGCACCGGCGACCCGCTGGTCTACTACGCCAAGGATGCCTGGTACATCGAGACCAGCCGGTTCCGTGACCGCATGGCCGAGTTGAACCGGTCGATCAGATGGGTCCCGGAGACGATTCGCGACGGACGCTTCGGCAACTGGCTCGAGAACAACGTCGACTGGGCGCTCTCGCGAGAGCGCTTCTGGGGCACGCCTTTGCCCGTCTGGACCGATGGCGACGGCGACTACATGTGCATCGGGTCGATAGCGGAACTCGAATCGCTCTGCGGGCGCGACCTGGCCGATGTCGACCTGCACCGGCCAGCCGTGGACGAGATCGCCTTCACGCACCCGGACAACGGCCGGATCTACAGGCGGGTCCCGGAAGTCATCGACTGCTGGTTCGATTCGGGCGCGATGTCCTACGCCCAGTTCCACTATCCGTTCGAGAACGCCGACCTTCTGGAAAGCCGGTTTCCCGCCGACTACATCTGCGAGGCCATCGACCAGACGCGCGGCTGGTTCTACTCGCTGCATGCCATCGCGACCCTCGTGTCCGACAGCGTCGCCTACAGGAACTGCATTTGCCTCGCCCATGTCGTCGACCAGGACGGCAAGAAAATGTCGAAGTCACTTGGCAACATTCTCGATCCGTACGAGGTCTTCGACCGCGTCGGCGCCGACCCGCTCAGGTGGTACCTGGCGTGCCGGCAGGCCCCGGAAGCACAAAAGCGCGTCTCCGTCGAACTGGTTCGCGAAGTGGTCGGCGGATTCATCAATACGTACTGGAACACCTACGCGTTCTTCGTGATGTACGCGAAGCTCGACGAAGTCGACGTCAGCGACGACGTGCCCCTCGCCGAACGCCCCGAGATAGACCGCTGGGCGCTCGCGGCGCTGCATGAGACGGTATGGGTCACAACGCGGGCGCTGGAGGCGTACGACGTACTGGGAGCGGGCCGGGCGATTGAGTCGTTTGTCGACGCCTTGAGCAACTGGTACGTGCGGCGCAACCGGCGGCGGTTCTGGAAGGCCGCCGAGGGCCGCGACAAGCAGGCCGCCTACCTGACGCTGTACGAGTGCCTGCATACCGTGAACCGGCTGATGGCTCCGTTCATGCCTTTCCTGAGCGAAGCGGTGCACCAGAACCTGGTAAGGGGAGTCGCCGAGACGGCGCCAATCAGCGTGCATATGAGCGAATGGCCCCTACCCGACCCCGCAGCCCGCGACGACACGCTCATCGCCGATGTCGAAGTCGTCCAGCGCGTGGTTGGACTCGGGCGAGCGGCACGCAATACAAGTGGCCTGCGCGTGCGACAGCCACTCGCGCGCCTGATGGTTCGCACACCCGGCACCGCGCATGAAGAGATCCTTTTGCGGCACGCGGAGCAGATCAGCGAGGAACTCAACGTCAAGGCGGTGGAAGTGCTGGCCTCCGGCGCCGATCTCCTGAGCTACCGCGTCAGGCCCAACCTGCCCCGTATCGGCAGACGCCATGGAAGACGCGTGCCCGCGATTCAGGCTGCCCTGGCAGAGGCGGACGGGAGCGCGATCGCTGCCGCCGCAGCCGACGGCAGGGCCTTCGAAATGACGGTGGGCGACGAGACCCTCACCTTCGAACCAGAGGATGTGCTGGTCGAATCGACGTCAGCCCAAGGCTATGCCTGCGCAGAAGAGGGAGGCTACCTCGCGGGCCTCGACACCACGCTGACAGAGGACCTGGTACGAGAGGGCCTCGCCCGCGAACTGGTGCGCACCGTGCAGGACGCCCGCAAGCAGGCGGGGCTTGACGTGTCTGACCGGATCGCGCTCGGCATTGACGGTTCGCCCGGAATCCTGGCCGCTCTCGATGAGCATCGACCCTACGTCATGGAAGAGACCCTGGCGACTCGCTGGCGCGAAGGGGACTGGTCACCCGCGTTTTCGGCCGAGCACGCACTCGGCGAGGAGCGCTGGAAGATCGGGCTCGCCCGGGTCGACCCCCGGTGACGAATGTCGATGCGCCCCGGGGGCATGGGGCCAGGCCCATTCACTGCGGTTCTGCTTGGGCTTGACGGAACACTAGCCTACCCGGCGCTCTCCCGCCCAATAGGGTTCGCGCAGCTTGAACTTCTGCAGCTTCCCGGTGGCCGTGCGCGCCAATTCGTCGCGGAACTCGACGGAAGTGGGACACTTGAAGTGAGCCAGGTGCTCGCGGCAGAACTCGATGATCTCCGCTTCGGTCGCATCGGTGCCGTCGCGCAGAACGACCAGGGCCTTGGGCGTCTCGCCCCACCTGTCGTCTGGGACGCCGATAACGGCGCATTCCATCACGGCGGGGTGACGGTAGAGGGCGTCCTCGATTTCGGGCGAGCTTATGTTCTCGCCCCCCGAGATGATCACGTCCTTCTTCCGGTCGACGATGTGGATGTTGCTTCCGGCGTCCCAGACGGCCAGGTCGCCCGTGTGGAAATAGCCGTCGCGAATCGCCTCCGCCGTCGCCTCTGGCTGCTCCCAGTAGCCCTTGAAGACGACGTTGGTACGGGCACAGACCTCCCCTACGCTCATGCCGTCCTGCGGGACATGCTTGCCCTGTTCGTCCAGGAGCACGATGTCCACGCCCACCGCCGGCACCCCTGCCCGCGACCGGCGCGCATAGTCGGTCCGATCCGTGTCGTGGTCCGGGCGGGAAACCGTCAGCACCGGGGCCGTTTCCGTCAATCCATAGATCTGGATGAACTCCCAACCGAGTTCCTCTTCAAGCCGTTCGATGAATGCCGCCGGCGGCGGCGCTCCCGCAACGACGAAACGCGGCCTGGTCGTGATGGCGTGCCGGTCCTTGTCGGGATAGTCCAGGACCGTGCGCAGCACCGCCGGCGCCATGCAGGCGAACGTGATCTTCTCCTCCTCGATCAGGCGGTATATCCCGGCGCCGTCGACGGCCCGCAGAATGACGTGGGTGCCGCCCACTCCCGTGAGCGCGTAGACCCCGCCCCAGCCGTTGCAGTGAAACATCGGCAGCGTCCACAACTCCACGTCGTCGTGACAGACGCCCAGGTGGGTTGTGAGATTATAGGCGTTCACGTACAGGTTCCGGTGCGTCATCATCACGCCCTTGGGCCGCGCCGTGGTGCCCGACGTGTAATTGATCGACACCAGGCCGTTCTCGCTCCGTTCGATCGCCGGGGGATCGGTATCGGGTTGTGCCGCTATCAGGGTTTCCCAGTCGAGCCAGCCCGGACGCCCCTGGACCGCCCCGTCCCGATCCTCCGCAACCACGAAATGCCGGACCGTGGAGAGATTGGCCCGGATGTCGTCCACCACCCGGGTGTACTCGTAGTCCACCAGCACCAACGTGACCCCGGCGTGATTCAGGATGTACTCGTGGTCCGCCGCCACGAGCCGGTAGTTGAGCGGAACCAGCACCGCGCCGATCCGGCTCGTGGCGTAGAAGCTCTCGAGAAAGAAGTGGGAGTTCGGGCTCAGGATGCAGACGCGGTCATCGGGTTGGACGCCGAGACCGAGGAGCGCGTGAGACAGCCGGTTCACCCGTGACTGCAGTTCCGCGTAGGTGTAGCGCCGCGCGCCGTCCACCACGGCAGTCTTGTTCGGATACAGCTGTACGGGACGGCGCAGAAAATCGTCGGTGAGAAGCGGAACTTCCATGCATGTCTCCCGAGCGTCCGTTGCGAAGGCAATGCTACCGCTATCCGGCGGGGCTTTCCGCGCAGGAATGCGGGAGGCCGCTATCGCACAAGGCGCCAGATCGAATGAAATCTCTGGATCATCGCGTCCGACGCTTCCCTTGCGCTCGACATCCTTATGCGCGACCCCCGTGACTCCCGGGGACACGCATACGCCATCTGGGCCGGTTGCCCCGAAATCACGCGGGCAGCAGATCGAATGATCGGCCCTCGTCCGTCCTCAGAACGGTGAAGTGCCGGCGGTCCAAGGTCACGATGCGATCGGTTCCCATGCGATCGGCGAGCACGGCGACGGACGCGTCTATGCCGCCGAGAGGCAGATCCGCGTACCGTCGCACCGCCGACGCGATCAGGGGCCAGTCTTCCGCGACCGGAGCAATCACGCGGTACCCTTCGAGGCCGGCAATGAAACGGGCCTCCGCGTCGGCGCCGTGGCGCTGTCCGAGGAAGTAGCAAACCTCCGCCACGCACAACGCCGGAATGACCAGTTCCAGGTCCGGCCGGACAAGCACATCCACGCAAGCCGCGTGGTCCGGATCGGCAGCATTGGCGGATGCGAGCAGCGGCCCGCTATCGACGACCGCGAGCTGCAACTTCCCCCCATCCCGAAGCGAGCACCTCATCGAGCATGCGCGCGTTGGTATGGGGGTCGCTCACCATACCCTGCCACGGCAACCGGTGCGTAGCCGGTTTGCGCAGGTGCGCTTCCATGGCCTCGCGAATGATCGCGGAGACGCTCACGCCCCGCCGTCGAGCTTCGCTCCGCGCTAGCTGACCCAGGCCGTCCGGGAGCGAAATCGTGGTTCTCATGCGAACTTCATCAGGTATGAATATATGCGTCCATACTACCATGTCCCTCCCGAGCAGCCCAGGATCGGGCGCGGCGGCTGCCCGGTCACATCCGTCTGTTCTCATCCGCAGGTGCGGAGTCGGCAAGATCGTCGATGTGCTCCAGCCACCGACCGCCGAGTTCGACAAGACGCGGATTGCCGGAATCCCGGGCTTCGGTTCGCTTGACCATTAGAGGCACCCATTCCCTCTTCAGGTTCTCGACGGCCCCCGTCCATGTCCCGCCTCGATCGGGTGTACTGCTGACGATGACGGCTTCCTCCGCCAGGCAATAGATGTACTTGTTGCGCGCCATGGCGTTGCCCACGCGGAAACGCGCTTCCGGGTTGAACGGCGAGATCAGCGCCAGGTCTCCGGACATGAGGGAGGCGCGGTACCTTGCCGAAGTTGCCGACCGAAGCAGGTTGTCCGACAAGACGCCGACGGCAGTCCCCCCGGCGTGGAGCGCGCCCAGCATCGCCGCCTGGTCCACTCCCCGGGCCCCGCCGGAGACGACCAACCTTCCCCTTGCGGCGGCCCCGCGGCCAATGTCTTCGGCAAATCGAATGTCGTCAGGGGTCGCATTCCTGGATCCCACTACGGCGATGCCGTTCCCATTGAACAGTTTCTCGTCGCCGCAGCCGAACAGGACCGCAGGCGCCCGCCGCCGAAGACGCTGCTTCAGGCGCCGCGGATAACCGGAGTCCGACCGCGTCAGCACCCAGAGCCCCGCCCCCTGCCACCTGTCCAGCCGGAGTGCGAGCGCCGCTCCCCGGTTGAGCAAGGCCTGGAGACGCTCCGCGGTAACCCTGGGATGGCCGCAGTCCCGGGGCAGGTCCGATAGATCACCGCGCAGCAGGTCCTCGGGCGAACGACCGCTTTCCCTGAGCCAATGCGCGAACTCGCCCCACTCCACCGGCGTCAAAGGATCAGCGTCGGACTTGCCGAGCGAGACTGTAAGCAACATGACCGCCTGAGCCCGGGGAGTCATACCCACTTTAGTCTCCCGGGGCCGCGGTAGCCAGCGCGAACGGCCACACCGCGGCACACCCGGCTTGCCGAAGGAGCGCGGCGATGACCGTCAGCGTCCAGCGGGAGTCCACCACATCGTCCACCAACAGGACCGCACCTTTTCGGACCTGACCTTCAATGGCGAATACACCGTCGAGATTATTGCACTGATGGAATCGGTTCTGCTGCTCCTTCTGCGGGGCGTTGTCCTCGACCTTCGCCACCGCGGTCGCATAGGGCAGCGACAGGGCGCTGGCAAGCCGTGCCGCGAAATCGGGAACCAGAGTTGGATGTCGATTCGATGGGACGCAGGTGACCCAGTCAGGCCATGGATGGGGATGCCATCTCTCCTTGATCATGTCGCCCGCTGCTTCGACGAGCTCGTCCCGAAAGCGACCGCCGAGCTTGTCCCGCGCCACGACTTCGCCCCACCCCGCATCGCCCCATCGGGACAGTATTCGTCCCTGTTCCGCACGAAGCTCGGGAGGGAGATTTCCCGACCAGCCATATGCTGGAAACGACCCCTTGGCAACCTGCTTCCTGCACTTCAGCGGAAGCTCCGCCCGGCGGAGAAAACGGGCGGCGGCGGCCACCGTTTCGCGGGGAACCGACGTATCGACGACAGGACCGCCCAGGCAACGCGCGCACTTTCCGCAGGGCTTTGGATCGGGATCGTCGAGCGCCTGGGCAAGGAACTCCATCAGACATCCCTGCTCATCGATGTAGGACTCGACTTCCCGCCATTCCAGTTCTCTCTGCGCGGTCAACCGGGCAACGCGCTCGGCGTCCACGCGATAGGAAACGGGAGTTCTCCGCCAGCGGCTTCCTTCCTTGTTGATCGGCGCGGGATTCTCCACGGACAAGACCTTGAGGACTTTTTCGATCTGACTCCGGCGCAGATTCAGTGCCTGCTCCAAGTCCCGAGTACTCATGTCCTCCTTCTCTTCGAGCGCCCCGAGAACGGACCTGACCCACCGTTCGTCGGGAAACGCCGTGCGCCGGAAGTAATCGTGAATCTCGCCATCTTCGAAGCCGGAGAGCATCACCCCGACCGAGCGCGCGATTCCGCGTCCCGCCCGCCCGACCTGCTGGTAGTACGCGATGATCGAGCCCGGCGCCTGGTAGTGCACCACGAACCCAAGGTCTGGTTTGTCGTAACCCATGCCAAGCGCCGTGGTCGCGACCAGCGCCTTGACTTCGTTGCGATCAAG
The DNA here is from genome assembly GCA_026706665.1 of Gammaproteobacteria bacterium. Lineage (GTDB taxonomy): Bacteria > Pseudomonadota > Gammaproteobacteria > Pseudomonadales > Azotimanducaceae > VXNE01. The sequence continues at coordinate 31,907 of JAPOYI010000049.1, read as the reverse complement.
CGCCTGTTCGAGGCGGCGACGGTATGTGTTCGAGTCCGGCCAGCATTCGTGCTCGACACTCGCATGGTAAGGGCGGACGAAAACGTCTCTCGCGTTGAGCCAGGCGGACACCTGCTCCGCGTCGCGCGCCGTCAGCGTGTAGATGATGCCGGTGCCCGGGAGTTCATCGATGTGTTCCGCGAGCCAGGCGAGACGTTCCGCTTGCGTCGGCAGACGGAGCGTCTGCAGCTGCAGAGTCTCTCGCATCAAGGGTCCCCGCTGAACCTCGATCCGGCCAAGCTGGCTCGTCACGTCGTCGATGACGCGATCATTGGCGGTCGCGGTCGTGCCCACTACCGGCATGTTTGCAGGCATTCGCCGGAGCACGTTGGCAAGCCGCCGATAGTCGGGCCGGAAATCGTGGCCCCAGTCCGATATGCAATGGGCCTCGTCCACAACCAGTAATCCTATTCGCTCCGAAATCGGCAGCAGCACTTCGTCCATGAAACTCTCGTTCGCGAGGCGTTCGGGTGAGACCAGCAGGGCGTCTGCCTCGTCGGACAACGCCGCCCGCCGCAAGGCCGGCCACTCTGACCGATTGGTGGAATTGATAGTTAGCGCCCGCACTCCCATCCGTTCGGCCGCCGAGACCTGATTGCGCATCAAGGCCAGCAAGGGCGACACGATCAACGTCGCTCCGAAGCCTCTTTCGCGGAGCATCCGAGTTGCGATGAAGTAGACCGCGCTCTTCCCCCAGCCGGTTCGCTGCACCAGGAGCACCTGCTCGCGGCGGCTGACCAACGCGTCAATCGCCTCCCACTGTCCGTGCCGGAACTCGGCGTCCTTGTTGGCAAGCAACTGCCGCAGCAATGCGAGCGCTTCGGATCGAATGGTCATCCCGTAAAGCAACTCCTTCGAATTGCGTGGTTGCAGTCGCTATCCCTGCGCCGAGGTCGACTTTGGGTGAATTGGAATCGCCGTCGATGGCGGTGCCCACAGGCCATTGTCTATCATCCCGCCAGACGTGCAACCACCAACCTCGGGATAACCATGAGTCACGACCTTGTCATTCGGGGCGGCACTGTAGTCGACGGCACGGGCAACGCGCCCTTTGACGCGGACATCGCCGTGGACGGCGATCAAATCGTCGAGATCGGCAAGGTCGGCGGCAGGGGCAGGGAGGAAATCCAGGCCGGCGGATTGATCGTCTCCCCCGGCTTCGTCGATCTGCATACGCACCTGGACGCCCAGATCGGCTGGGACCCGCAAGTCACATCCGTCTCGTGGCACGGCGTCACGACAGCCCTGCTCGGGAACTGCGGCGTGTCGTTCGCGCCCTGCAAACCCGCTGACAGGGAGTTCCTGGCCGGCATGATGGAGACGGTCGAGGACATCCCCAAGAACGCCATCCTCCACGGCCTGCCCTGGAACTGGGAGTCCTACGGCGGCTACCTCGACGCCCTCGAGTCACTGGGACCGTCGATCAACATCTGCGGACTGGTCGGCCACTGCGCGACGCGGTTTTACGTGATGGGGGAGCGCGCCGTCGAAGAGCCGGCGACAGACGACGAGATCCGGCAGATAGCCGCGTTGGCCGGACAGTCGGTCAAGGAAGGCGCGGTCGGTTTCTCAACCAACCGCCTGCCGCAGCACCGCCTGCCCGACGGCCGTTCGATTCCCGGCACATTCGCGCATCGCGACGAGCTGCGGGCGGTGGCGAGGGAAGTCGGCAGGCATGGCGGTCTCATGCAGACCGTCTCAAGCTTCCGGGATTTCGAAGAGGAAACAGCGCTCATCGCCGACGAGGCGCGCGTCACTCGCGGCGCGCTATTCAGTTGCGCGCTCGAGAGCGGCGCGGAACGCCTGGACGAAAAGGTGAAGGCCATGCGCGCCGAGGGCCTCAAGGTGACTTCCATCACCGTACCGAGAAGCGGCGGCGGCGTCGGTGGATTGGCAACCAGCAACTTCTTCCGCACCCCCGCGTGGAACGCGCTGCGCAAACAGGGGTTCGATGCACGCCTCACGACTATTCGGAATCCCGAAGCCCGGCGCCAATTGATCGATGAGGTCAAGGCCCAGGGCGAACCGGTGATGGAGGCGATGAAACGCTGGTTCTGGATGGGCGACGCGCGGAGACCGCGCTACACCCAGCAACTGGACGAAAGCCTGTACCACGTGGCGCAGGCCGCGGGGGAGCACCCGGTGGAGACGTGGTTGCGCATCAGCGACCGGACCGACGGCAAGGCGCTGTTCCATCTCCGGGCTTTCAACACCGACCTCCAAGCCCTGCAGAAGCTGATCACGATGGACTGGGCGATGCCGGGGCTGGGGGACGCCGGCGCGCACGTGAGCCAGATGATCGACTCCGGGTGGGCGACCTTCATCCTTTCCCACTGGCACCGCGACGCCGGGGTATACAGCCTGCAGGAGGCCGTCCGCCGGATCAGCGCGGTACCGGCCGACGTACTCGGCCTCACGGACCGGGGCACCCTGGAAATCGGCAAACGCGCCGACATCAACGTGTTCGACCTGGACCGCCTGGAGGAACGGATGCCGGAGATCGTCCACGACTTTCCGTTCGGCGCGCCGCGCTTCATCCAGCGGGCGGCGGGGTACGCCGCGACGGTCTGCAACGGCGAGGTGGTTCTCCGGGACGATGAACTTGCGGACGCGCGCCCCGGACGGGTGCTGCGCAGCTACGAACGCTAGCGACACCCCGCGCCTCGGCTCAGTTTCGGCCTAATCGCTGAGCGACATCGGGCGCGAAGGCGGTCCGTTGGCGACGAGTCCGTCCACCAGGCGCGGCAACGCCCTGGGGGCGAACTGATCGGTGGCGGTCGCCTTCCGCAACGCCTCCACCGTCCACCAACGGAATTCGTGGAAGATCCCGACTTCGCTCGGATCCGGGTTGTTGCGGGCCGTTGGTTCGAAGGCCGGCGTGCGCACGAGGTAGATGTCCTCGTGCTGCTCGGTAACCCGGCTGTTTTCGTCATGTCCCCGGCGAAACCTGTGCACGCGCCGCCATAGCAAACACGGCACGCCCGGCAGCGACAGCCCGGTCTCCTCCCGAACTTCACGCCGCAGCGCGTCGAGACGCCCCTCGTCGGGTTTGACGCCCCCGCCGGGCAGGAGCCAGAAGTGACCCGGATCGTCGGGACGCCGCATGCGCAACAGCAGGACGCTCTCGTCGGATTCGCACAGAATCAATGCACGGACCGCTTGTCGGCGTTCGATCCTGGCAGAGCACATCGATGGTCGAACCAGCCCCTCGAACTCAGTGCAGGACGGGTTTCTTCAGGAAGTCCTTGCGATCCGCCGACTGGATCTTGCACTGCATGACTTGGCCCGACCGCGCGATGGTCAGGGGCACGGTCACCCCGGGGCGGCCGAGATTCCAGATCGCGGACAGCATTTGGGCGAGGGTCGAGACGCGACTGCCATCGACCTCAAGGACCACGTCGCCCGGCTGCATGCCGGCTTTCGCTGCCGGGCCATGGCGGGAGGCGCCGCTGACCACGAGACGGCGGTCCGACTCCACTGTGGACATTCCAATCCACGGTCTTGGTTGCGCGGGGGAGCGCCCCGTGGCCAACAGGTGTTCCAGGGTGTCGTTCAGGAGGTCGATCGGCACCAGCATGTTTCCCTGCACCTGTTCTCCGCCAATGACCTCCTGCACCAGCAGGGAACCGACTCCCGCCAGCCTGCCGTCCTGGCCCACCAGCGCCGCGCCGCCCCATTGCGGGTGCGCGGGCGCCGTGAAAAGGGCCTCGTCGAGCAGGTATTCCCAGTATCCCGCGAACTCCCGCTTGTCGATCAGTTTGGCCTTCAGCGCATGTGCCGCCCCGCCCTGGCTGATGACGAACACCTGATCACCTTGGTGGCACGCGTCGGCAGTGCCGCGCTTGAGCATCGTGGCATCCAGGGGTTCCACCGCGCGAACGAGCCCGAATCCGGTGATGTGGTCGTACGCCAGGGCGTAGGCCGACACGGTCCTGCCCGAGTTGGTGGTCAGCCAGATACTGCTCGCTTCGGCGATCAGGTAACCGATGGTGACGACCAACCCGTCGTCGTCGATGACAACGCCGTTGCCGATGCGCTCAGTGCCGAGAGCGGACGCGGTGAACGCATCGTCCGGAACCTCGGCTCGCAACATGACCACGGCGTTCAATGCGTCGTCGAGATCGAAGCTCACGTCATCGGCACCGGGCTGCAACGCGTCCGGGAACGCCCAATCGCCTTCCGACATTACTTCACTTCTCCATCCGCGCCGCGCCCGAGCGGTCCATCATCCCGCTTTTCGAAAGCGTACGCCATCCGTCGGCATGCACCTACGACAAGACAGGGTTCCTAATGCGAATCGGAAGCCCGGTAGGCGCGCCAGCCGCCGAAGCGAGTGATCTCGGCGGCGCCGGTTACGGCGCGCGGTTCGGCGATGAAGCCCGCAACCCACGCGCCATCGGCCAACTCGACCCTGCCGAGCCCGAGCGGCGGGGCGACGCCGGCCAGGAAGGCGCCGACCGCGGATGTCGGCAGCGACCAGACTTCCACCTCGATCGCGGCGCCGCCGGACGCGTCGCGAATGAGTGCCGGGCGCTTGCCGTCCGGCAACGCGTAGAGACGGTACTGATCCTGGGTGCGCCCGCCGCGGACGAGATAGCCGCCGAGTCGCGCCAACTCGCCGTTCAGCGGCTGTCCCGAAAGGTGCGCGCCACACACCGCGATATGGGTTTCTCCGGGACGCCCTCCGGTGGCAACCGATTCGCCCAGCAAACGCGCGCCGTAGTCCAGCAACGCATGGTCCCGGCCCGCCGGCGCGATCAACGCGACCCCGAAGGGCAAACCGTTCGGCAAACTGCCGGCGGGGATGGCCAGTGCGCAGAGGTCCAGCAGGTTGACGAAATTAGCGAAGATGCCAAGCCGGCTGTTCGTCCCGACGGGGTCGCGTTCCACCTCCCCGATCGTGCATATGGTTGGCGCCGTCGGCAGAATCAACACGTCCACTGCTTCGAACATGCGGGACGCTTCGCGCTTGAGTCCGGCCAGTTCGTATTGCGCCTGGAACGCGGAAGCGGCCGTTGGCACCGCGCCATCCGCGATGATGTCCCTGGTGACCGGATTCATGTCGTCGGAGTGACGCGCCATGAACGTCTCCAGTACGGCGAACCGTTCCGAGAGCCACGGACCTTCGTAGAGGAGACGGCCAGCCTTGAACAGGGGGGCGGGGTCGATTTCCACCTGGGCGTCAGCCACCGACGCAAGGAACGCACGGTAGGCCGAGGCGTGATCCGCGTCGCAGGCGGATACGCGGTCGGGATCGATCACGCCCACGCGGGATCGCGTGACATCGAAGCCGGCGAAGTCGATTCGCCGCGAATACGCATCATCGGGATCGAAACCGCCAGCCACGCCGGCAACAGCGCGCGCGTCCGCAACCGAGCGTGCGAAAACCGAAACGCAGTCCAGCGTCCGGCAGGCCGGGACCACGCCCCGCGCCGACCACCAGCCGAACGACGGCTTGAAACCGACCAGACCGTTGAACGCCGCCGGAACCCGCCCGGATCCGGCGGTGTCGGTGCCGAGGGCGAAACTGCACATGCCGAGTTTCACCGCTACCGCCGAGCCGCCGCTGCTGCCCCCGGCGATGTAGTCGGGATCGATGGCGTTGCGCATCGCGCCGTAGGGGGAACGGGTCCCCACCAGGCCGGTGGCGAACTGGTCGAGATTCGTCTTGCCGAGGGGAACCGCGCCCGCGGAAAGCAGCTGGTCCACGACTGTTGCCGACGCCTCCGGCACGTAGGAGTAGGCCGGACATGCGGCGGTCGTCGGACATCCGGCGAGGTCGATGTTGTCCTTGATCGCGAAAGGCACGCCCCACAAGGGATGGGCAGACGCATCGAGCGTTTCGAGCCGCTCCAGGTAAGGCGCCAACGCGGCTTGGTCCAGCACGTGTATCCACGCGCGTCGGTCCTCGCCCCGCCTGATGGCTTCCCCGACATGCTCGAGCACATCACGGCGCGTCACGGTGCCCGCTGCGTATGCCTTCGCGAGACCCGCAATGGAAAGATCCACCTCGCCTTTCCCTCCCATGGACTCTATGCCGGCTCGATCACCGCGAGTCTCTGTCCCGGTGCGACCAACTGGCCCCTGGACACGGAAAGGGCAACCTTCCCCGCCACCGGCGCCCGAATCTCGAACTCGGATTTCATCGCCTCCACGACGATCAGCACGTCGTCCCGGGACACCGTCTCCGAATCGCGCACGGACCAGATGGAACCCGCCATGGGACTGGTGACCACCGTGGCGCCCGGCGCCACCTGCGTTTCGCCGTCCTCCACAACTCCATCGGCAAGGGTGGTCTCAAACGTCAGCAGCCCCCGCTCGCGCCAACCTGCGAGTTCCCTATCGAACGCCTGCTTGCGCTTCTCGGTGAACGCGCCGATTTCGCCCGCATTCGCGTCGAGGAATCGCACGTAGTCGCCGTAGTCGAACCGGGTGGAATGGATATCGAGCTCGAGTTCGCCGCGCGGGAACGCCTCACGCATTTCGAGCAGGGTTTCGGCATCGACCTCGTAGAATCGGACCTGGTCGAATGGACGCAGCAGCCAGTGCTCGTCGAACGCCGAACCGATCCGGTGCCGGTTCCAGACCTGCAGGGTCCTGCCCACGAACTGGTAGCCGCCCGGCCCCTCCATGCCGTAGATGCAGAGATAGGAACCGCCGATACCGACGGAGTTCTCCGCCGTCCAGGTGCGCGCCGGGTTGTACTTCGTCGTCACGAGCCGATGCCGGGGGTCGAGGGGCGTTGCCACGGGCGCCCCCAGGTACACGTCGCCCAGGCCCATCACGAGATAGCTGGCGCCGAATACGATGTCCTTCACGGCGTCCGCGTCGTCGAGTCCGTTGATGCGGCGAATGAACTCGATGTTGTCCGGGCACCAGGGCGCGTCTTCGCGAACGACGCGCATGTACCGCTGCACCGCTTCCCTGCATGCGGGATCGTCCCACGACAGCGGCAATCGGACGATGCGCGACTCCGGCGCCATGCCGTCGATGCGGTCAGTCTCTTCCAGCATGGGCACGAGCCAGGCGGCGAGGGATTCGGCATTCCAGCGGGTCCGGTCGAAGCGAATCTGCAACGAGCGAATGCCGAGCGTGCTCTCGACGATACCCGGCACGGCTTCCGCCTCGAGCCGCGCGGCGAACGCGTGCGCCCTCAGGTGCAGGGCGATATCGAGCACATGGGGGCCGAACTCGACCAGCAGCCATTCCTGGCCGGCCCGGCGAATGACGAAATCCGAACTCCCCCGCGATCCGCCCGCCGGGTGAATGACGGGTTCCTGCCTGACGGCAATGGCAGGCGCGGCGGGGAAGCGGTCCAGGTTATCGATATAGGCGTTGTGTTCCTCTTCGAGCCGTGCAGCTTCGGCCTCCGTGACCGGCACGAACTGGACGGTATCGCCAGGTGCGAGTTGACCAAGTTTCCACCGATCGGCGTTGACCACCGCCGCAGGGCACACGAAACCGCCCAGGCTCGGACCATCCGGCCCCAGCACGACCGGCATGTCTCCGGTGAAGTCGACGCTGCCGAAAGCGTACGCCGTATCGTGAATGTTCGAAGGATGCAGGCCGGCCTCGCCGCCGTCCGGCCGCGCCCAAGCGGGTTGCGGTCCGGCAAGCCGCACCCCGGTGCGGCTCGAGTTGTAGTGCACCGTCCACCGGGCCGCGAGGAACGCCTCGATATCGTCCTCGGTAAAGAAATCCGGGGACGTGTGCGGGCCCATGATCACGCGGACGGCTGTGCGCGCGGCATAGTCGGGACGCCGTTCCGCCGGGAGCGCTGCCGCTTCCGCGTTCGCCGAGTGGATGCGTATCGTGTCGCCGGCGCGGAGCGCCCTTCCATTGAAACCTCCGATTCCGCCGAGTGCGAAGGTGGCAGTCGAGCCCATCACGACCGGGACATCGATGCCCCCGGCCACCAGCAGATACGCACGCACGCCGCCCTCGATGCGTCCGATGCGCAGCGTCTGTCCGCGCTCGACATCGAACGGCGCCCACGGCGCCAGGAACTCACCGTCGAGATCCGCTTCGCAAGCGGGACCCGCGATCGCGCAGGTGGCGGCGGTGTTGAATTTCAGTTGCGGTCCCTGCACGACGATCTCGAGGCCCGCCGCGTCCGGCGCGTTACCCACCAGGCGATTGCCGAGCCGAAACGAAAGATCGTCCATCGGCCCCGAGGGCGGCACCCCGACGTTCCAGTATCCCTGCCGGCCGGGCCAGGACTGCACGGTGGTAGCCGCGCCTCCTTCCAGCACATCGAAGCTCGCCGGCACGTAGTCCAGTTCGTCCAGGCTGGCCGTGGTCATCCGGGCTTCCCGAAACGCCGGAATCTGCAGTGCGTGGGCGAGGTAGTCCAGGTTGGTCTCGATGCCGCAGATGCTGCTGTCGCGCAACGCCGCCGACAGCGCATCCAGGGCGTCCTGACGCGTCTGCCCGTGACATATGACCTTCGCCAGCATGGGGTCGAAGTACGGTGAGACGCTGGCGCCGGAGCGCAACCACGTATCCACCCGCAGACCCTCTCGCGACGGAAACTCCGCGTGGGAGACATCGCCCGGCGTCGGTCGGAAAGCGTGGTTCGGATCTTCCGCATAGACCCGGGCCTGTACCGCATGGCCCGACGGGCGGAACGCGAGTTGAGAGAGAGGCGGGAACGACCCCGCCGCCAGCCGCAGCATCCACTCGACGAGATCGACGCCGTAGACGCATTCCGTCACGCCGTGCTCCACCTGCAGCCGCGTGTTCACCTCGAGGAAGTAGAAGCGTCGGGCGGCCGCATCGTAGAGAAACTCCACGGTGCCCGCCATGCGGTACTCGACGCTGGCAAGGAGCGCGCGGGCTTGTGCATGAAGCGCTTCGCGCACCGCCGTCGGCAGGTTCGGCGCCGGACACTCCTCGATCACTTTCTGGTGCCGCCGCTGCAGCGTGCAGTCCCGGTCCCCGATGATGAGCACGTCGCCGCGACCGTCGCCGAAGGCCTGCACCTCGACGTGTCGCGGCGCGGCGATCAGTTTCTCCAGGTACAGGTCATCGTCACCGAAGTTGGTCGCCGCCAGCCGCCGGATACGGTCGAACGCCTCCTCCAGTTCGGCTGCGCCGTCCGCCCGCCGCATGCCGATACCGCCGCCGCCGGCAGTGCTCTTCAGCATCACTGGATAGCCGATGCGCTCGGCCGCAATCACGGCTTCCTCCACGCTGCGGAGCAGCCCGCTGCCGGGCAAGAGATGCACGCCCGCATGCGAAGCGATCGCGCGCGCTTCGTGTTTCAGTCCGAAGCGCCGGATGTGCTCCGGTGGCGGCCCGATGAACACCACGCCGCGCTCGGCGAGCCGTTCCGCGAAGCCCGCGTTCTCACTCAGGAAGCCGTAACCCGGATGCACGGCTTCGGCACCGGTGCGGTCGATGATCTCGAACAGCTTGTCCTCGTTGATGTAGGTATCGCTCGCGCCGCCGTCACCCAGCGGGCAGGCCTGGTCCACCGCGGACAGGTGCAGCGAATCCCGGTCCGATTCCGCGTATACGCCAACGCTATGGATGCCCATTTGCCGCAGGGTGCGCGCGATGCGCACCGCGATGGCGCCCCGGTTGGCGATCAGCACGCGTTCGAACATGTCAGCGCGGCCAGGTCGCGAGTTCGACAGGCGTCGGGTTGTAGCCGTTGCAGGGGTTGTTGAGCTGCGGACAGTTGGAGATCAGCACCAGCACGTTCATCCGCGCCTTGAGCTCCACGTATTTGCCGGGCGCGCTGATGCCGTCCTCGAATGTCAGGCCACCTGCGGGAGTCACCGGCACGTTCATGAAGAAGTTGATGTTGTGGGTCAGATCGCGCTTGGTGAGGCCCCACTTGGTGTGCGTGTTGACCGCGAGCAGCCAACTGTCCCGGCAGGAATGCATCGTCTTCTTCTCAAGGGCATAGCGAACGGTATTGCTCTCGCCCGCGCAGGCGCCGCCGAGGGTGTCGTGGCGCCCGCAGGTATCCGCGACGATGTCGAGCATGGGGTTGCCCTCGTCGGATACCAGGGTCGTGCCCACCGTGAGGTACAGGTTGCGCTGTTCGCGCACCGTGTCGAAGGCGCTATACCGCTCGTGGGGACGATCTGCGTTGAAGAACAGCGTGTCCACGGCCTGGTTTCCCTTGAGGTCGGTAATGCGGAACGTCTCGCCCGCCCTGACCTCCTCCATCCAGTAGTCGCCAGCGCCCACGATCTCGACGCGATACGCGTCCTCCACGGAGTGGCTGCTTTCCCGCATCATGACGAATCTCCCGTTCCCAACAGGTACAGCGCGTTGTTCAGGAAACCCCGGCTGTTCTCTTCACGGGAGAGACGGCAGGGATCGTCATCGGCGACCGGCGGCGCCACGCCGACCGCATACCCGATGGGCTTCCTCAGGTATTCCGGCGACGCATCCAGCGGATGCGGACATGTGTGCATCAGCACCAACGTATCCATCTCGAAACGCAGGGTCAGGCTGGCGCCCGGCGGCGAATGGCCCTCGGCCAGGACCATGTCGCCGTGTTCCGTGACGTCCACCCGGCTGAACCAGTTCACGTTGGCAGCCATGTCGCGCCGGCCGAGCCCGTACTTGCCAAGTTCGATGAGGAAGCAGTCCCGGCCATTGCGGTAGTAGTCGTTGCGCGCTTCCTGGTAGTCGCGGGTCCCCCACTTGCCCGCCACGATTTCGGCATTGCAGGTGCCGCTCGACGCGTCGTGCCAGCCGACGCTGTCCGCCGTGATCGAGCAGAAGATCCGTCCCATGTCCGAATAGAGGCAGTGTCCGGCAGTCAGCTTGAAGGTGTGCTGGCACTTGAGGGTGTCCGGCAGATTGAGCCGCTCCAGCGGGTTGGCCGGGTTGTAGAACAGCATGCCGACGTTGCCGCCACCCTCGATATCCGCGAGTTCCAGCGTCGTCCCGCCTCGCGCCAGGAACGACCAGTGTCGTCCGCCCGGCAACGTGTCCCGATACGTGTTCGCCTCGCTCATGCGTCTGTCTCCCCTATGCGTTTCCCGCGCCCGTTCCCTGCACCCGGGCCTGCGAAACGTCCGCAAGACCGTTTCCGTTGTTCCGGTTTCGCGTCACTGGCACGTCATACGTGATGGTGGCGCCGTAGGCCTCCGGCGCCTGCGGGTCCACGCGCACCTTGTCGAAGACCAGGAGCCGCGTCCCGAGCCGAAACCCTTCCGACAGGTCGTGGGTGATCATCAGCACCGTGAGCTTGAGTTCCCTGTACAGCTCGCGAACGAGTTCATGCATGTCAGAGCGAATGCCCGGATCGAGCGCCCCGAACGGCTCGTCCAACAACAGTATCTCGGGTCCCGTGATCAGCGTCTGCGACAGGGCCAGCCGCTGCTGCATTCCCCCTGACAGGGCATCCGGATAGGCATTCGCCGACGGCAACAACCCCACGCGGTCGAGCATCTCCTCGCACTGCTCCAGCTCCTCCCGTCGCCGGCGGCCGAAGCTGCGGCAGAGAAACTTGGAACGGCGCAGTTCCAGTCCAAGGAGCACGTTTTCCAGCACGGTGAGATGGGGAAACACGGAATAACGCTGAAACACCACGCCGCGATCCTTGCCGGGTTCCGGCGAGAGAGGCTTGCCGCCAACGAAGATCGTGCCACGGGTCGGCTGCTCCTCGCCGAGCAGCAGCTTGAAGAACGTCGTCTTGCCGCAGCCGGATGCGCCCACCACCGTGACGAACTCGTTTCGCTCCACCTCGAGGTTGATCCGTTCCAGAACCGCCGTGTCGGGGTAGCTCTTCCATAGCTGCGAGACGCGAATGAGTGCCCCAGGGTGGTCGCCCATCATCGACTCGTCCCATACCACGGAAAGAAGAACGCATTGAACCTGCGGAACCCCACGTCAAGCAGGAAGGCGAGCAGCGTGATCCATGCCACGTAGGGCAGGATGACGTCCATGGCGAGGTAACGGCGCACGAGGAAGATCCGGTAGCCGAGACCCTCCGTCGAGGCGATGGCCTCCGCCGCGATCAGGAACAGCCAGGCGGCGCCCAGCGAAAGACGCACGGCGTCCATGAGCCTCGGCAACACCTGGGGCGCGACGACCCGCACGACGATCTGCCAGGTGTTCGCGTCCAGCGTCTGCGCCTTGACGATCTGCTCCCGCGGGAGTTCGCGCACCCGCTGCTCGAGGTCACGCATGATGAACGGCGCCGTGCCGAAGACGATCAGCACGACCTTGGCCAGTTCGCCCAGACCGAACGTGATGAACAGTATCGGCAGCACGGCCATCGGCGGAATCATCGAGACCACCCGCACCAGCGGCGACCACGTCGCGGAGAACCACGGGATCAGCCCGTTCAGGATGCCGAACGTGAATCCGGCGAGCGCACTGACCCCGATGCCGATGAACAACCGCTGGAGGCTCGCCGCCGTATCCGCCCACAGCAGGATCTCTCCCGTGCGCACGCTCGGCTCGAAAGCCATGCGGCGTATCGCCTCGGCGAACGACTCCATGCTCGGGAGCAGCTTGTCATTCGGGTTGGCCTCGATCCTGAGATCCGAAAAGACCAGGTAGACGACGATGAGCGCCGCGAACGGCAGGGCCGCGACGATGAGCGCCGCGCCCCTGCTCGGGCGGAGGTTGATGAGACGCATGGTGCTGAGGCTCCCCCAACAGGAGAGTGCTGATTACAGCTCTCCGTCGGCCGCCATGCGCATGTAAGTATCGTCGAAACGGAGCTTCACATTGTCCGTCGAACCGAACACCTTGCCTCCGGGATACGCGATGCCGATGAACTCGCTGTCTGGCGCACCTTCTCCCAGCAGCCCGTGCTTGAACGAGAACGCCGCGACGTTCTTCATGGTCGTCGCGACATCGTCCGAGCGCACGAACTCCACGGCCGGCGCCGCGTCGAAAAACATGCGCGTTGCCGCAAGCTGCCCGTTGTATCCCGCAAGGTCCGTCCCCGAAGCCGTTGCCATCAGGCTCTTGGCCGCATCACCCGCATCGCCCGCATCGGACATGATGGCCATGGTCTCGTACCAGGCGCCGGCCAATGCCTTGCCGAGCCGCGGGTCCGCGGCGAGGGTCTCGGTGTTCACTACCAGCATGTCGATGATCTCTCCCGGGATGCTGGCGGAATCGAAGACATTGGTGACGTCGGGCATCGCCAGGATCTCCGACAACAGCGGATTCCACGTGACCACCGACGTCACGTCGTCGGTCGCGAATGCCGCCACCATGTCAGCGTCCGAGGTGTTGACCACCCGCACATCCCTCTCCGTCAGGCCGACGGAGTCGAGCGCCCGGGCAAGCGTGTAGTGCGACACGGAGAGCTCCACCAGGTTGACCTGCCGGCCCTCGATGTCGGCAAGCTCTGCGCCGGCGCCCTTCAGCAATATCCCGTCGTTGCCGTTGGAGAAGTCACCGACGATGAGTGCCGTCGAATCCACGCCGCCCGCCGCCGGAATCGTCAGCGCATCCATGTTGGTCATGGTGCAGCCGTCGAAGGCCCCGGCCGTGTACTGATTGATGGATTCGATGTAGTCGTTGAACTGCACGACCTCGATGGTGATGCCGTACTTCTCCGCCCACTTGTCGACGATCCCGGCATCGGACGCATATCCCCACGGCATCCATCCGACGTAGATGCTCCAGGCGATCCTGTAGTCGTCCTTGGCCGAAGCCGGGAGCGCGAAAGACAAAAGCGCCGCCACCACGGTGGCGCAGAACGGTTTCAGAAAGCGAATTTTCATGGTTGTCCCTTAGCCTTGGTTCACAGATGGAGACAGGCAATCTCCCGGGCTTTTGTCCCTCCGTGTAACCTCGCTATAAGGGAGAGGCGCCACCGCAATTGCGGCGGACGCCCACTCCAGGGGAGGCCGAAAGCTCTTGGACCAGACGCCTTGGGGAAGGCCGGAACCCTAGCTTTCCTATGCGGACTGTTCTGTCCCACGCCGCCTACGGTGCAAGCATCGTGCCAGCCGCCAAAATTGAAGAACACGCGCCCGAAATCGGCGGGTGCGGGCATCCTATGACCAAGGGAAGGGCTCGCGACGCACCAATCTGGTGCGCCGAATGCGCTATTGCAGTCCAAGGAGCCTTCAGCCGGGGGAGATACCCCGACCGCTGATGCGTTCGGAAACGCCGGGGTTCCTCCGCTCGCGGAGGCGTACCCATGAAAGCCCTTCTACCAACTGTTGCGCAGTTCCCGCAGCCTGATGAACACCTCCTTGGGCGAGGGTTCCTCGGACAGTTCCGGAAACGCTTCCCGGAGCCGCTTCACGACTGTCGCGTTGGTCAGGCGGAAGAACGTGTTGATCTCGCGCTCCTGGGCAATGGTCGTGACGATCGGGTTGTCCGGATCGTGCGTCCCTTCGAGCTCGCGCGAAAGGCCGGCCGCCGCATCGTTGTCGGGTTCCCGGTCGAGGGTGAAGCCGAGGTTGTTCAGGATGTAGTCGTGCCCCGGATAGACGAGCGTGTCGTCCGGCAGTTCGTCGAGCTGGTCCGTGAAAGTCTGGTAGAGCTCTTCCGGATGCCCTCCGCCGTGGCAGTTGCCCGCCCCCGCATTGAACAACGTGTCGCCGCAAAAGAGCGCGGGCGCGTCCGTCTTGGACAGGAGGCAAATATGGCTCATGGTGTGTCCGGGGGTGTCGAGCGCAAGCAGTTCAACGGTCTTGCCAACAGTCACGACATCGCCGGCGCCCAATCCCACGTCGATGCCGTCGATGCGCGGCCCGGCGTTCCGGTGCGCGAGCAGTTTCGCGCCGGTGGCCTCTATCACCGGCATGTTGCCACCCGTGTGGTCGCCGTGCTCATGGGTGTTGAGGACTTGGGTGATGTCCCAACCACGATCCTTCGCGCCCCCGAGGCACTTCTCGAAGTCGAGCGGGTCGATGGCGAGCGCTTCGCCGGTCTCCGGGCAGGCGATCAGGTAGTTGAAGTTGCGCAGGGCGTTGCCCGTCCAGATCTGTTCAACGATCACGTCGTGTCTCCTGTTCGCACGAACCGCTGCCGTATGCCGTCACGGTTGATCATGGTGAAGCGGCCTTCCAGCTCGACACCCTCTTGCTTCAGCCGAGCGATGAAAGCCGCGGGTTCCGTCGGACTCTCCGGTTCGAATCTCATATATAGCACGCCCGCCGGAGGTGGCAGCCGTTGGTTGAACACGAGTTCGCCGTAGTCCCGATCAAACGTAACCACGACGCGGCCCTCCCGTCTTGCCCAACGGATGATGGCCTCATCGGATGCTCCCGGAGAAGCTTCCGTGACGGAAAGAACATCCTCGCCCGCTTCGCGCAGTGCTTTGACGGTCGCCAAAGGTATGTTTTCGTTAGCGAGCAGTTTCACGACATCGCCGGGCCCGCGAATCGTCGGACACTCTCTTCCCTCGTGCACTCCGCTGCGAATGCGAACAGCGCCTTCAGCGCTTCCCGCGACACCTGCGGATAGTTTTCGAGCAATTGGGCTTCCGTCCATCCTTTCGCCAACAGGCGAAGCAGGAAGTCCACTGACAATCTCGTGCCCCGAACGACGGGCTTGCCCGACAATATCGCCGGAGAACTGTGGATGTGATCGTGCCAATTCATCGCTCGAACTCGCGGTCCGTCCAAACCGACATTCTAACGTCCGGTGTGGTGTGTTGGTCGCACTCATCGATTGCAGCGGAAGCACTCGCCCGATGAGCCGTGTTCAAGCCTTGCGGGACACCGAGCGTTACAATGTGGATCAGGAAACGCCGCACGAGGAAGAGACTCAAGGGATGTTCGCGGAAGGTTTGTCGATTCGCGGTTTCGACGACGAGGTGTGGCTTGCGATCGAACAGGAAAATCGGCGGCAGGAAGAGCATATCGAACTGATCGCGTCGGAGAATTACGCGAGTCCGCGCGTGCTCGCCGCGCAAGGCAGCGTGCTCACCAACAAGTACGCGGAAGGGTACCCGTCGAGGCGCTACTACGGCGGTTGCGAGAACGTCGATATCGTCGAGCAACTCGCGATCGACCGCGTCAAGGCGCTGTTCGGGGCCGACTATGCCAACGTGCAGCCGCACTCCGGTTCCCAGGCGAACGCGGCGGTGTACCTGGCGCTGCTCGAACCCGGCGACTGCGTCCTCGGCATGAGCCTCGCCGACGGCGGTCACCTGACGCACGGGTCCCCGGTGAACTTCTCCGGCAAGCTCTATCGCACGGTGCAGTACGGCGTGGATGCCGAAACGGGCGAAGTGGACTATGACGCCGTGCAGGCCCTCGCGGAGGAGCACCGGCCAAAGCTCCTCATGGCGGGATTCTCAGCCTACAGCCGGAAAATGGACTGGGAGCGCTTTCGCGAGATCGCCCACGGCGTGGATGCGTACCTGGCCGTCGACATGGCGCACGTCGCGGGACTCATCGCCGCCGGGCTGTATCCGAACCCGGTTCGCATCGCCGACGTCACCACCTCCACCACGCACAAGACCCTGGCCGGCCCGCGCGGCGGCATCATCCTCTCCCATGCAGGCGCGGGCCTCGAGAGACGGCTCAACTCGGCGCTGTTCCCCGGCTCCCAGGGCGGCCCGCTGATGCACGTCATCGCCGCCAAGGCGGTGTGCTTCAAGGAGGCGGCGACGGAGGAGTTCCGGCAATACCAGGAGCAGGTGCTGGCCAATGCCCGGACCATGGCCACCGGTTTCATCGAAAGGGGCCATCACGTCGTGTCCGGCGGAACCGACAATCACCTGTTCCTCGTCGACCTTGCGACCAGGGGCATCACCGGCAAGGCGGCCGACGCCGCGCTCGGACGCGCCAACATCACCGTCAACAAGAACGCGGTGCCCAACGACCCCCGGTCGCCGTTCGTGACTTCGGGCTTGCGGATCGGTTCGCCTGCGGCCACCCGCCGCGGATTCGGCGAGGCCGAGTTTCGAACCCTCACCGCCTGGATGTGCGACATTCTCGACGATATCGACAACGACAACATGATCGCGTCGGTGCGGCTCAAGGTCCTCGACCTCTGCCGGGCGTTCCCCGTTTACGCCGCCAGCGGCTGACCATGCATTGTCCGTTCTGCGGTGCCGACGACACCAAGGTCATCGACTCCCGGCTGGTCGCCGAGGGAAACCAGGTGCGCCGCCGCCGCCAGTGTCTCACCTGCGCGGAGCGCTATACCACCTACGAGTCCGCCGAACTCGTGATGCCGCGCATCAAGAAGACCGACGGCGGGCGCGAACCGTTCAACGAGGACAAGCTGAGGAGCGGCATTGACCGCGCGCTCGAGAAACGGCCGGTGAGCCGCGAGGACGTGGAGAATGCCATCAACCGCATCAAGCACAAGCTGCGCACCACCGGCGAGCGTGAATTGCCGTCCCGCGCCGTTGGCGAAGCGGTCATGGCGGAACTCCGAAACATGGACGGCGTGGCTTATGTCCGCTTCGCCTCGGTATACCGGGACTTCCAGGATGTGCAGGACTTCTCCGAGGCCGTACGGGATCTGCGAGATCTGAACACGGTACGCGACTGATGATCTCGGCGGCCGACCGCCTCTACCTTCGCGCGGCGATCGAACTGGCGGAACGCGGGTTCTATACTTGCGCCCCGAACCCGCGCGTCGGATGCCTGCTCGTACGCGAGGGCAAGGTGATCGGTCGCGGCTGGCACATGTGGCGCGGCCAGGCGCATGCCGAGGCCGCCGCGCTGGCGGATGCCGGGACACAGGCCCCCGGGTCTGCCCGGCCCGCCGAGAACGCTACCGCCTACGTCTCCCTGGAACCGTGTTCGATTCTGGGCAAAACCCCGCCGTGCGCCGACACCCTGATCGACGCCGGCATTCGACGCGTGGTGGCGCCCATGCCCGATCCGAACCCAAACGTGAACGGCCAGGGTTTCGCGCGACTGCGCGCGGCCGGCGTGCAGGTAGACATCGAAGAGATGCCGGAAGCCCTCGAACTGAATCCAGGATGGGCAAAGCGAATGTCCACCGGGCGACCCTGGGTGCGCCTGAAGACGGCCATGTCCCTCGACGGCCGCACCGCAATGGCGAGCGGCGAGAGCCGTTGGATCACCGGCGAGGCCGCGCGGGCCGACGTGCAGTACTGGCGCGCCAGGAGCTGTGCCATCGTAACCGGGGCCGGCACGGTGCGGGACGACGATCCGAGGCTCACGGTGCGCGACGCACGGTTCTCCGCCGACGGCCGGACCAGGCAGCCGCTCAGGGCCATCGTGAGTTCGCGCGGCGATATTCCCGGGGATGCCGCAGTGTTCAAGGCCGGGGGCCCGGCGCTGATCGCCTGCGGCAGGCACGGGCCAGACCGCCATCCGCACGCCGAGGTGCATCGGCAGGACGGGGAAAAGGTCGACCTCTCCCTTCTGCTCGACGACCTGGGCGCCCGTCAATGCAACGAGGTCTTGGTCGAGGCCGGCCCTGTCCTGACCGGCGAGTTTCTTGCCCAAGGCCTGTGGGACGAATGGATCCTCTATGCCGCCCCCAAGTTTCTCGGCAGCGACGCACGGCCGCTGGCCGAATTCAAGCTCTCACGCCTGGCCCAAGCCGTTGCGGGTAGAATCGCGGAGACTCAGATGATCGGCGAGGACTTGCGAATCGTCGTTTGCAAATAGCCGCATGGCCGACGAAAAACCCGAACAACGCGCACTCCATGGAAGTGGCAAGCGCTTCGCGATCATCGCGGCGCGCTTCAATCAGTCCGTGGTCGATTCGATGATCGCCGGGGCGCTGGACGTCCTGGAAAAGCACCAGGTCGATGTGGAGAGCGTACCGGTGATACGTGTGCCCGGCTCATTTGAACTGCCCCTCGCGGCCAAGTCCTTCGCCGAGCGCCACGCGGACACCGATGCGGTGATCGCCCTCGGCGCCGTCATCCGGGGCGAAACGGCGCACTTCGACTTCGTCGCCGGCCAGTGCGCGAGCGGCCTGCAGCGCGCAGCGCTCGATACGGGCACGCCCATGGTGTTTGGCGTGCTGACGACGGACACCATGCAACAGGCCATCGAGCGCGCCGATCCGGCAGCCGGAGACAAGGGCGGCGATGCCGCCCGCGCGGCGCTGGAAATGGCCGACCTGCTGGCTCGCCTCTAATGTCCACATGGCCGCGCCGGCACGCAAGACGCGCGCTGGTACAGGCGCTCTACCAATGGCAGATCGCCGCGCACCACCCCGACGAGATTCGATCCCAGTTCGCAGGCAGCGGAACCTTGAAGAAGGCCGACACGGCCTTCTTCGACCGGTGCCTTGACGGCGTCATCGCTGAATCCGACGACCTGGACGCCGCTTTCGCGCCGTACCTCGACCGCAAGGTCAGCGAACTCGACCAGGTCGAACGCGCCATTCTCCGCGCCGGGACGTTCGAACTGAGCGCCTGTCCGGACGTTCCCTTCAAGGTGGTGCTCGACGAGTACATCGGCCTCGCGAGGACGTTCGGTGCGCAAGACAGCTACAAGTACGTCAACGGCGTGCTGGACCGCGTCGCGCGCGACCTGCGGCCGGAAGAAACGCAATGAACGAGTTCGAGATCATCGATCGGATCACGCAGATCCTTGGGCGTGCAGCGCGCGCCGAGTCCGTGCTCGTCGGTCCGGGAGACGACGCCGCTGTTGTTTCCGTCCCGCCCGGATTCGAACTGGCGGTGACGACGGATACGCTCGTCGCGGGACGTCACTTCCCCGTGGATGCCCCGGGGGATCTCGTAGGTTGCCGCGCCATGGGCGTCAACCTGTCCGACCTTGCGGCGATGGGCGCGAGTCCCAGCTTCTGCGTGGTGTCCCTGACCATTCCCCGGGCCGACGTCCCATGGATTGAAGCCTGCGCGCGCGGAATTGCCGAGTACGCGAAGCGCTACGGCGCCTCCATCGTCGGCGGCAACATCGCGCGCGGACCCCTCGCCGTGTCCGTCACGGCGCATGGACTTCTTCCCGCCGGCGAACGCCTGCTGCGCTCCGGCGCGCAGGCAGGTGACATGGTCTTCGTCTCCGGCACGCTGGGTGTCGGACACGCGGCACGGCTGGCCAACGATCCCCGTTTCTACCGCATCGAACCGCGCATCGATCTGGGCCAGGAGTTGCGGGGGCGGGCGTCCGCCGCTATCGATATCTCCGACGGACTGTTGGCGGACCTCGGACATGTCTGCCGTGCGAGCGGCGTTGGGGCGCGGTTGACGCTGGAAGCAATGCCTGTCGCGGAGAGTGTCGAGCCGCAGACCGCGCTCACGTGTGGCGACGATTACGAACTCCTGTTCACGGCCAGCGGACGGCCCGACGTGGATGAGCCGATCACCGCGATCGGTGAAGTGGTCGAGGGCGAAGGCATCACCGTTCTTTATCCGGGTGGTGTCGTATCGATAGGCAAGGCAGAGGGATACCGGCATTTCTAGCCAGCCCAGCGTCATCGAGACAGCCGATCTCCGCAAGCCCGACATGTTCGTCGCCACGGGTTTCGGCATTGGTCTGCTGCCGGGCGCGCCCGGCACATGCGGAGCGCTCTTCGGTGCGGGGATATGGTGGCTGGTGTTGGCGCAGGCACCTCTCGCCGTTCAACTTGCGAGCGCCGGGGCGCTGATCGTTGCCGGCACATGGCTTCTGCGGCGTCTCTGTGCAAGACACGCCCTCGGCGACGACCCGGCCATCGTTCTCGACGAAATGGCCGGCGTATGCCTGACACTGGCGTGCCTTCCTTCGGACGTTCTCGCCATGACAGCGGGCTTCGTGCTGTTTCGCCTGTTCGACATCCTGAAACCCTGGCCGGTGTCCTGGGCGGACCGCAACGTTCGAGGCGGGCTTGGCGTGATGCTGGACGACGTCCTCGCGGGAGTCCTGGCAGCAATCACGGGGCATCTCGCGCTGTGGCTGCTTGGCGCGGCCGGATGACGCGCCGCCTTCCCAAACGGGGACATTGCACCTGATGTACTATCGAACCTGATCCTCCGCCCGGCGACGTTCCAATGAACGAGAACTTTCGCGAACGCACGTTCAACCTGGTCTTCGGCGGCGTGACGAAGGCAGCGAAGACCTTCGACGTCATTGTCGTCGGCGCCATCCTCGCAAGCGTTTCGGTCGTCATCATCGATTCGGTGCCGGCAGCGAACGCCGTGTGGCATCCACAACTTCGTTCGGCGGAACTGGCCTTCACGATGCTGTTCAGCGTCGAATACCTCGTGCGCCTGTGGTGCCATCCTCGACCCGCGCGCTACGCATTCAGCTTCTTCGGCCTTGTGGACATCATCTCCATCGCCCCGACCTACGTGGCCCTGTTCGTACCCGGTTGGGAGTCTCTTGCCGTACTGCGCGTCCTGCGGGTGCTGAGAATTCTGCGAATATTCTCCCTGGGGCGCTTCTCGACAGCATCGGACATCATCGCACGGTCGGTCAGCGCCGGGCGGCACAAGATCTTCGTGGTCCTGATCGGCGTCATGCTGGTCGCCATGGTGGCCGGATCGCTGCAATACGCCGTCGAAGGACCGGAAAACGGTTTCAGCAGCATCCCGCAAGGCGTCTATTGGGCCTTGTCCACCCTGACCACACTCGGCAACTCGGAACTCGCGCCCGCCACCCCGCTGGGCCAGTTTCTTGCATCGCTTGTCATGGTGCTCGGTTACGGGCTCATCGCCCTTCCGATCGGAATCATCACTTCGGAAGTCATGGGCGCGCGACGCGCCCGCGACGAGATTTTCGCTGGAGAAGAAACGGACATGCTGGAGTACAAGGCTTCGGCTTTCTTCGACCACGAAGAGAGTGGCATTCCCCCACAGCAACTCTTCCGTCACGCCGTGCTCCGAACCGTCGCGGGCCTTATGAACGCCAAGGGCGGCAGGCTTGTCGTCGGCGTGCGCGACGACGGCGCCATCGTCGGCATTCAGCCGGACCTCAACCTGAAGAACTGGGACGTCGACCGTTATGTGAACACCATCACCCAGAAGATTGGCGGCGAACTGGGTCTCGATGCGGCAGCGCTGACCACCATCACGATAAAGGCCTCCCCGGAAGGTTCGGTGTGCAACATCGAGGTGTTGCCGTCCTCCAATCCTGTCTTTCTCAAGGCGGGGAAAAGGCAATACGACTTCTACGTGCGCGTCAACAACACGACCCAGGAACTAACGGGGCCCGAACAAGCGAATTACATCAAGCGGCGTTGGGACTAACGGACGGGATCGGTCAAGCACCACTACCCGGCGAAGCGACGTGCATCCCGGCGACGGCGGGCAATGGGCGGATACGCGTCCACCTCAGGAAACACGGTTCACCGCCTCGTCCGCCAGTTCCCGGAGCGGCCCGTCCGAGAGGCCGAGCGACGCCAGGTGACTCAAGGCGCGTTCGTGTGCCTCCGTCGCCATCGCCCGCGCCCGGTTCAGACCGACCGCCGCCGGCACCGTGTTCTTGCCCTGTTCCTCGTCGGAGCCCGCATTCTTGCCCAATGTCTCGCTCGACTGTGTCACATCGAGGATGTCGTCGACGATTTGAAACGCCGAGCCCATCGACTCTCCAAACGCGGTCAACGCCTGAAATCGCACCTCGTCGATGTTCGGTTCGGCGGCCAGGCCACCCAGTTGAACGGAGGCTCTGAACAGCGCCCCGGTCTTGGCCGCATGCATCTGCACGATCCGGTCGATCCGCAGGATTTCGCCGCCGGTGGCCACGATATCGAGTGCCTGGCCTCCCACCATGCCTTCGCAGCCCACCGCCGAGGCGAGGAGTTGCATCATCCGCACGCGGGTCGCGGGGGGCACGAGACCAGCGGCGGCGAGTACCTCGAATGCCAGGGCCTGCATCGCGTCGCCGGCCAGAATGGCCGTCGCCTCGTCGAACGCCGCGTGACAGGAGGGTCGTCCGCGACGCAGATCATCGTCGTCCATGGCGGGCAGGTCGTCGTGTATCAGGGAATAGGTGTGGAGGTACTCAACCGCCGCCGCCGGATCGAGCGCGGCCTCCATGGATCCGCCGAGCGCGACACAGGTGCCGCAGACTATCGCGGGCCTCAGGCGCTTCCCCCCGCCGAGGGCCATGTAGCGCATGGCCTCGACCAGGTGCGGCGCAATATCGGAACTGCGGTTTAGATGACTCTCGAGAACGGTTTCGATGGCATGCGCGAACTTCGCGCGGTCAAAGGTCATCTTCGCCTGCGCCGCTGTCCGGCACGGGCACTTCGGTGCCGTCCTGGAGAAGCGCCTTCACGCGTAGTTCCGCCTGTTCGAGGACGGTCTGGCAGTGGCGGGCAAGGCGCACACCGCGCTCGAAGGCGCGCAACGACTCCTCGAGGCTCAGGGAACCGGTCTCCATCTTCTCGACAAGCGCTTCGAGCTGCGCCAAGGCATCCTCGAAGTCGATCGAGGCGTCGTTCGATACTTCGTCGCGGGTACCGCCGGTATCGCCTGCTTCGTCCGTCGCGTCACTCACGTGGACGCCCCTCGGAGGTGCCTGCCCGAAAGGCGCCGTGGCCGCTCATCAAGTGGTTCCGAAATCACTGGTCTTCCGCCTGCCCATTCGATGCGGTTCCGCCGTCGCCCCAACTCGCAGCCCGCGCCGAATCGAAATCCCCGCCTGGAACCGAAACCCATTGCGCGGAATCGGCATCAAGATCTATCAGTCCCATCTGCCGAAGCTGAAAGAACTCGCCGCGTATCTCCCACGCGTCCATCGGGTGATCGCGATCACGCATGTACGCCGCCACGTCGCCAGCGTCGACGAGGGCCTTGCCCCCGCCCACCAAGTCCACGAAGGCATCGTAAACGATGCGTGTCTGCCGCCGGGCTACGCTCACCCGCAGTGCCCCCGAAAAATCGGGATTCTTGCAGAAATCGGCTGCGTCCGCCAACGTCAGGCCCCCATAGACAGTCGATCTCGTATACTCGCCGCCATTCCACCAGCGAGGAATGATCGTGGCCCTGATCGGAACGGTCCATTACGAGGTGCGCGAAGGTGTAGCGCTTCTCACCATCGACAATCCGCCGGTGAACCCGTTGAGTTCCGGGGTGCGCTTCTACCTGTCCCGACACATGGAGACGGCGCTCGCGGACGATGCCGTGGAAGCCGTCGTCATCACGGGCAAGGGACGCGCCTTCATCGCCGGCGCCGACATCCGCGAGTTCGGTACGGCACAGAACCCCGACGAGCAGCCGAAACGGCGAGCGACCGAATACATCGAGGAGAGCGAAAAGCCCGTTATCGCCGCCCTCAACGGTACCTGCTTCGGCGGCGGCTTCGAAGTGGCGCTGTACTGCCACTACCGGGTCGCCGCACCCGGCGCACCTGTCGGCCTGCCCGAGATCAAGATCGGCCTGCTGCCGGGCGACGGCGGCACCCAGCGCGTGCCGAGATTGATCGGCGTGGAGCGAGCCATGCAGGCGATCCTCACCGGCGATCCCTTCGACACCGACGAGGCACTTGAAGTCGGCCTCATCGACGCGATCATCGAGGGCGATCTGGTGACTGGCGCCATGGCGTTCGCGAGAGCGAGGGTCGCCGAGGGAGGCCCGTATCCCCTCGCTCGCCACAAGCGCGACAAGATCGACGCCGACCGCAAGAATCCCGATGTCCTGAAGGCGGGAGAAGCCTACCTGGCGCGGCGAATGCGCGGCCAGTTCAACGGCCAGATGGCTTTCGACTCGATCAAGGGGGCCATCGAAATCGACGACTTCGACGAGGCCACGCGCGCCGAACACGCAAACTTCCTGCGTTGCGTAGCCCATCCGCAGCGCGCGGCGATGATCCACGTCTTCTTCTCCGAGCGCCAGGCGGCGCGAATTCCAGATGTGCCAAGGGACACGCCAACGAAACGGATCGGCAGCGCGGCAACGGTCGGCGGCGGTTTGATGGGCGGCGGCATCGCCATGAGCTTCGCCGACTCCGGCATTCCGGTGAAGGTGCTGGAAGTGAACCAGGAAGCGCTGGACAAGGGGTTGGCGGTCATCGAACACAACTATGGCCGCATGGTCCGGAGCGGCAGGATCAGCGAGTCGGAGCGGGATGCGCGCCTCGGTCTGATCGAAGGCGTGCTGGACTATGACGCCATCGCCGACGCGGACCTCGTCATCGAAGCCGTCTACGAGAACCTGGATCTCAAGAAAGAAGTCTTCGCCAAGCTCGACGCCACGATGAAGGAAGGCGCGGTGCTCGCCAGCAACACGTCGGGTCTCGACCTGGACCAGATGGCAGCGATGACCGGGCGCCCCGGCGACGTGGTCGGCGCACACTTCTTCAGCCCCGCCAATATCATGCAGATGCTCGAGGTGGTGCGCGGAGTCGAAACCAGCAGGGAAACCCTCGCCACGGCGATGGCGCTCGGCAAGGCTATCGGCAAGATTCCGGTCATGGCCCTGAACGCGCCCGGATTCATAGGCAACCACATGCTCGGCGGGTACACCCGCCAGGCCGGCGAGATCATCCTGCACGGGGCATTGCCCGAGCAGGTCGACAAGGTGATCTACGACTTCGGTTTCAACATGGGTCCGTTCGCGATGGCCGACCTGGTCGGCCTCGATCTCCGCTGGCGCGCGCGCAAGATGTCCGGCGTCGAGGACAAGCCGCTCTCCGCCATCGTGCCGGACAAGCTCTGCGAACTCGGCCGCCTCGGGCAGAAGACGAACGCGGGCTATTACACGTACCCGGAAGGCAGCCGCCAGGGACAGCCGGACCCGGTCGTCGCCCAGGTCATCGCGGAGACCCGCGACGAACTCGGTTTCGAGCGCGAGGAACTCGACGACGGTGAAATCCTGAAGCGATGCCTGTATCCGCTCATCAACATCGGCGCCCAGTTGCTCGACGACGGCATCGCCCTGCGTGCCAGCGATATCGACATCGTGTACGTCTACGGCTACGGCTTCCCGAAGTACCGGGGCGGGCCGATGTACTACGCGGACCAGGTCGGACTGGACAACGTGTACCGGGACATCCTGGCGTACCACCAGGCGTACGGGGACGCCTGGCGTCCGGCCCCGTTGTTGCAGCGGCTTGCGGAGGAAGGCAGTTCGTTCGCGGCCTGGGACGCAGCGAAGGCCAGACGATAACCCCCAGGATTCGTCGTTACACAGATCAAGGAGTTGCCATGAGCATAGGAATCGTCGCGAAACTGAGATGCAAGGAAGGCGCGAACGCGCAGTTCGAAGCGGGATTCAAGGAATTGCAGCAGGCGGTGAAGGACAACGAACCCGGCTGCATCTTCTACCTGCTGTTCAAGTCGCGGAACGATCCCAACGCCTACTTCGTCATGGAGCAGTACGAAGATGCCGACGCATTGGGGCAGCACGGTCAATCCGACGCCTTCAAGACCCGAAGCGCCAAGCTTGGCCCGCTTTCCGGTGGAAGACCCGAAATCGAGTTGATGGACCTGGTGCAATAGCGAAGCCCCACAAGTGAAGGAGCTCAGGGCAAAGGCGTCCAGTCACGAAACACGGTCGAGCGCCGCGCAAACGACGTGCTGGCGGCGTTCGACCGGCAATTTCCACGTCAAGGCAAGGACCTGCGATGAAACACATTCCCCTGTTGCCGAAAGAAGAGGCCGATCCCGAACTTAGAGAAGCCTGGGATGCGATGCGTTTCGATCTCGCCATATTTCACGTCTGGGCACATGCGCCCCAGGCGTTTCTGAAATACATCCTGTTCAATCGCACGGTCTGGCAGGAAGAAGCGGACGGCATGCCGCTGCTGCTGAAGGAGATGGCGGTCGTACACGCCAGCGTCCTCGCCAACTCATCCTACGAGTGGGGAAATCACGCTGTCTCGATGCTGCGCCGGGGCGGAAGCCAGGCCCAGCTGGAGGCGATCATCACCGGCGACCTGGGTTCCGACGTGTTCGACGAAACCGAGAAGCTCGTGCTGCAGTTCACGAACGAAGTGGTACTGGACGGCCGTCCCGCCGAGCCGACGCTGACGGCCATGAGCAAGAAGTTCACACACAGGCAGTTGACGCAACTCGTGTTCGGCATCTGCGCCTACATGACGAATTCTCGGCTGGCGTCTCTCGGTGGCTGCGAGATCGGCGACGACGAGGCCTACGGCCTGAAGACTGTGCCGACCGAACTCAGGGATCGCCTGTTGGAGATCGCCGACAGGAGTTAGCGCACGCCAGCCTGCGGCCGAGGACTCCGCTGCGAGGACAGCAGGCGTCCTATTCGAGCTCGACCTCGAGACCGCCCACCGATCCGGCAACGAGATTGTAGAGCGCAGCATAGATCGCACCCGCGATGGCGCCGATCAGGCCGTAAATGATGGGCCAGCCAATCAGTCCGATGAGCCAACCCGGCAGGCCGCCGAAGGAGCCCAGACCGCCGCCGGCGAACGCGAATCCAATTCCGAGAAGAACCCCGAAGATCGCGGCGATAACCCCGGAGATCTTCGTCGCCGAAGCGATGCCGACGCGTTTCAATACCTGCACGATTTCCTGCTCCTGACCGAGTGAAACAGCTCCAGAGCCTACATGCTCGGCCTACCCTTGTCGCGATCGACCGGGAACGACCTCCCCGTTCTTGACCACCCGTCGATGGCGGGCGCGGTCCGCCGCCGCCGCGATATCCCGCGAAGGGTCGCCCTCGACAACGAGGAGGTCCGCCGCTGCGCCTTCGGCGATGCGTCCCCGGTCCTCGAGGCCCATGAGATCGGCCGCATTGGAAGTGCCTGCCCGCAACGCCTCGAGATTGCTCAAACCGACATCCACCATGAGGCCAAGTTCGTCCGAGTTGTGGCCGTGCAGGTTGAACGGCGTCCCCGCATCCGTACCCAGGGCGATGCGACCACCCGCCTCGTTGAACATGCGCACCGACCGCTCGTGCGCTTCCGCGCAACGGGTCGCCTTCTCGATCACGTAGTCCGGAATGCCCGCCTCGACATGGTCCAGGATATTGCGCAGGGCCGCCAGGGTGGGTACGAGAAACGTGCCTCGCTCCACCATCTCGCGACAGCACTCCTCGTTCATGAAGATGCCGTGCTCGATGGAGGTGACGCCGCCCCGCGTCGCGTTGAGAATTCCCTCGGCGCCCTGGGCATGGCTTGCTGTCGGTCTGTGAAAGCGCTTCGCCTCGGCGATACCGATGGCCATTTCCCGCGCAGAGTAGTGGGCGTCCTCCGGATTGACGCCGGGAGTCATGACGCCACCCGTCGCCATGATCTTGACGAGATCACAACCGGCGTGGACCTGCTCGCGGACTGCCTTGACCACCTCGTCCGGACCGTCCGCGACGCGACCCATGCGGTTGCCGTGGCCGCCGGTCATGCAGATCATCTTGCCGGCGGCGCGAATGGTGGGACCGGGGAACCGCCCGTCGTTGCATGCGTTGCGCACCGCGAACTCCTGGTATTCGCGCCCGCCGCAGTCCCGCACGGATGTCGTTCCACCGCGCAGGGTGTCGGCGGCGTGTTCAAGCGCGCGCACGACCGCATGCGCGGCGTCGAGTTTCTCCAGCGCCGCCATCGGGTCCGGCTCGCCGCGGAAGAGCAGATGCACGTGGCAGTCGATGAGGCCGGGCATCACGGTACCCCCCGAACAGTCGACCTCCTCGCCTGCGAAGCCTTCGAACTCGCCTTCCCGCGCGACCCGGGTGATCCGTTCGCCATCGACGAGCACGGCGTGGCCCCCGATCATGCGCTCGCCATCGAATATTCGCCCATTGCGGTACAGCGTGGTCATGCTGCATCTCCTCCCTGTATCAGTCCTTCCGGCGTGGCGCGGAACTCACTCTTGCCATGCCGCCGTCCACGGCCACGACCTCTCCCGTCACGTAGCGCGACGCATCGCTTGCGAAGAACACCACGACGTCGGCGACATCGGCTCCGTAACCCCAGCGCTTGAGCGCGATCCGTTCTTCCAGCTGCTCTGTGAGGCCAGGGATATCGCGGCGGTCCGCCTCCCAGATCGAAGTCACGATAAGCCCGGGGCAAAGCGCGTTCACGCGGACGCCCTCCGGGCCCCAATCCGCAGCCAGCGCCCGCGTCATCGCGTCGACGGCGCCCTTTGCGCCCGAATACGCCACTCTGCCGAGGGGACCGCGGAGGCTGGCGATGGACGAGATGTTGATGACCGATCCGCCGCCGCGCGCAATCATGGATGGGCCAAGGCCGAGGGTGAGCATCAGCAGCGAGCGTACGTTGATGGAAAAGACGCGATCGAAATCCTCCTCGGTCAATTCCTCCGGTTTTCGCCGCATCGGTATGCCCGCGTTGTTGACCAGGATGTCCACGCCGCCCACGGCCGCCAGGATCCGCTCGGCCAACTCCGTTCCAGCCCTGGGCACTGACAGGTCAGCATCCATCACCACGGGATCGTTCGACAGGTCTCGCGCCACCCTGTCCATGTCGGAAACGGTGCGTGCGGTCATGACGACCCTCGCTCCGGCAGCGTCCAGAGCCCGAGCGCTGGCTTCTCCGATTCCTCGGCTGGCTCCCGAGACCACCGCGATCTTTCCGTTCAGTTCGTTCATTCTGGTCCTCCCTGTTGATAGCCACTATAGACCGGGGACAGTTGCCGATTCACGCGAGCGGAATTGCAAACCGGACCGGGAGGGAACAAGAACCCGAACTTGCGCCCGAAGCCGGACTCGTCCACGCTCGGCCCGCACGGACCCAAATGACATGACGAACCGCATGATCGACGACTTCGACGCGCGCCACCACCCATTCGAGGGTTGTTTCAATTTTCGCGACATCGGCGGCTATCGCGGCGCCGACGACCGCACCATTCGCTGGGGCCGCTATTTTCGCGCCGGACGACAGGACCGGATGACCCTGGGCGACCTGAGCGACGCCGCCAACCTGGGCATCAGGACGCAGATCGACCTGCGCCGACCCGATGAAGTGCAAAGTTGCGGTCGCGGACCTTTCGGCACGCTGGGTGCCCGCTACGTGGGGCTATCCTTGCTCCCGGGCGGAAGCTACGAACAACTCAACCGCGAGACTGGCACGCTGGGCGAGCGCTACCTCGCCTATCTTCAGTACGCCCCCGAGCCCTGGCGTAGCGTCTTCGATGTGCTGGCGGACGCGGGTGCCTATCCGGTTCTATTGCACTGCACGGCGGGAAAGGACCGAACCGGCGTGATCACTGCCCTCCTGCTTCACATCCTCGGGGTTGACCGCGCCGTGATCGAGGCGGACTACGCACTCACGAATCGCGACGTGCCGCGCCACGTGGAATTTGTCGCGAGCGGCCCCAGTTTTCCAGAGGGAATGACCCGCGAGGCATTCACCCGGTCGGCGGGCGTGCGCGAAGACGCCATCCGCGTGTTCCTCGACGGCCTGGAAGAACTCCACGGTGGCCCGCTCGGTTTCCTTCGCAGCATCGGCGTCGACGATGCCATGCAGCACGCGATACGGGAACACCTGCTCGAATAGCCGACTACGAACCTCAAACATAGCCGTTTGACCACACAGTTAAAGAAGCGACTGTCTAGGTACTCATCGTTGGATAGTTCGCGATCTGTGGCCACCGAGGCGTGCAACTGGGGCCGTTTACCCTTGCAAATGAAGCCGGTACCGTTAGCGCCACTCACGAGAGTTGACGAGGCATGATGGAAACCTATGCAGCCATGCGCACGACCTTTGCCGCGCGCGACTTCACACCCGACCCCGTGCCCGACGAGGTCCTGCACCGCATTCTGGACAACGCGCGTTTCGCGCCGAGCGGCGGCAACCGCCAGGGCTGGCACGTCATCGTCGTGCGCGATCAGGCGAAACGCACGGCTCTCGGACCACTCATCGAACCCACCTGCAGGCGCTATCTTGCGGAGGTCAAGGCCGGCGCGAACCCATGGAACACCGTCGAACCCGCGCAGATCGACCAAGCAACCGTGGATTCAACCCCCATCCCGCCCGGCTTCATCGAACGCCTGATCCATGCCCCGCTGCTCCTGCTGGTCACCGTCGATCTGTCGGTGGTCGCCGCCATGGACCAGCACCTTTCCCGCATTGCAGTCGTCCCGGGGGCCTCGATCTATCCGTTCGTCTGGAACATCTTGCTTGCGGCCCGCAACGAGGGACTGGGCGGCGCGCTGACCACCTTTGTCGTGGCCAGGGAGCTGGACGCGAAAGGGCTGTTCGACATCCCCGACCACCACGCCGTCGCCGCGATGCTGCCGATCGGCAAACCGGTCAGGCAACTCACCCGGCTTAGACGCGGCCCGGTGCGGGCGTTCGCGACGGTGGACGCGTTCGACGGCGACCCCTTCGGAGGTCCGCCGCCGGCATGAGCGAATCTCGGACACAATTGTCCACGCTGGCTCACGCCATGAAGAAGAGGCCTCCTACAGACTGACCGCCAACCCTTCCCTATGGTGGCGGATCCACGACTGCCCGAAAGATTCCATGATCTGGAAGTGGGTACGCTGGCTGTTGCCGTCGCCAACACCCCGATTGGAAGACCACGTCTCCATCTGGAGCATTCAAAGACGGGATGCCGGTACGTTCTTCCGCATTGTCGCCGTGCTGTGGCTTGTCGCGCTATTGCGCATCGGCTATAAGGCGATGGAACGAGCGGACGATCCGCTTGTCGGCTGGCAGAACGCAGTCGACTTCGCCCTCGCGGTGCTGGGAGAGTTCGGCAATGTGGGCATCGGGACAGCCATGCTGGCGATGCTGCTGACGCGACCCGTGAACAGGATGGGAGAAACCGCAATGACTTTCTATCAGGCAATGGTGAATCGATTCGTCATCCCGGTGATCGAGAAGCACAAGGCGGAGGGCCGCGAGGAAGGCATCGAGCGAGGCATGGCGCAAGCAGACGCGGATTGGATGGCGTGGAACCGTCGTCGCGTCGAGGCCGAGCGCCAGGGGCTTACCTTCGACGAGACGCCCCCTCGACACTAGCCTGAACTTCCAGAGCCGATCCGATCTAACCTATTGATTTTTGGATAGATCACGGATTTTTATCGGGTCGTTACTGGGTACACTATTGTAGCCGCACGCCGAGCAGCCGGAAGGCTTCGCGCTGCAGTTCGGTGGGTCGGGCGAGGA
>JAPOYI010000110.1 GCA_026706665.1 Gammaproteobacteria bacterium | reverse complement strand
ATCTGCAAGGCGGACCTGCTGCTCAAGGGCGAGGGAGACGCCGCCGACAACATCGTCGGCGGCCCAGAGCACTCGACGCTCTCGAACGACGCATTCCCGTCCCGCGAGTTCGACTTCATGCTGTCCAATCCGCCTTACGGGAAGGGTTGGAAGACGGACTTGGAACGCATGGGTGGCAAGAAGGACATGCGCGACCCAAGGTTCGTGGTCGAGCACGCTGGCGATCCGGAGTATTCACTGATCACGCGTTCGAGCGACGGCCAATTGCTGTTCCTCGCCAACAAGCTCTCGAAGATGAAGAAGGACACGAGGCTCGGGAGCCGTCTCGCGGAGGTCCACAACGGCAGTTCGTTGTTCACAGGCGACGCGGGCCAAGGCGAGAGCAATATAAGGCGCTGGATCATCGAGAACGACTGGCTAGAGGCCATCGTCGCACTGCCACTTAACCTGTTCTACAACACGGGCATCGCGACGTATGTGTGGGTGCTGACCAACCACAAGCCCGCTATGCGACGCGGCAAGGTGCAGCTGATCGACGCGACCGGGTGGCATCAGCCGTTGCGCAAGAGCCTCGGCAAAAAGAACTGCGAACTGGGAGAGGACGACATCGAGCGAATCTGTCGCGCGTTCCTTGACTTCGAGGACACAGAGCAGAGTCGGATCTTCGACAACGACGCGTTCGGCTATTCGAAGGTGACGGTCGAACGCCCGTTGCGCATTCAAGGTGTCGATCCCCAGCGTGCCTACAAGGCGTCCGAGATCAAGGAACTGCGGGAGCACGGTACCCGTAGCGAGAACGCGCCGCCCGTGATCAGGCGCGTCCACAAACGGGCCACCGAAGCCGACCCGTTGCGCGGGCTGTTCCCGATTACCTTGAAAGGCGGCCCGGCGGTCGTGGAGTACGAACCAGATGCCGACCTGCGGGACACTGAACAGGTCCCCCTGCAGGAGCGGGGCGGCATCGACACCTTCCTCCGCCGCGAAGTCCTACCCTACGCTACCGACGCCTGGTACCAGCCCGCTGCAGTCAAGATCGGCTATGAGATCAGCTTCAACCGGTACTTCTACAAGCCGGAACCGTTGCGGAGCCTAGACGTTATACGGGCGGACATCCTGGCGCTGGAGAAAGAGACGGACGGTCTGCTCGACGACGTGCTCATGGTGCGAGATTCGCGCGCGGGCTATGTCGTCAAGCCCCGCGTCTACGTGGACACATCGGTGATCGGCGGATGCGAGGACGACGAGTTCAGGGACGACTCGCGACGGCTATTCGAGCGATTCAAGGATGGCGGCGCGACGCTCATACTATCGGCCCTGACCTTACGCGAGCTGGAAACCGCACCAGACCAGGTTCGGGCCGTTCTGGACCAAGTGCCGACAGAGAACAGGGAAACCGTAGCCGACCTAGGCGAGTCCGCGTCACTCGCGCAGGCTTACATCGACGCGGGGGCTGTTGCGCCTTCCAGTCGCGCGGACGCGGTTCACGTGGCGCTCGCCACCCTGTGCGGCGCCGACGTTCTTGTAAGCTGGAACTTCAGGCACATGGTGAACTGGCAGCGAATCCAGTCCTACAACCAAGTGAATCTCGACAGGGGCCACAAACCAATCGATATTCGAACACCAAGGGAGATCCTCGATGACGACTGCTGAAAGGGACGCAACCGGAAAGTCGTTCGACTGTGTTGCCTTCATGAGAGAGGCGCGGTCGAGGCTCAGCGAGAAGATGAACACCATGAGCAGCGAGGAGTTTCGGCACTGGATGCGCCACCACGAGTACTCCGATCCCAGGCTCGCGAAGCTTGCTGCACAAGCGCGCCCAGCGCGAAAGGCTCGCGGGCGCCCGGAGTCCGGTGCCGTTTGAGTATGGCGAGTACGAACAGTGACAAGGCGTATGAGTGCACGAGAACGCGGGTATGGCTCGCGGCCATCGCCGAGACCCAACTGCGCGACGCTCATCGACTTGGCCCGTGTATCCAGGCGTGAACCCGTACGCCCCGACCGAGGATCCCGGTCTGGAGTGGCTGGCGGATGTACCGGCACATTGGGAGGTAAGCCGGATCAAGAACGTCGCCGAGGTTCTCTTCAGCAATGTGGACAAGCACTCGAAGGAGGGGGAGCGCCCTGTTCGGCTGTGTAACTACTCGGATGTGTACTACAACGACAGTATCGACGCCGATCTGGACTTCATGAACGCAACGGCAACTAAGGAAGAGATAGACCGCTTTCGGCTAGCGCCCGACGACGTGCTGCTCACGAAGG
Organism: Gammaproteobacteria bacterium; assembly: GCA_026706665.1. Classification (GTDB taxonomy): domain Bacteria; phylum Pseudomonadota; class Gammaproteobacteria; order Pseudomonadales; family Azotimanducaceae; genus VXNE01. The sequence goes on along the minus strand of JAPOYI010000110.1, from coordinate 3,875 downwards.
ACTCGGAAACTTGGGATGACATCGGAGTACCTTCGCTTGTGCGGGAGGCGGACGGCAATCTCATCTGTGGATATCACTTGGCGTTGCTGCGGCCAATCAGCAGCAAGCTGCTAGGGCAGTGCTTGTACTGGAGCCTGTCCTGTCGGGAAGTGGCTAGCCAACTCCATGTGCGCGCAAACGGAGTTACCCGGTTTGGCCTTTCACAGGGCGTCGTCAAATCCGTTCGGATTCCGATCCCACCCGTGGCTGAACAAGCCGCGATCGCACGCTTTCTTGACGACGCTACCCGTCGGATTGACCGCCACATCAGAGCCAAGGAGAAACTGATCGCGCTTCTCGAGGAGCGGAAACGGGCGATCATCCGCGAAGCGGTCACCGGGCGGGTGGACGTGCGCACCGGCGAGCCCTACCCGGACTACAAGCCTTCGGGGCTCGAGTGGTTCGGTGATGTGCCAAGACACTGGAAGGTCCGCAAGATCCGTCATTGCGGAACCATATCAGGCGGCATGACACCCAGCATGGCCAACAGGAGCTATTGGGGTGGCGACGTTCCGTGGGTGACGCCCAAAGACATGAAGGTGGACTTGGTCGATCGGGCAGCCATCAATGTATCCGCGAAGGCGGTTGAAGAGACCTCCTTGAAACTGCTGCCTTCGCGGGTGGTACTGCTAGTAGTCCGCGGCATGATCTTGGCGAGACGTGTCCCTATTGCCGTCACCGGGAAAGAGGTGACTATCAACCAAGACATGAAGGCCGTGTACCCCGCAGCCGGCATCCTGCCCGAGTTTCTCGCTGGCCAAATGACATCGGCCCAAGATGCACTGCTGGCCATGACGGATCAGGCAGGACACGGTACTAGACGACTGCCAACTGAACGTTGGCGCGACCTCGGCGTGTGCATCCCACCGCAAACCGAGCAGCAAGAGATCATTCAACGTTTGGCGAGGAACCAGACCGCCGCAGTCGCCACCATCGCCCGCGTTGCGCAACAGCTGGAAGCGCTCCGGGAGTACCGTACCCGCCTGATCGCCGACGTCGTGACAGGCAAGCTCGATGTGCGGCATTTGGCGGTCGAACTGAACGAGGTCCACGCCGGCCAAGCCAGGGACGTCCCCCCATGACGAGACAGGTGCCGGGCGGGTGACCACCGACACGAGCGAACACGGCCTCGAGAGGCTGATCTGCATGGCTCTGGCGGGCGATCCATGCGAGCCGCCGAGGGCGGACGATGTCGGGGATGTGCGCGGCTCCTACGGCGGGGTCGGATGGAACGCCGGAAGCTGGCTCGACTACGACCGCGATCATTGCTTCGATCTGGTTCAGCTAGCGAGTTTCTTGCGGGACACCCAACCGAATGCGGCGGACTCGCTAGGACTCTCCGAGGACAGCCCTATTCGCCGCAAGTTCCTCGCACGGCTCCAGGGCGAGATCAGCAAGCGGGGCACGATCGACGTGCTGCGTCACGGGGTCAGCCACGGCCCACACGACCTCAAGCTCTTCTACGGCAGTCCCTCGGCGGGTAACGAGAAGGCCCGCGAGCGTTTCGACCAGAACCGCTTCACCGTGACTCGGCAGTTGCGCTACAGCCGCGACGAGACGCAACGCGCGCTGGACATCGTGCTCTTCATCAACGGTCTGCCTATCTTCACGTTTGAGTTGAAGAACAGTCTCACGAAACAGACTACGGATGACGCTGTCCGGCAGTACCGCAAGGACCGCAATCCCCGCGAGAGGCTCTTTGAGTTCGGGCGGTGTGTCGCCCACTTTGCAGTCGACGAGAACGAGGCGCGTTTCTGCACGCATCTATCCGGTGGCGACTCGTGGTTCCTCCCGTTCAACCGCGGCTGGAACCACGGCGCCGGCAATCCCCTGAACCCGAACGGAATAAAAACCGACTACCTTTGGCGCGAGGTGCTAGCCCGAGAAAGCGTGACGAACATCCTCGAGAACTACGCCCAGATCGTCGAAGTCAGGGACGAGAAGACCGGCCGAAAGAAGAAGACGCAGATCTGGCCACGCTACCACCAGCTCGACGTGGTGCGTCGCCTGCTGGAAGATGCAAGCGAGCACGGCGTGGGTCGGCGCTATCTGGTCCAACACTCGGCCGGCAGCGGCAAGAGCAACTCAATCGCTTGGCTCGCACATCAACTGATCGGCTTGGAAAGCAATGGTGCGCCGGCCTTCGACTCCATCGTTGTGGTGACCGACCGCCGCATTCTGGACCGGCAGATCGGCGACACGATCGGCCAGTATGCGCAGATCGGTGCGACGGTGGGCAAGGCGAGCCGGTCGGGAGATCTCAAGCGCTTCATCGAGTCCGGGAAGAAGATCATCGTCTCGACCGTGCAGAAGTTCCCGTTCATCTTGGACGAGATCGGAGATGGCCAGCGGAACCGTCGCTTCGCGATCATCATCGACGAGGCGCACTCCAGCCAGGGTGGCAAAACGTCGGCAGCGATGGCGGGCGCTCTCTCCGAGGCGGGAAAGATCGAAGCGGACGAAACCTACGAGGACCGAATCAACCGCATCATGGAGTCGCGCAGGCTACTGCGGAACGCGAGCTACTTCGCGTTCACCGCGACGCCGAAGAACAAGACGCTGGAACTGTTCGGCGAGCGCGATCCCCAGCCGGACGGTACTATCCGACACAGCGCGTTCCACGGCTACACGATGAAGCAAGCCGTCGAGGAAGGATTCATCGTGGACGTCGTCAAGCACTACACCCCGGTGGCGAGCTACTACCGGCTGGCCAAAACGGTCGAGGACGACCCTGAATTCGACGCGAAGAAGGCACAGCGGAAGCTGCGGCGCTACGTGGAGAGCCACGACCACGCCATCCGCCTGAAGGCGGAGATCATGGTGGACCACTTCCACGACCAGGTGCTCGCGCGGAACCGGATCGGTGGGCAGGCGCGGGCGATGGTGGTCACGAACGGAATCGAGCGCGCGATCCAATACTTTCGCGCGCTCAGCGACTATCTGCGCGAACGCAAGAGCCCGCACCGTGCCATCGTAGCGTTTTCCGGCGAGCATGATTTCGGCGGTGGGAACGTCACGGAGGCGACTCTCAACGGATTCCCGTCACGCGACATTGCCGACCGCATCCAGGAAGACCCATACCGCTTCCTCGTCTGCGCCGACAAGTTCCAGACCGGCTACGACGAGCCGCTCCTGCACACGATGTACGTGGACAAGCCCCTGTCGGGCATCAAGGCGGTGCAAACCCTGTCGCGTCTGAACCGTGCGCATCCGAAGAAGCACGACGCGTTCGTACTCGATTTCCAGAACGACAGCGAGACGATCAGGGTCGCGTTCGCGGATTACTTCCGCAGCACCGTGCTCGCCGACGACACCGATCCCGACAAACTGCATGACCTGCAGGCGGAACTCGACAGCGCTCGGGTGTACACCGACGAACAGGTCAAGGAGCTCGCCCGCCTCCTCGTGGGCGGCGAGGAGCGGGACCGCCTCGATCCGATCCTCGACGCGTGCGTAGCCGTGTACAAGGAGGACCTCGACGAGGATGGCCAGGTAGCGTTCAAGGGGGATGCCAAGGCGTTCGTCCGAACTTACGGCTTCCTGTCCTGCGTTCTGCCGTATACAAGGGCCGCTTGGGAGGAACGCTCGATCTTCCTGGACCTGCTGATTCCGAAGCTGCCATCACCGCGTGAGGACGATCTGTCGCGGGGAATCTTGGAAGCCATCGACATGGACAGCTACCGTGTCGAAAAGCTGGCCGTGCAGAGCGTCCTGCTGCCGGACGAGGACGCGGAAATCGAGCCGGTGCCCACTGCGAGCGGCGCAGGGCGACCGGAGCCGGAGATCGACCGCCTGTCCAACATCCTGCGCGTCTTCAACGAGCACTTCGGCGACAT
>JAPOYI010000169.1 GCA_026706665.1 Gammaproteobacteria bacterium | reverse complement strand
AGGTTTCGAGCTGCCAGGCGTCGACCACCTCGTTCCACTCCGTCCAGAGGAAGTGCGCGGTGAACCGGTGTCCTTCGACACCCTCCGCCGCGCCCGCGAGCAGGGCGCGAACGTCATCGTCGCTCGCAAGGTGGAGGCGTCCGACGCGGGCCGCGAAGAGCCGGCGTCCGACGTCGCGCATCGAGTGCACTTCGAGGCGTTCCGCCAGCTTCGGCTCGTTGCCGATCAGGCGCACGAGGCGCGTGCGGAGCGCCGTTGCCAGCGCTTCCGAGAACGTCGCCAGCAGCACGCGGCGCTCCGGGTGCGTCCGGGCCAGATGCACGGCCCGGTGGAGGGCGACGATGGTCTTGCCGGTGCCGGCCGACCCTGCAACGCGCGCCGGGCCGCTGTACCGCCGCTCGACCGACTGCCGCTGGGCCGGATGCAGGAAGACCGTCCACTTCTCCCAGGGATACTCCAGCGCTCGCGTGAGCGCTTCGACGTCTCCCATCACCCGGAAGCGACGCTGGGCGTCCGGATGGGCGAATGGGTCGGCGTCCGCCGGGGCCGGGGTCGGGTGCGCCGGCGCGCCGCCGGTGGCGATCTGCAGCAGCGCCTCCGCCGCCTCGGCCGGCTGGTGGTCCGCGACGTCGAGCAGGGTGTCTTCGGTCGCGGCCCGCACGTCGTTCAGCCACTCGACCGGCACGCCGTAGCCCAGCAGGTAGTCGTCCGTCGCGCCCCCGAAGATCCGTCCCGAAGCCGAAGCCGAAGCCGAAGCCGGAGCCGGACCCGTGGCGGCGGGCTGCTCGGCCGGCGCGTCGCCCGCGACGTAGCGCGGCACCCGGACCTCGCGCACGGTCTCGCGGATCTCGACGAGCTGCGCCGCCCCGGTGGTCGGGTGCCGATCCAGGCGCCGCCGCTCGGCCCACTGGTAGGCGGCGTCGTGATGGTCGACGTAGCAGAGGAGGAAGCTCGACGCGGTCCGATGCACGATGAGCCGGAGGTCGCGGCCGACCCGGACCGACCAGAAGTGCTTGTCCCTGGCCCGGTCGAGCGCGTGCAGCTTCAGCCCCGGCTGCGCCGGGTTCATCTGCAGGTCGAACGCGGTGGTCTTGACCGCCTTCTGCTCGTCGCCGGTCAGCTTCGCAAGGCTGTCGGTGAAGGTGTCGGCGATGCGGAACTGCATTCCTACCGGGGATTCTGCAATCGAGTCGGAGCCGCTCGGCCCGAATCAGGATGGCGGTCTCAGCATCCTCAGGCCTCGTGGGTATCGGCGCGCGACCCACCCTTATGCGCGCCGTCTGCGGATCTCCTCCGGGTCGGAATCGGCACGAACGTCAAGCCAGACCTTGCTTCTTCCGCCTGGACGTGGCGGTAGATCGCCTCCAGGTCATAGTCGAATCTTGCGGCGAGTCTGTCCCGCGCCGCCCGCACCTCGGCCACGATGGGATCATCGATCATCGTTCAGACTCCTCGGCCTCCGTGAGTTGGTCGGGTGTGCACAGAACGGGTGGGTCTATACCCCAATCGCGACAAACCGCTTCGATACGCCGCCTTGCCGTGGCACTGGCGATGTGTCGAAAGTTCCGGGTGACGAGGAACTCCACGTCGTGCACGGCGGCGATCGCGACGTGGGCGGCGTCCTGCGCGGCCCGTCGCGGTACCGCGCCCGCATCGACCAGCCGCTGCGCCAGATCGAGCGCTTCCCTGGGGAACGTGAGCCTGACCAACGGCGCAAGCGCAGCGAGCCGGGCGGTCGCAGCATCCGGATCGCCGATCCCGGCTTCCTCGCGGACCAACTGCGAAATCACGAGCTCGAATCTGCTCGATGCCGCTGCCCACCACTCCCGCGTGACCTCCTGCCGTCCTGCGACCACGATATCGCGCGACGGCTGCGCCGTCAGGTAGCTCACGACGCTGGTCTCCACGTAGACGCGCGGCTTCATCGGGCGGTCCCGGTCACACGCGGAACACCTTCATCACCTCGTCGCCGAGGTGGTTGATGACCTTGACCGCGATGCGGCCTGACTCCGGGCGGTCGAACGGGCGTGAAATGTCGCTGCGGAGCGTCGCCCAGGCGTCGGGGTCGATCTCCGCCTTCAGGGTGGTCTTGAGCGCCTTGTAGGGGTCGTTTGCGCCGAGGAAGTAGGCGTGGCGAACGAAGAAGCTCTCCTCGTTGTAGTCGGTGTCGATGAACCAGCAGGCGATGCCGTCCGCGCCGTCGCTGCGGACCTCGCCGGTGTTGGGGTGGAAGACGTCGACCCCGTTGATCTTCACCCGGAGCTGGCCGTCTTCGGCGCCTTCCCCGGCCGCCGGCAGGATGTCGATGTCGGGCTCGCCGAAGATGACGAAGAGGTTGCCCTTGCCTGTGTTCTTCAGCTCGCCCGCCATGTGCAGGTCGGCGTTCATCCGCGCCTTGAGGACGGGGATGCGCCCGAGGCGGTCGAACTCGGAGGCGTGGGCCTCGTAGTTGAATGCGCAGGCGATCAGCACGTCGAACCCGGCGTCGCCCGCCTCCCGAGCCGCCGCCACGAGGTCCGGCCGGGAGACCGTGCCGAACTCCGGGCCAACGAAGATGCCGGCGCGTTTCTCAGGTCGCGAGTCGCCCCGGCCCTCGGCGTACCGGCCCTCCGCGCAGATGTACTCGCCGGGCCAGGGCGTCACCGCGGCGAAGGTGATGCGGTCCTCCTTGTGCGCCTGCTGAACGCCGGCCGTCGCGAGCTGCTCGAGGATCATGCCCGCGAAGTCCTGGCGGGGGCCGTACTCGGCCTTGGCCTCCGCAACACGGTCGACAAGCTCGTCGTCCTCGTCGAACGCGAGCACGCGGTGCGGGGACAGGCCCTCCACCGTGAACGGCCCCGCCACCCGCACCTTCCGGTTGTCCTCATAGGGCTTGTCGTAGAGGTATTCGTAGTCGGCCTTGGCTGCGATGGAAGCGTCAATCTCCTGCTGCCGCGCGATGCGCGCCTCCCACCACCGACGATGCGTCTCGACGGCCTCCGCGGGCCAGTGGTCGGACGACTCGCGGGGAATCTGCCATTCCTCCCAGTCGCAATCGAGTCGCGCGTTCAGGTCTTCGCGCAGCGAATCCATCGTCTCTTGCCAGCGCGCCCAAATGACGTCGATCTCGGCGTTGTTGGCGATGTACCTGAGGCCAATGTGTGGTACACGCTCGTAGACGAATCCCTGCCGGATATCGTCGCGCGTCGGCGCCTCCGACGGGGCGGATCGACCAATCTCGGCTTCCTTGCGCTTACCGCTAGGACTATCGGAGAGCAGATAGTACGGGTAACGCGCACCCATGATGCGGGCCCGCGCGAGTGCCAAAGCAACCCGAGAGGTGTCGATAGCGATCCACCGGCGACCCCACTGTTCGGCGACGTAGGCTGTAGTACCAGACCCACAAGTTGGATCCAGGACGAGATCTCCGGGGTCCGTAGTCATCAGAACGCAGCGCTGAACGACGCGCTGGCTTGTCTGCACTACGTAAAGGCGTTCCCCGCTGCCACTCACGTCGTCCCAGAGATTCCCCACTGGGTACGCTGGGAAATCGTCCAAGAATTTAGCATAATTGAGACTCGTCACCCCACCGTGCACCCTACCAGCCATCGCCAGTCGCCTGAACCCCTCCCGCGTCGTCGTCCACGTTCTGTTTCTGGGCGGTAAGAAAGCTCTATTCCTATAACGGAACACAACACGTTCGTGTTCCTTAGCGGGCCGGTTGGATGAAAGAGTCACGTATCGGAAGTAACGAGCATCCTCGGGAACAGTAGACAAAGAGCCGGCCGGCATTTCCGTGCCATCCGCAAGAGCAACTTGGTCGTAGCGCTCGCCCGTGCTGTGGCCTTCGCCGGCCCGGACCCTTCTGAACTGCTGCCTGTACTTTGTCAAGTTCCGGTCTCTGGCAAACCAAAGCAAGTAGTCGCAAACTGGCGAGAGCAACGTCGATGTTTGACCTCCCGTCTTCTTGAAGGTTATAAGTGATACAAAGTTGTGCTCGCCAAACACTTCATCGAGCAGCACCCTCACCCTATGGACATTCTCGTCGCCAATCTGCACGAATACGGAACCACTGGCCGCCAATAGATCGCGAACTACAGTGAATCTATCCCTCAAGTAGCCGAGATAAGAGTGAGCGCCGTCGCGCCAGGTGTCTCTGAACGCTCGCACCTGCTCCGGTTCTCTTGTAATGTGATCGGCTCTCCCGTCAGTGACCGTGCGCGATGTAGTCGACCACTGGAAGTTCGAGTTGAACTTGATACCGTAGGGCGGGTCGAGGTAGATGCACTGCACTTTGCCGCGCAGGCCCTCGCGCTCGGCGAGTGACGCCATCACCTGCAGGCTGTCGCCGAGGATCATCCGGTTCGACCAGTTGGCGTCGTGTTGGTAGAACTCGGTCTTGGCGCCCTCGTCCGGCAGGCCGTTGAAGTCAGCGAAGAGGTCGGGCTGGGCTTGGCCCGTGGCGTCGTCCCGGTCCCGGCGCCGGTCCTCGGTCCGGCGCCGCAGGTCGTCGATGAGCACCTTGGGGTGGACCTTCTCTTGGATGTAAAGCGGTGGCGCCTGCACAACGAGGTCGGACCAGTCCTGTTCGTCCTTGCCGCGCCAGACGAGCTGGGGGTCGAGGTCGCGGTTGCGGCGCTCGTAGGCGACGCGGACGGGGCTCTGCTCGGATCGATCCAGCACCGACCGGAACTCGGCCGTCGGAATGTTCGCCCGTGCCGCCTCGTCGTGGATGAGGGTCTCGACGGTTCTCGACTTCTTCTTCCTGCTAACCATGTGGTTTGCCGCCGCCGGCGGCAAGGGCTTCCTTGCGATTGAGTTCGAGTGCTTCGACGAGCGCGCTGGCCAGACTCGTGCGCAGTTCGTCGCGGGTGCGCTCCTGGCAGTTGACGCCGGGCACCTCCGCGATCCAGCCGATCCACCAGTCGTCACAACGCTTCACGACCGCGGTGTACTCCATGTGCGTTCCCTCGTATGGTCTGTTGCCTCTCCAACGTAGATTCACCGTCAGGTGCGGTCAAGGCGCCACCCGCTCGACCATGTTCTGGAACTCTTCCCGCAGCGCGGCCTCGAGGTCCTTCTCCATCTGGTACACGTCGGTCAGCTCGGCGAACGCCCAGCGGCCGTAGGCGCCCAGGTGGTTGACACCGGGCACCCAGTAGGCGTCCATCGTGTTCTTCTTGTCCTTGGCGTCCTCGCCCCGGTAGCCCTTGATCTCGACCACCAGGCGCAGCAGGTCGTCGTCGCCGCGGCCGTCGTCGACGAGCACGATGAAGTCGGGGAGGTAGCGGCGCATCGTGGAGCCGAAGCGGTAGGGGATTTCGAGGCCGAGGTTGTGGTTCTTGACGTAGGCGCGCACCTGCGGATGCGACTCGACGACGGGGCAGAACTGCGCCTCCCACTCGCTGTCGCAGACCACCCAGTTGACGTGGCAGCGGCGGGGGTCCGTCTTCCAGCGGAGCTGCTTCGACGTCGTGAAGTGCACGTGGCTCGTCGAGCCGACGGGGTTGTAGGGGTCCAGCACGGCCTTGATCGGCCGCTCTCCCAGCAGGCTCTTCGTGATGCCGGCCGTGATCCGCTCGCACGCCATGTCGGCCAGCTCCTGGTACAGAAGCTACGCCGGATACGTGTCTCCCTGGCAGACGAGGTGGCCGTCGAGCCACTGCCGCGTGATTCGCTTGAGCTGGCCGAACAGGTGCAGCTTCGGTTCCTCGCCGTGGTCGCGCCACTTGGTCTCCAGCAGCCGCTTCGTCAGATGGAAGAGCAGGGTCGATCGTCGGAGATCGCGCGTGTGGCTCAGGGTCAGATCGACGCCCTCCCCGACGATCCCCTCGGTGCGGGTGACGGAAGGACCGACCAGCGCGGGGGTGAGCTCCAGCGTCGAGTCGTCGTTGAAGCGGGCCTTCAGGCGCTCGTCCGGCAGCTCGACGCGGTAGCCTGCGACCCGCGGGAAGCGGATCTCGTAGGCGTCGCGCTCCGGGCTGACCGCCCTGACCAGCACGGTCTCGCGGGGCGGCGTCGGCTTGACGGGCACCGGTTTCGCCGTGAAGTCGAAGGGGATGCCGAGGACATCGGCGTACTCGACGTCGAATAGGCCCTTGGCGTTGGGTTCGTACGACTGGCGGCGGAGCGCGCGGCCGATGACCTGCTCGCAGAGGAGCTGCG
>JAPOYI010000179.1 GCA_026706665.1 Gammaproteobacteria bacterium | reverse complement strand
GCTACGAGATCAACTTCAACCGCTACTTCTACGAGTACCGCCCGCCCCGCCCGCTCGAGGAGATCGAGGCCGACATCCAGCGAGTGGAGAAGGAGATCGTGGCCATGCTGCAGGAGATGTCGGGCTGACGGTCTTCGCCGCGGCCCCGCAGGCCGGGTGCCGACAGCCACGGGCGGACGCAGGAGAGCTGAGCTGGCCTTGGTGACCGCCGAGCCCACCAACGTCGAAGTCACGGACGAGTTCCCCGTAGAGCACCACGCGTCCGCGGATCCAGAGTGAAACGTCGTGAACCGGGAGTCGGCTGGCCGCGCTCATCTCCTCTTCGCGCTACCGCGACCCTGATGCTCGGAAAGCCGTCTTGAGTTCGATCCAAACGTCGTTCCGCCGCGCCGCCTCGACGCCGGTGATCGCCCATTACCTGCACGTCGCGCAGTTCACGGAAGATGTCGGAAGTTCACGGCAGCGTGCGGGTCCTTCCTTGAGGCGGCAATGAACAGGTCCAGGTCGACCGTCAGCACTGGTGTTGTCGCAGAAACAAGCTCCAACACCGCGGCGTCGGCGATACCGAGCCGCCGAAATGCGCGGTTGCGACAGGCGTCCACACTGGCGACGGTGATCTCGTGACTGTTCTCGATGACGTGTCGAAGTTCGTCGAAGAAGCGCGAACGCTCGGGTTCGTTGTGTTGAGCAAGCAGGTTCGAGGTCTCGGTCAGCGTATTCGGCGTCACGACCACCTCTTCGACGAAACCGACCATCCCGACCAGTCTGTCGTAGTCCTCAACCGAAAACTGGCGCAGTCGACGATGCTTGGCAATCAGCCTTCGGTCCGTCCTGCCCACCACGAACAGAACGAGCAGGTTCGCATCGATGAGAAACCGCTTTGCGGGCATCAGGCCGAATCCATGGCGGCGAAGGTACGATTCGTCACGGACGTGATTCGACCATTGCTGTCGTCGATGCGAACCACCTTGTAGGTGCGCTGTCCTGGAGAGAGAAGGGGCAAACTTGCTCGTTGCCAGGGTCGGAAGAGTCCGATCGTTATGTCCCAGACTTCCAGATGATCGTCGAACTGGACTTCCTCGAGACCGACGCCATCGGCCTCTTCGTCGGCTCCGAAGACATCGATGATGTACTCCTTGGCGGCGTTGGCAGCTTCCTTCGCGTCCACTTCGCTGGCTCCTCGGCTTTGCGGTGACGGGTGATTGATGCGAATCGCGGGTCACGGCCTTGCGCTCCTCGACCTACCGCGAGGGAGCATACTGTTCCCGAGTAACCTTGAAGGCGGCCCTCGTGCAGCGCACGTTCGTCCTTTCGCTGACCCGAACCTGTTCGTCCATGGGCGAGGTCGCCCGCTCGAACTGCCGGACGAGGTCCCGGTTGCGACGCCGAATCTCGGCATCCGTCGACTCGGGCGAGTCCACGTCCAGCCAGAGCTCCCGCCATTCGGCCTCGAGGACGTTGCACTCCCTCTTCGTCGAGCTCAACACGGCGATCTTGGTCGCGTAGTCGAGCATGAAGTCCGCCGCGATCAGGGCGGCGATCGCCAGGCCGAAGCCGATCCGCCAGTGCCCCCCGAGCACGTCCAGAAACGTCGCCATGCTGCCCGACGCGGCGACCAGCAGGCCGAAACGGATGAACAGATGACGCACGCGGTACTGGGACCCCATCGCCTCCGCGTAGCGGGCCACCCTGGACACGTCCAGCAGATCGTTCCAGACAGCACGGCGAGTCGCCTCCGCCACCATGGCATTCACTCCCGAGTCCAGCACCCAGAATACCACCACCCCGTTGGCGGGCAGGCGAAGCGGCCGAGCGTGGGAATGCGACGGATCAGGTCGATCCGCGGAGCGACGAAAACGTGCACAACTGTCAGCACTTGCCGACATTCTTGATCCCCACGCGCGGCGAGGTATGCTGGCAGGGATGCCCGGTCCAAACCGTGAACAACTGGCAGCATCCGCCGACATGACCGGCCGGCGCTCCGAACACGGCGCCTCTCGTCTGCGGAACCTCGGCGCGCGGACCTTCTTCCGCCCGCGCGACGCGACCGCTGTGGGCGTCGGCTCCCGGGCGCTGCGGCGGCTGGTGGGTGACGGCTCCGTCGAACGCGTGGCCCGCGGTCTCTACCGCGTGGCGGCAGCCGAACCGACCGAGCACTACACCCTGGCCGCCGTCTGCGCACGTGTCCCGGGTGCCATCGTCTGCCTCCTCTCGGCCCTGAGCGTCCACGAGCTCACCACGCAGCTTCCGTGGCAGGAGTGGATCGCCATCCCGCACAAGGCGCGCACGCCACGGCTCCCCGGGCTGCCGGTCCGGGTGGTGCGCTTTTCCGGCGCCGCGCTGCGCTACGGCGTCGTGAACACCACCTTCGAAGGCGTGCCCGTCCGCATCACGAGCCCCGCCCGCACCGTGGTCGACTGCTTCCGCTTCCGGCGGCTGGTCGGCAAGGACGTCGCGATCGAAGCACTGCGCGACGCCCTGCGCGACGGCAAGGCGAGCGTCGACCAGATCTGGCGAGCCGCCGACGTATGCCGCGCGAAGTCGCTCGTCGGCCCGGTGCTCGATGCGCTGACGGGATGACTCCTCGAAAGACGATCCGGGACGTACCCGCGTCCGTTCGCCAGCGCCTGCTGAACCTCGCCCGCGAGCAGCGAGTCCGCTTCGAAGGCATGCTCCAGCGCTACGCCATCGAGCGCTTCCTCTACCGCCTCTCCGTCTCCGACGAGGTGGACCGATTCACCCTGAAGGGCGCGGCGCTCCTCCGCATGTGGACCGGCCAGGAGCTGCGGCCGACCCGCGACATCGACTTCCTCGCCCGCGGAGCCCGGACGAAGCCGCCATTCGCACCGCCCTGCGGGCCGTCTGCGGCGTTCCCTGTCGAGAGGACGGCGTCGTCTTCGACCCGGCGACGGTCTCGATCACGAGCATCCGCATCGAGCATCCGGACGGCGGCCTCCGGGTGCGCATCCGGGGCGGCCTCGGCCGGGTCCGGCTCGCGGTCCCCGTGGACATCGGCTTCGGCGACGTCATCACCCTCGGCCGCAGGGAGGAGGACTACCCCACCCTGCTCGACCTCCCCGCTCCCCGCCTCTGGACCTACCCGCGTGAGACGATGATCGCCGAGAAGTTCCACGCGATGGCCAGTCTGGGTGAGAGGGACTCGCGCGTGAAGGACCTCTGGGACGTGGCCTGCCTCGCCCGCCGCTTCGCGTTCGACGGCGAGTCCCTGCGCACCGCCATCGCCGAGACGTTCCGCCACTGCGGGACGTCGCTCACCGGCGGGCGGCCGACCGCGCTGCGGGCCGGCTACTACGACGACCACGAGGCCCCCGACCGCGGGCAACGCTGGCGCGAGATGCGCCGGCAGATCGGGACCGACATCGACGAGCCGGTCCACCTCGTGGAAGCCGGCGAGGAGCGGCGCCGCTTCCTGCGGCCGGTCTGCGACAGCCTGACGGAGGAGAGCCCGTTCACGCAGGTGTGGCCCGCTGGCGGGCCGTGGCGGCCGGGGTTCAGGCTCGGACGGGAGGCGAAGGCGGTGACTGAGGTGACCGGCCGCACCGCGGCGGCGCGGCGCTTCCGCCCGTACCCGGAGTACAGGGACTCCGGCGTCGAATGGCTGGGCGGCATCCCGGCGCATTGGGAGGGAAGAAGTGGCGGTATTGCTGCCACGTTACGGAGGGACAGATCGCACCGGACGACGAGGAGTTTCGCGAGAAAGTCCTGATTGCACCTAATCACATCGAGTCGGGGACAGGTCGGCTACTCCATCTAGAGACGGCGCATGAGCAGGGTGCGATTAGCGGAACATGACCCTCAACGGCGCCCGCGTCCTCGGCGAGGAATACCTGGTTGCTCCAGGAGACATCATCTACTCCAAGATCCGACCCGCTCTCAACAAAGTCTGCATCTCAAGCGGGGATTGGTTGTGTAGCGCGGACATGTACCCCGTCTCAATCACCGAGAGCCGACTCCAGACGCGGTTCCTGCTCTACTTCATGCTCTCCGCGCCCTTCGTTCAACTCATGGTGGACCAGTCCATGAGGGTGGCGATGCCCAAGGTCAATCGCGACAAGCTTGCCGCTTGCCCGCTATTGGTGCCAGACCCTGCGGAACAATGGGCTATCGCTGCCTTCCTCGACCGCGAGACGGCGAAGATCGATGCGCTGGTGGCGAGGAAGGAGCGGCTGATCGAGCTGCTTCAGGAGAACGCACCGCCCTCATCTACGTTCGTCACGAGTGGGTCACGAGGGTGGGCAGAGTTCTATGAGGGCCCGCTTTTTGCGAATAGGCAACATCCAGTCGGCATCGATTGACCTGAACATCGATGACGTCCAGCATGTAGATCCACCGCGAGGCTCGGAGGGCGAACGCACCCGTGTGAAGTCAGGCGACGTCGTTATATCAATCACCGCGCTCATCGGAGCGGTGGCCGTGGTCAGGGAGGATCTTCCTGAAGCATTCGTCAAATCAGCACCTCGCGCTGATCCGACTCTCCACTTCGGCAGTCGATTCTCGTTGGATCGCCTATTGCATCATGTCGCGGGTCGGTCAAACGCAATTCGCTGCCGATCTTTATGGTGGCACCAAGGACGGCCTGGGGCTGGAGGATGTCCGATCGCTGCTCGTTCTTGCGCCGCCCATCAGTGAGCAAGAGCGCATCGTTGCCTACCTCGATAGTCAAGGTGCCAAGCTGACGAAGCTCGTTCAGTCGGTTCGGTCCGCCATCGACTACCTCAGAGAGTTCCGCAGCGCTCTGATCTCTGCCGCGGTTACCGGCAAGATCGACGTGCGGGAGGCGGCGCGGCGATGAGCTCGGGCGTCCTTGGCCATCCGGGCAGGGGTGCGCCGGCCTGCGCGGTCACCGCGACGCCTTCTCCTCCACCGCCTGCTTGATCCAACTGTTCAGGCTCACGCCGTGCGCGGTGGCCGAGAGCGCGGCGCGCTGGTGCAGGTCGGGGCCGAGCCGCAGGTTGAGGTTGCCCGAGAACGGCTTCTTCGGCTCGACCCCGTCTTCGCGGCACGACGCGAGGTACTCGTCGATCGACCGCTGGAACTCGCGCCGGATCCCGTCGACGTCCGTCGCCTCGAACGTCGCGATGGGGTAGGCGCCGCTGTTGACGACCCGCCCGTGAAGCCGGCCGACGGAGTCGTCGAACTCGACGGCGGCCACGTAGCCCTTGTACTCCATCATGGCTTCAATCCCGCGGCGTGCAGGAAGCGGCGACGGCGCGCACCGTGCCGCGGCGCTGAAGGGGTCTGTTGCGAGCACTTCATTGACTTGTGCTAGCATTCCCGAGGAAAGCAGAGAAGTGGTCCCATGGCGAGCTTGAGTGTACGCCGCCTGGACGGCGAGGTCATTCGGCGGCTGAAGATCCGGGCACAACGCGACGGCCTGTCCGTGGAAGAGACCGTGCGCCGCATCCTGGCCGCCGCCGTCGTCGACGTGGAGCCGGTCGGCGCGATGATCCGCCGCATCATCGGCGACGACGGCGTCGATTTGGACCTGCCGGCGCGTGAGGTCGACGAGCCGATCGACTTCACTTCGGGCGAGTACGGCCCCGACGATCCCGAATGATCCTGCTGGACACCAACGTGCTGTCGGAGGCCATGCGCGTCGAGCCGGACGGGCGCGTGATGCGTTGGCTGGACGGACACCCTCCTTCCGTCCTGTTTCTCTCTGCCATCACCGTCGACGAGATCCTCTTCGGAATAGAGATACTCCCTCCCGGGCGGAAACGGGCGCGCCTGGGCCGCGCGTTCTCGCAGATCGTCGACGGGTTCTCGGAGCGCATCGTCCCGTTCGACGCCCAGGCCGCGGCCGAGAGCGCGAGGCTTCGCGCCGGGCGGCGGCGCGCGGGCTCGCCGATGAGCCTGGCCGATTCCCAGATCGCCGGCACGGCCCGGAGCCGCGGCTATGCCGTGGCGACGCTGAACACCAGGGACTTCCGGGACCTCGACCTCTCCATTCTGGAACCACGCTGAACAGGTCGGCGGACACGACCGCACGTCACCGTCCCATGACTCCCGACATCTCCGACGCGCCTTCGAGGCGGCCATCGAGTGCGCGCTGCTGCGGCACGGTCCTGATGCCTGCCCGGGCGACGTGGCGGCGGTGCGAGAGTCCGCGCCGACGTTCGGCGACGACCCGGCGCCGGGCGGCTACCACCGGCGCCGGCCGGAAGACTACG
>JAPOYI010000127.1 GCA_026706665.1 Gammaproteobacteria bacterium | reverse complement strand
AGGCGCTGGAGGCATGCCAAAATAATGACTAGGTATTTATGCGACTGTACACTAATAGCATCGTGCTACAGGAACCGGAACCTCGACTTGTTCAGCCGTCACGATGCGGAGCGGGCGATATGGCTCGAATACGAGGGGAACACCAAGGGCGGCAGGGTGCCCGAAGTGGAGGACATCGGCATCCACAAGTTCCGGGGGGACGGGGACTTCCGCAGCGCCGAGAGCATAGAACTCCTGAAACAGGCGGACATCGTTGTTACGAACCCCCCGTTTTCGCTGTTCAGGCAGTATGTGGTCCAACTTGTGCAGCACGGCAAGAAGTTCCTGATAATCGGGAACAAGAATGCCATCACCTACAAGGAGATATTCCCTCTAATCAGGGACAACAGAATGTGGGTCGGCCACACGCCCATGAGCAAGGATTTATTGTTTGACTTACCGGCGGGTCTTGCGCGGGAACTGAAGGCGACCAAGAAAATGGGAAGCTCATATAGGATTATGGTTCACCAACCTTGATCACAAAAAGCGCCACGAGGACTTGATCCTCTACAAGCGGTACTCGACGGAGGAATACCCGGCCTACGACAACTACGACGCGATCAACGTGGACAAGACCGCCGAAATCCCGATGGATTGGGCCGGGGCGATGGGAGTGCCGATCACGTTTCTGGATAAGCACAACCCGGAGCAGTTCGAGATTTTGGGCACGAGCGATAACGGTATTGTTGACGCCGAACTCAAAACCACTCCGGGTTTGAGAAAGAAATTCGTGGATGACTATTATGCGTCTGGCGGTACAGGTAGTTATAGGGAAGGTAATCCCACAGCCGGATATTACAAAGACGGCGCGGCTAAGATGGCCTATAAACGAATTTTCGTTCGGCATCTAAGGGACGGAAGGTCGGAGCGCCAAGAGTACCTCCAGACCGCGATCCAGTGGATCAAGGACGATGGCGAGACGGTCGAGGACTACATGGGTGCGCATCAGCACGACAAGACCGCCACCGCCTTGTTGAACAACTTCCAATCCATCATCAACAGGGTAGAGCGGGTCTTTCCCAACTACCGCAGGCCGATGAAGGGCGTGGATTGGGGCGGACTCTACGGACTACTCCAGGATGAGAGCCTCGTCGATCCCGAAGCACTCGAAGCCGAAACCGCGCGCCTGATGGTGGACGACGACGTGACGAGGCAGGCGGGCATCTACCCGTATCTCCTCACCCGCGAGGAAAGACATCTCAGCATCCGGGCCTTCACCGCCGCCATGAAGCAGAAAGCGTTCGAGCTTCAAGACGGCATCTGCAAGTCGTGCTCGAAGGAGTTCGAGTTGTCGCAGATGGAGGCCGACCACATCACCCCTTGGGCGGAGGGCGGCAGGACGGTCGAGGATAACTGCCAAATGCTGTGCAGGGACTGCAACCGGAGGAAATCCGACAAATGAGCCAGAAGGAACTGAACGATCCGAAGGCGGCTTGAGTTTCATTCGCGCGCCCGCCAGAATGCGGGTCCGCCGCGCGACAGCGGCGCTCTGCCGCCAAGCATGGGCGGTGGCGGCTACGGGACCGGATAGCCCGCCTTGCTTGCGCTTGGCGGGCGATTCCCCGCCCTTCCTTCCTCCCACGAACAACAGCCATGAGTCTTCATCAGTACCAAGCCTCCAGCAGCCGAGGGCGCACGAAGCTATTCGTCGGCGTGGAGAAAACGCTAGAGCCGTACAAGAACAAGTTCGTCACGCTCGCCATGTCCGCGAAAAGCGCCGTTCCAGGCGGCGAGAATCCGAATACCGTGGGCGTGGAGGGAAGCCTGCCTGGAGCTAATCGAGCAGCTTGAGGGCCTGTCCGAATGCGCGCGGGACGTTCTGGCGCAGATTGATAGGGATTTCTGAATTACATGGAGCCATGCGCATCCGAATCGTACCGCAGCTTCAAGGTGGCGAAGCGTATGGCAGTGTTATTGACCCAGTTCCCGATGGAGTCGACACGATGAGTCGAAAACAACTGCGGCAACGCTACGCCATTTACGCGAGAAGCGCGCTAATCGAACTCGGCAAGCATCTTCAATCCGCCGAAGGCAAAGATGCCAACGTTGTCTCCGGTCCTATGTGGCCAGGACAGTTCGGACCACAAGCTCCTCTCGTTATCGTGAGGCGAGTTTGTAGTTTCGTAAGCTCAGACACCCTCGAAAGCAAATCGAAAATTCGCGCCTGTAGATCGCGTTCCTCTTGCGACGGGATGTATCCGTTAATATGAATTCTCGTGGTGGGTGTATTTGGTCTGCTGACCGAATAAGGGAATTGAATCCATGAACTCCGCAGATATCATGCTGGCGGGCTGTGCTGGCCCGTGAGACCGTCGCGCTATCGCAGAGAAGAATACACTTTCGAGTGGCATTGGATTGAGTGCTGTCCCAGCTACCCGGAGTTGTACTACGTTAAGGCGAAGCACAGCACGCGCGTCGAACCGAAATGCTCCTTATGCATGGAGCGCACTCCTCCCGGCAGGCGAAGAGCATATGAAAGGGGCGCTGGGCAAGCCGATGACGCCCGCGTCAAACTGAAGCGTCTCGATCCGACATTAGATGCATGACGAGCCACTAGAGTAGTTGTGTTCACATCCGTGCGCTTTGCTTGCGGCCTATGCTGAATCGACCACCCGCTCGTTCAACTCCTCGGGTGCGTACTCTCGAATCCTGCCGAGCAACGTGCTGAGCTTCTTGGTCGATTCCGTCGCCGCGAGGAACTTCGCGTAGGCGGATTCGGCATTGTTGATCAATTCGCTGTAAGTCATGATCCGAATCCTGTGCGGTCGGAGCGAATCTTCGTCAAGGCGCCGCTCCTCAAGATCCTCCCACCTGTAAGGGAGTCGGCCAAGAATGCATACCCCATCCATGGGGAGCGCACTCTGGTCGGGATCCTTCTTCAGTTCGTCTCGAGCAGCGGTCATGTATTTCCGTAGCTGCTCCTCGATCTCAGTCTTGGCAAGACGTCGAGAACCGCGTTTGAGTTCAAGAATCACATGTCCGGCCGCGATCCGTCGGTACCGTATGTCGGTGCGAAGGTTCACGGTCTTGTCTGGGTCATCAGGTAAGGCAGCCTGTATACGCTGTTCCATAGTCTCGTACTCGGTAGCCCGTTCCCATGCGGGGTCGAGCAACCACAGATGGTCGAAGATGTATTCCTGGAGAACACGTTCTCTGACGTCTTCCACCACGCTCTGACTGAGCTTGCGTATGACCTTTAGCCGTTCATTAACAATTTCCCTGTAGTTGGCAGCCTCAATAGCATCGAGCTCGGCAAGGAAACTGAGGAAAGCCTCTACGTTCGACTCATCGATCGTGTCCAGAATGTCGAGCGACGCATCCATTTTGAGTCGCTCAAACGCCAATACACCGTTGGCATAGAAGTCACGTTTCCTTTCCTCGTCGATGTTCGCCTTGTCAATCTCCGCGAATATACGCATCGCTCTGGGCTTTAGCTTCGAAGGCAGGTCCTCGTACCATTCCTCAAGCGGAGGATTGTCGGCTAGCGCACTCTGCAGGCCTCGTTTGTCCTTGAGTTTGTTCGTCTCGGTCCAAATGTGTCGCAATTCCGCGCTGAGAAAGGCCTTAAGAGCGATGTATCGCGGATCGTCCACGGCGATGCTCTGTCTGCTGGATGTCGCGATGTCCTCCTTGTCGTCCTCATCCAAGAAGTCGGCGATGATCTCGCCGAACATGTACTTGGTAATCATCCCGCCGAGGCGGAATTCCTGAAGAATATCCTCCTGCGCCACCTTCCCTCTGATGACCACCGTGATCTTGTTCAAATTGTCATCGCCGCATTGCCCGTCAAGGTCGTTCGATCGGCGGGCGATGGCGATCCAACCACCAATGGGATACTCGCCTTGTTGATTGACCGCACCGCTACCGTCGAAGCGATGAGCGCGTTCGTACTTCATCGGTTGTCCAGTCTCTACGTCCCGGTCCAAGTTGCGGCACCGCGAAGCGTAGTCCTTACCGTACTGGAAGATGAACCGCGCCTTGTGAAAGTAGTCGCGATCTTCGAAGGTAACCTCTTCACCATTCACCCGGATCTTGAAGTCTTCAAGAATGCTGAATCGTCGGGCAATGCGTTGCTTCAGGCCCGCAAACGTGGCTTGGGTGACGCGGGCCTGCTTGAGGTCTTCAATGTGAAGGATCGTCCCCTTCGAGGGGATGTTCCGGTCAAATGGAATGGGTTCAGGCGCGTAGTCTTTGGCTGTGGACGGATCTTCAGCCTCAATGGCCTCCCTGATCCGATCCGCATCCATCAAGAATGACTCGGCTGCCCCGCCTTCTTTTCTTGTGTAGACCGAAATGCGTTTCGCGATCGCGAACAAGGAGAGCTTCCCAATGCCCTTTCGACCCATCGGCTTGCGGCCCGCCGGAGTGAGGAGGGCCTGGCCGTCCTTTCCGCGCTTGCGGTAGCCGACATAAAGGAACTTGTCATTGATGTCTTCGAGATTCATACCATGGCCGTCATCGCGGACGGTGATCGTCATGGCCGCCGTGTCGAGATCCACATCTACTTCTGTAGCATCGGCATCCCAAGCGTTGGCAATTGCCTCAGCGATCACCGCTGGCGTATTGCTGTAGAGGTAGAGCCCCATGTGATTGAGCACATTGAGGCTAAGCCGCATGACATATCGTCGTTCGGTCACGCGGCGACCTCTCGGAACGCTTTTCCAATTGCCTTGGCAAGTTCGACCGGGACTGCGTTCCCAACTTGGCGCGCAAGGTCTCGAATCGTCCAAGGCTTCCCTTCCTCGAAGAGAACGTAGTCGTCCGGAAATGTCTGAAGGATGGCACCCTCCCGAACGGAAATCGCACGATTCTGCTCGGGGTGGCCAAAGCGGCCAGTGCTGTAGTAACAGAACTGAGTAGTGATTGTCGGCGCGAGGGCATCCCAGCTCATGCGACCGTACGGGGCGGGATAGTGGGCGCTGCGGTGGCACTCATTGACTAGGTCGTCAGGCCAGTCCTTCCAGGTGCCGCCGGGCTTGGATTGGGCAATGCGTTTATGGTTTGTCTGCGAGAGCGGCATAGCTGCATGCGCGGGATCGTTTTCGCAACCGACACCAGCCTTGATCGGTTGCAGGGAACGAATGCAGTCACCAACCGTCGGTGGGCTTTCTTCGTGCTCAGACAACGAGACCGGCTCCAGCTTGGAGGCCAACAAAACAAGTCTGCGACGCCGTTGGGGCACTCCAAACTCTTCGCAGGAGACGATCTCGTGGGTCACGTCGTAGTCCAAGGCATCGAGCACATCGATGAAATCTTGGAATACTGAGTGCTTTGCCAATCCCGGCACGTTCTCCATGGTAACGAAATCAGGAGTGCCCTCCTTGACGAGGCGGGCGAATTCGCCGACCAACGAACAATCTTCATCGGACTGGCTACGCCGACGATTGTGTGCGGAAAACGGCTGACAAGGAGCACATCCAACCAGTGCCCTCACAGCATCCGTCCCGTAGTGCGGGGCGATGTCGTCGTCGAACGCTAACTCGCAGACATCCTTGCAAACGAACTTGGCACCATCATTGTTGGCCTCGAATGCATGCTGGCACGTCGGATCATTGTCGAATCCCGCTCGCACTTCGATGCCCGCTAGTTGCAGGCCGTGGGTGAGTCCCCCAATGCCGCAGAACAAATCCACAGCATGGATTTCTTGGGGTGGGGTGGTCATCCCTTGGTCTCTCGCGTTCGTCGACAGCGTCACAGTGTGTTGGCGGCGGATTTTACCGTGATCTTCAGCAAGTGGGACGGTCTTTCGCCCTTCGCCACGTCGTGCGATTGGACCAATGTAGCGCCCTCGCAGTTGCGTGCTAGAACGGAATTCTGAGGCCGTTGCCGCAGGTTAGATTCCCCTGATCCGCCACAACCCATCTTTTTCGGCATCTGCCCTCACGCAAGCTTCCGCGTAGCCTCCAGGTCGTCGACGAAACCGAGCGACTGCATGTCGAAAAGGCGACGGTAGAGGCCGCGTCGCGCCATCAGTTCCGCGTGATTCCCCTCTTCCGCAATCCGACCGCCATCGAATACCAGGATCCGGTCCACGCTCCGCACCGTCGACAGGCGGTGGGCCACGATGATGGCAGTACGTCCGCGCAGGAGGTTTGCCACCGCGTCCTGGATCAGGCGCTCCGTGATCGAGTCGAGACTCGACGTGGCCTCGTCCAGGATCAGGATCGGCGCATCGGTCAGAATGGCCCGGGCGATCGCCGCGCGCTGCCGTTCGCCGCCGGAGAGTTTGACGCCCCGTTCCCCGACCAGCGTGTCGTATCCGGCATTCAGCCTGCTGATGAACTCGTGCGCGTGCGCCTTCTTGGACGCTGCCACCACTTCGTCGATCGACGCGTTGGGGCGCCCGTAGGCTATGTTTTCCTTGAGCGAGCGGTGAAACAGGATCGGTTCCTGGGGCACGATCGCGACGCACCGGCGCAGGCTTTCCTGGGCGACCGACGCTATATCCTGGCCATCGATAACGATGCGTCCCGCGTCCACGTCGTAGAGGCGCTGCAGGAGTTTGAGGAACGTGCTCTTCCCCGAGCCGGACTCGCCAACCAGCGCGACCTTCTCGCCGGCGGCGATTTCGAGGCAGAAGTCCTCGAAGATCGCCCTGGGCTGGTTGCTGTACGCGAAACCAACGTCTGAAAACCGAATCGAGCCGGCGCCCGCCCTGAAATCAGGCGCGTCGGGGCGGTTCGCCACCTGCGGCGCCGTCTTCGATATCTTCACAAGATCGTCCAGTTCGTTCACCGCACGCTGAAGACTGCGCAGTTCCCAGCCGATTTCTCGCAGATACCCGTTGACGATGAAGTACGCCGTGATGACATAGACCATGTCGGCGAGCGCCGTGGCGCCGTCGGCGGCGCCCTCCAGCGCGATCGCCAGCAACCCGCCGAGCATCGCGATGATGAGCACCGACTGTACGGCGACCGGGTCCATGCTGCGCGTCCAGGCCCTACGGGCACGATACCGCCAATCCGAAGACACCTCGTGCAGCAGGCGGTCTTCTCGATGCTCCGCGCCGAACGCCTTGACCACCGAGTTGCAGGTGATCGAATCGGCCAGCACGCCGCCCATCTTCGTGTCCGCATCGTTGGAAAGCCGGTTTGCCGGCGCCACCCACGACAGGGACATCCACACGCTCACGCCGACGAACAGCGCGACGGAGACCGCGAAGTAGAGGCCCATCATGGGCTCGCGCAGGAACATCGACGTCGACAGCGCGACGAGCAGGATCAGCGTCGGGCCGAGCTGGACCACCACCACGTCGGCGAAGTCGTCGTATGCCCACATGCCCCGCGTGACCTTTCTCACCGTGGCCCCCGCGAACGCGTTCTCGTGCCAGTCAGCGCTGAACCGCTGCAACGCGCGGAAACCATCCATCACCATGGCCTGCATCGCCTGCGAGGCGAAGTACATCCACAAGCGGAAATAGCCCTGCTGCACCAGGGACACCACCGCCAGGAACCCGAGCAGCCAGAACGCGGCGGTCCACGCCTGCGCCAGCGCCGCCGGACCGTCGCCGAGATGCAGCACCGCCGTGACCAGTTCGGCCGACCGGGCCGGAATCTGCACTTCGAACAGAATGCTCAGCAGCACGCCGGCAACGATCAGGACCAGCTTCGCCGGCTGCCGCCGCCAATAGCCCCAGACAAAATGGAAGACCTCGGTAAACGAGACCGATCGATCGGACATGGGAGCCTCTCCAGTGCCAACATGCCTCGCCGCCGGGAGACGCTGCGGATGCCTGCCGACGGGACGAAAGCGGCGATCATCGTCTTATCGTTCCCAAAGTCAAGGCCGAATCCGACAATCCGGTGTGCTGATTGCGGACTCGCGTCATTTCCGTACGATCAAATCGAATTGAGACCGATAAAGGCCCTCCAATGACAACGTCCATCATGAGCCTGAGCGAATTCAAGGCCAGGGCGACACAGATACTTGCGGAGATGAAGTCATCCGAACAGGTAGTCGTGCTGACGCAACGGGGCGCAGCCAGCGCTGTCGTACAGGACTATGCGCTGTCGTACAGGACTATGCATCGTATCAGCGCCTACAGGACGCGCTGCTGATGCTGAAACTCATGGTCCAGGGTGAAACAGACATCTCGGCAGGGCGCACCACGCCCCAGGATGGAGTGTTCAGAGACATCAGGGGAAAGTTGACGGTCGGTGATGACTGACCGCCGGGTCTGATCGACATTCCAACTAAACGCTTGACCGATGACATAATATGTCATAGTGTGCTTTCGACGGTTACCGCTACCGGCGGGACGACAACCAGGAATTGGGAGATACGCGATGACCCTCGACGAGCTGGCCTTCCGGCTGAACGACTTCAACGGCGAGGAAGGCACCACCTTCGATGCGCTCGTGACGGAGCAAGATATCCTGGAGGTCACCTGCTCGAACAACGACGAGTTTCCCATCCACGTCACCCAGACAGATACGCAGATCCTTGCGGTGACCCCCCTTTTCAACATTTCTGAAGTCGAGTCCGGCAATGTCGACGAGCTCAACGCGATCTTCCTGCGGCTGAGTCCGGCCGTGCCCCTGTCGTCCATCGGCCTGCAGGGGGAGACCTACATTCTGTTCGGCGCCATGGCGCTGTCGACGCGGTTCGAGGTGATCGCGCACGAACTGGAAGTGCAGGCGGAAAACACCATCGACGTGCTTGAAGCCGTAGAACACCTGCTGGCCTGAACCGATGTCAGGAGCGAAAAAGAGAGCGAAAAAGAGCGATAGCAACCGAAGCAAAGCAACACGAGAGAGGCAATCAACATGGGTGTACTGAAAGACCTGATGCAGGCAGTAAGGGGCGGCGCCAACGAAGTCGGCGAGGCCATCGTGGACGCCAACGCCATCCGCATTCTCGAGCAGGAGATTCGCGATGCCGAGTCGGCGATAGCCAGCGCGAAGCAGAGCCTGACGCGCATGAAGAGTTCCGAGATCCGTCTCAAGCGCGACCTGTCCACTTTGGCCGCGGACATCGCCGACTATGAGCAGAAGGCGATCTCGGCCCTGAACGCCGGCGAGGAGTCGCTCGCCGGAGAGGTCGCCGAACGCATTGCCGAACTGGAAGGAGATCGCGACGACAAGGCCGGCGAACAGGAGGCGCTCAACAACGAGGTCAACAAGATCCACGCCATGATCAAGGCCCGCGAGCGGACCATCCAGAAGAACAAGCGTGAACTGGACAAGGTGCGCACGGTGCAGGAACTGCAGCGCGCCACGGAAAGCGTCTCGCGCAACTTCGCGGCGACGGGATCGAAGGGCCATCGGGTGTCCCAGGCCCTCGACAGGGTCAAGGCCAAGCAGCAGAACTGGCAGGACCGCATGGAAGCCGGAGAGTGGCTGGAGGGCCAGGAAGGCGTCGACGACATCGACGCGAAACTCAAGGCGAAGGGCATCGGCACCTCCGGCGGGTCCGCCGGATCGGACGTTCTCGCGCGGCTCAAGGCCAGGCAATCGGGCTGACCCAGCCTTGCTTCGGAAGATACTCAGGAGCCGTTTCGGCAAGCGCGACGACGACGGGCCGCGACAACTGTCCGGTCCAGGGGATCTCGCGGCCGGCGACCTGCTGACATTCAAGCACCGCCTGCTCCTGCCGCCCGATGTCCAGGGACAGACGTTCGAGGTCAGCGCGGTGGGCGCGTACCACTTCGAGGACGGCCTCTACGCCGAACTTACCCTGGACGGAACCGGCGGGGACCGGATCTACCTCGGCTTCGATGCCGCTGACGCAAGCGAAATGTCCCTTTCCCGAACGGTGCCCCGGGCCGACGTGTTGCGGCTGTTCGATGAGGATGCATTCGCCGCCCTGTGGGACGAGGACTTTGCCGAGCTCGAGGTAGCGGATGCCCTTCCCCGGTACGAGGGTTGGATCGCGAGCCGGTACGCGCAAACCAAGAAGTGGGCCGAGGGCTACTACTACGACCGCGATTGCCGGGGCGAGACACCGTCGCGGCTGCAGGACGATGACGCCGAGGAACTCCGCTGCCACGAATGCGAGGACGACACCGGCCGCCATGGACTCAGCGTCGAGGTTTCGGCCGACGGCGAGACGGAAGTGTTCGCGGAAGTGAACTGCCCGCCGGATGTCATCGAATCGATGTGGCCGGGCGAGGGATGAGAGCCTCTTCGCGTCGCGCTGCCAGCGAATCCAGGTCCGGGCGATTCCAGGCTGAACGGCGGGCGCTGCGAAAGATCCAGGTTCACTTCGAATTCCGCCAGTCGCTTCTACGGAAGGTCCGCCTCGCCGCCGCGGCAGCGGACCTGAGCTATTCCGACTACGTGAGAAAGCTGGTCGGACTGCCTTTCTCCAAGATCCAGCGCCCCCGCATCAGCCTGTCCTTCAGCGATGCCGACCTCCGCATCCTGGCCGAGCGCTACGCCAAACCGGAGGCCGACCCGCAGGTCCTCAAGCGTTGCGTGCTGGAGGAAGTCACGGCGCAACTCGGCGACGCGTAAGCCATCGACCCATCGCATTGAAGCGTTCGCCATCGCCCTGATAGGCTCTCCGGCGATGCGACTGTCGCGATAGCCCCGAACCCGTCCCGATGCTCTGGCGACTCCTGCGCCGACGGCGATACCTGCGTTTCACGCGGTACGTGGCGGGCGCGATCAAGCGGCGCCTCTATTTCACCGCCGCCATGTTCGCGGGGCTGTTCTGCCTGCACGTGATGGCGATGATGGTGTTCGAGGGAATGACCCTCGGCGACGCCGCCTGGTTGACGATGACCACGGCAACGACCGTCGGCTACGGCGACGCCTCCGCCGTCACGCCCGCCGGGCGACTGGCCACCGTGGTGTGCATCTATGTCTTCGGCACCTTTCTGCTGGCGCAGATCGCCACCTATGTATTCGACTATCGCGCGCTGCAACGGGATCGCCGGCGGCGCGGAGAAATCAAGTGGAGCAACATGAAAGACCATCTGCTGATAATCAATGTCCCGTCCCAGGACGCCGAGAACTATCTGCCGCGACTGGTGGACCATGTGCGCCGCGCGCCCCCGCTCGGCGATATCCCCATACAACTCCTGACGCCCGACTTCGAGGAGGGCTTGAGCAACGAGCTCGTCGATGCCGGCGTCACGCTGTACAACGCCATGGCCGAGAATTCCGAGAACCTGGCCGCGGCCAACGTCAGCCACGCGTGCTGCATCGTCATCATCGCCGACGAGATCTACGATGCCCGATCCGACGCGCACACCTACGACATTCTCGGCCGCATCCGCGAGCTCGGAACCAAAGCCACCATCGTCGCCGAGGTGGTGGACGACGCGAACCGCCAACGCATCCTCGACGCCGGCGCGACCACCGTGATTCGGCCCATTCGCGCGTATCCGGAATTCGTCGTGCGCGCGTTGACCGAGCCCGGCGTCGAACAGGTTCTGGAAACCATGTTCACCCACGAAGCCGACCGGCTGACGCGATTCGAAACGCCCTTCAAGGGACTTGTCTGGCGCGACATCGTGATCAGCTTCGTACGTGGCGATGCCGGCATTCCGATGGGCTACATCGACTGCCGCGGGGTACACATCAACCCCGCCCCGGACGAGGTGTGCAGCGGCCACGGCATCATCACGCTGATCGACGAAAGCCTCGACGTGACGCGACCGCTGGTGGATTCGTGTCTGCGGGCATCCTGACACGGACGCTTGGGCGGCGGACGCGGATGTCACAGGATACCGGGACGATCGAGCGGGCGCGTGACCTGCTGCGGACGGTCTACGGCTATACCGAATTTCGCGACTCCCAGGAACAGATCATCGGCGCGGCGCTCGAAGGCCGGGACACGCTGGTCGTCATGACCACCGGCGGCGGCAAGTCCCTGTGCTACCAGCTGCCGTCCATCATTCGGCCGGGAACCGGTCTCGTCGTCTCGCCCCTCATCGCGTTGATGCAGGACCAGGTAGGCGCCCTGCGGCAACTCGGCGTGCGCGCCGCGTTCCTGAACTCCACCCTCGCGTACGACGAACAACGGCGCATCGTCGACGCGGTGCGGTCCGGGTCGCTCGACCTCCTCTACCTCGCCCCGGAGCGTCTGCTCCAGGAAAACACGCTGACGTTGCTGGCGAGCGTGGACCTGTCACTGATCGCCATCGACGAGGCCCATTGCGTATCGCAATGGGGCCACGATTTCCGCCAGGACTATCTCGGTCTCGACGTACTGCGCGAGCAGTTCCCCGGCGTCCCGCGCATGGCACTGACGGCCACTGCAGACGCGACTACGCGCGACGACATCCTCGCCAAGCTCGACTTCGATCCGGCCGCACGGCGTTTCGTCAGCGGGTTCGATCGCCCCAACATCCGTTACACGGTGCGCGCGAAAGCGGACGCCAACGCGCAGTTGCGCGCTTTCCTCGACGCACGCCGGGGCCAGTCCGGGATCGTCTACGCGATGACGCGCAAGAAAACGGAGTCGATCGCGGAGATGCTGAATGCGCGCGGGTTCAAGGCCGCGGCCTACCATGCCGGCCTGCCGGGCGATGTGCGCGCCGCGTGCCAAAGCCGGTTCCTGCGCGAAGACGGCGTCATCGTCGTCGCGACGATCGCGTTCGGCATGGGCATCGACAAGCCCGATGTCCGTTTCGTCGCGCACGTGGACCTGCCGAAGAGCGTCGAGGCCTACTACCAGGAAACCGGCCGGGGCGGCCGCGACGGCGAGCATGCCGACGCGTGGATGGTCTACGGCCTGCAGGATGTCGTGCGGCTACGGCAGATGGTGGACATGTCGGAGGCCGACGATCAGCACAAGCGGATCGAGCGCGGCAAGCTCGACGCCCTGCTCGGCTGGTGCGAGGTGACCACCTGCCGGCGCCGCGCCCTGCTCCGGTATTTCGGCGACGATCTCCACGAGGATTGCGGCAATTGCGACGTCTGCCTGACACCGCCCGAAACCCACGACGGAACGACGGCGGCACAGAAGCTCCTCTCCGCCATCTACCGCACCGGCCAGCGCTTCGGCGCGGCCCACGTGATCGACGTGCTGCGCGGCAAGGACACGGAAAAGGTCCGGCAGTGGCGGCACGAACGGCTGAGCACTTTCGGGATCGGCGCGGAC
The DNA here is from genome assembly GCA_026706665.1 of Gammaproteobacteria bacterium. Classification (GTDB taxonomy): domain Bacteria; phylum Pseudomonadota; class Gammaproteobacteria; order Pseudomonadales; family Azotimanducaceae; genus VXNE01. Next base: position 32,847 of record JAPOYI010000127.1, on the reverse strand, counting down.
CTGTCCGTGACGGAATGGCGTTCGTTCGTGCGCCAGCTCATGGTCCAGGGCTACATCTTCGCCGACGACGCGCGCTTCGGGGGGTTGCGGCTGACCGGCGACGCCAGGGAAGTGCTGCGCGGAGCAAGGACGGTGCTGCTGCGCAAGGACGCCGCCGCGAAACCCAGGGTGCGATCAACCACGCAGCAGGAGAGGTTCGAGATCAGCGCGGAAGACGAGGGACTTTGGGAGACTCTGCGAAAATGCCGGCGGGACCTCGCGGAGGAAGCGGGCGTGCCGCCCTACGTGGTCTTCCATGACTCGACACTGAGGGAAATGCTGCATCGGCGTCCGACCTCCCTCGCGGAGATGCTATCCATCCACGGCGTCGGCCAAGCTAAACTTGAGCGCTACGGCGCGGTATTCCTCGACGCTTTGCAGGCAAAGCCTGAGCCTGCGGATACGGGGGAGCAGCCCGCGCAGGCAGAGATGGGGGAGGAGTTCTCGTGGCAGGGGCGTTAGACGGCATTCGGGTACTCGAGGCGGGCCTCTTGATCCAGGGACCCCAAGCTTCGCTCCTGCTGGGCGACATGGGCGCCGACGTCATCAAGATCGAACTGCCCGAATACGGCGACCACAGCCGCAACATCAAGGTCGAGCCCGGCGATCCGCGCAGCGCCGTCTTCACCGCCTGCAACCGCGGCAAACGCAGTGTCTCCCTCAACCTCGGTCACCCCGAGGGCGCCGCCGTCTTCAAGCGCCTCGTTCAGGCCGCCGATGTGGTGATCACCAACTTCACGCCCGGCACGATGGATCGGTGGGGGCTCGGCCATGACGATCTCGCCGCCGTCAATCCGCGCATCATCTGCGCCCAGGGAAGCACTTTTGGATCATTGGGACCGGACGCCGCGCGCCAGGGCGCAGACCTCGCGGCCCAGGCCGCCGGCGGACTCGTCAGCACCACGGGACGGGACGGCGATCCGGCGTCCCCCGTTGCCATCTTCATCGCCGACCACATCGCCTCGCTCAACATGGTCGCGGGCATCCTGGCCGCGCTTCAGCACCGAAACCGGACGGGCCGCGGGCAATGCCTTGACGTGTCGCTGCTCGGCGGGCAGATCTGGGCACAAGCCGCCGAATACACGTATCTCATGTTGACCGACCAGGTTGCCGGGCGGGCGAACCTCGGACACCCGATGATCCGGACCATTTACGACATCTTCCCGACCGCCGACGGCTGGATCGCCATCGTTGGAGTGCGTGGGCGCGAAAAGGACGCTTTCTTCATCGCGCTCGAACGCCCGGACCTGACGGTCGATCCGCGCCTGCAGGACCGGGAAATGACGCCGGAAGTCCATGCCTGGCTGCGCGAAGAACTGGCGCAGGTGTTCAGAACGCGGACCACCGAAGCCTGGTGCGACGCGTTGCGCGACACCGGCGTGCGCTACGCGCCGGTACGCGATCATCGGCAGGTGCTGGCCGACCCAGGTGCCTGGGAAAACAGTTACTTCACCGAAACACCCGACGGCGACGGCGACCGCAGAGGCATAGTGGCGGCGCCGATCCGCATGAGCGAGACGCCCCTGGAACCGGCAGCCGCCGTGCCCGATCTGGGCGAGCACACCGACGAGGTGCTCCGGGAAGCCGGCATCAGCGATACCGAAATCGCCGCCCTGCGCAAAGCCAAAACGATCTGACCTGGCGACTCGTCAGTCAGGCGCTTGCGTTTCGGCAGCCGGCATCAGCCTGCGCGTCACGTGCATGAGCATCGCCAGCGCCCCGAGCAGTACCACCGTCCCTACCAGCAGCGCGAACGACTCCAGCCGCAGGATCGCATAAAGCACGGCGTACAGGGTCAAAAGCCCGCCGAACGCCGTGGCGGCGAGCCGGCGATTGCCAGTGGCGCCGTTGGCGTACCAGGCGATCATGCCCGTTAGCACCGTCGCCGCCAGCACATAGCCCATGGTGAAGCCGATGTGTTCCGCCAGGGCCAGCAACGTCAGGAAGAAAAGTACGAGTGCGGCGCTCGTCACGCCATATTGCACGAAGTGAAATCGAATGCCGGTGGCCAGCTCGAGACAGAGCACGCTCACGAGCGTCAGCAGCACAAACAGGATGCCGTACTTCGTGCTCCGTTCGACGCCAAGATAAAGGTCGATGGGTTCGAAAGCACTGAAACCCAAGTCCTTTTCCTTGAAGTAGTCGCCTTCAATCGACGAAATCTCCATCAGGCTCGAGAACCCCCTTGCCAGGTGCCCTGTAGCCCACGAGGCCGTGAAACCCTGCGCGTTGATGTCGTGCGTATCCGGCAACAGGCGGCCATCGAAGCTCGGATGCGGCCAACTGGATTTCATCGTCAACGTCGAGCCATCGCCCACCGGCACCGCCGAGAAACGACCGATCCCGCGCAGATCGAGTGCCAGGGAAAACTCGCCGCCAAGCGCCGCGGTCTTTCCCAACCCACCGGTCAGGCCGTTCTCGACCGGTCTGCGTCCCGATGGGGCACTCAGTTCTACGTCCCTGCCCCGCCACACAAGGGTCGCCTCGCGAATCCCGCGCGGATCGGATATACCGACGCCAAGGAAGGCCAGGTCCATCCGCAGCGCGCCGAAACGGTCCTGCAGGTTCTTCACGTCAAGGGCCGCGAACACGCCCTCCGCAGCGACGTCAACACTGAATGCGGCCACCTCGAAGATCCCCCGCCGGCGCATCTCGTGACTGGTATTGAGTTCGATGTCGATGTGCTCGGGCATCACCGCCACGTAGCGCCCGCGGCGGTCGCTCCCGCTGTCGTCAACGATACGGATGTTCACCTGCTCCGACGCTACTTCCAACTCATCCTCATCGCGCCGCTCGCGCTCGGCATCATCGAAGGGGATGAACATGATGGGTCCCATGATGCGCTGCTCCTCGCCCCAGGAATGGGCGATGCTCTCGACGGCTTCCTCGCGGTACCCCTCCCTGTCGCCGGCCGTGCACCTCACGAGCGCGAGCGGAATCAACGAAGCCAGGATGAGCAAGGCGACAAGGACGAACCGCAGGGAAATGGAGCGCTGGTCAAACCGTGGGCCCGGACCACTCCTGAACAGACCTGGCGAACCCGACTTCTCTTCGATCATGCATGACCCCTGGATTCCATTGCAGATGGAACAGGATGCTAGGGAAGCGCTTGCGAAAGGAGGTGCAAGAAATCCGCAAACCGGGGCAACCTTCAAGTCAGGCGGCCCGAATCACGAAGAGTACTCGGACTGACCCTCCCTCGCCCGGAGGTCGTCAGACAACCCCTCGGCTTCACGCAACCGCGACAGCACCTCGTCACGGGAAAAGAGCGACGGCGCTCGTGGCAAACCGGCGGTGGCTCGCTCCAGCCACTCGGCTTGCGAAGAGTCGCAAAAGATGATCGTACCCTCGCGCACGGTCGCCACGAGTTTGTGCTGCAGCCCCGCGTTGTCCAGGAAGTAAACGAAATCGGCAACGCGGGCCACCCGGCATGCGTTGTCGAACGAGCGGGGCAGACGCCGCTCCTGCACGTGCTGGGGGATGTCGTGACCTCCGGATGCGACACGAACGGCGACTCGGCTACCAGTCGTTCTTGTCGAGCGAACGCCCACGAAAACCATCATTACACGATAGCCAGAGGCTCGCGCGTCGGAGACACTGCGCAGAATTTCTCGACCCGATAGCGTGGTTTCCCGCACGAACGGCTGCCGTGCGGCGATCAAGGATCGGGTGCGCCGGATGACCTCCCGTCCAGCCCGTAGGTCGAAAGCGGTATCCCCTGAATCGGCACCAGGCAATCTCGCGATGTCGTCCGGATTCAGGTAGTCGCCAGCCTCAAAGCCAGCTTCCACGAAACGGCGGTACGCTGTGGTCTTGCCAGCCCCGTTCGGACCCGCAAACAGCGTCAAACGCGGACGATCAGGGATATCGAACGCCATCGAGCGACACCTTGTACCGCCGGAACAAAGCGAGAACGGCCTCTCGATCACCCGGGTCGGGCATCGGCGTATGCGTTCCATCCGGGTGGTAGAGCACCGTCTCGCCGTCGATCTCGATCACGCGCGATATGCCCAACCGATCACATTCCTCGTTGAACTTGCGCGCGCCCTCGTCCAGCACCGCCATGAATTCAACCGGATCGAGATCCCCGATGTGTTTCTCCTTGGTTGGTGTCGACATCGAGTGCCTCCGTCAGAGAATCATGTTTCGTCGACGATAGGGCGATTACCCATCAACTGGAAACGCCAACGTCGAAACCGATCGCGCCGATGTGCTTATCCCTCCATCAGCGACTGCGCGAACATGTAGTGATTGCCGTCCGGGTCGACGAACGTCGCCAGCTTGACCATCCCGGGAATCTCGTAGGTTTCGCCTTCGAAGGGCACGCCCTTGGCCTCGAGTTCGGCGCGGGCGGCGTCGATGTCCTTGACCCCGAACACGGGCGTCACGCCCCCGTCCGCAGCCTCGGCACCCCGGTTGAGGCCGATGGTGACCCCCTTGGTGGGTGAGCTTACCTCCGCCCAGCCGGCTTCGGCGGCCTTGAAGATCTCCCGGAAACCCAGGTTGTCGGCGAACCAGGCGAGTGATGCGTCGAGATCCTGCACGGGAGTGGAAAGGGTGATCGCGCCGTCGTAGTCGGGCATGAGGTACTCCTTGATGGGTTCTTTTGCGGTGACCTTGCGGGGCGCAAGTGTGCCGCGTAACGTTGGTGTTAGGAAGCCTGGTCCCGTTTCGGCACCTGCGGTAGTCCGGACAGCCAAAAAAGGGGGAGCAGTCGGCAGACCGCCCGCTCCCCCAATGCGAACTCACTGCTTCAGGCGAACCAGTTCGTTCAGGACGCCGTCGAGACCCCCGTAGACCGACAGGTTGCCGACCTTCTCGGTGACCTTTTCCAGCGTCTCCAGCTCCTTCAGCCGCAGCGCCACGGCGTTGCTCTCCATGACCTTGGCCGTGTTGAGCAGCGACCGGGTCGCGTTGGTTTCCTCGCGCCGCCGGATCACGTTGGCCTGCGCCGCCTTCTCGGCTTCCACCACCTTGCCGAGCAGATCTTTCATGTCGCCCGGCAGGATGATGTCTTTCACGCCGACGCTGTCGACGGCGATGCCGATGTCGGCGAAGCGTTCGCCGACACGCTCGGCGACAATCCGGTCGATGACCGACTTGTCCTCCAGCAACGCGTCGAGGGTGCGCGTGCCGACCGCGGCGCGCAGACCGAACTGGATCTCCTTGTACAGATGATCCAGCGGATCCTTCGCCGCGCGCACGGCCTTTTCCGCATCCAGGAACCGGTAGGTCGCGGTCAGGTTGACGCGCAGGCTGACCTTGTCGCGGGTCAGGATTTCCTGACCCTGCACGTCGAGCGTCTTCACGCGCAGGTCCACGACCTCCACCTTCACGGCGGGGCCGTAGGTCCAGAACGCATGCAGGCCCGGTTCCAGCGAACCGGTCAGCTTGCCGTCGACGTACAGCAACCCGACGTGACCGTCCGGCACCTCGCGCGAGTAGACGCCGTAGCGGCCCGGACCTCGAAGAGGGCTCGGGGCCGCGAGTTCCCGGGCGAGCTTCGCGCCGAGCGCGAGACCCGTATCCAGGTCGAAACGCTCCACGCGCGACACGACCGGGCCCTTCCAGTAGAGCTTTCGCTCCGCCGGACCGATGACCTCGGCGACGCGCGCGTTCTGGTATACGACCGCCACCTCGCTCGCGCCGGTCTCGACCAGCGTGAACAGCCGATCGATCTCCGCGCGCTCGGCCTCGACCAGGTAGTCGACGAGCCGGTGCGCGAACGACGGCTCGGCAAGGTCGAAACGCTCGACCTCGTAGCGCCCGCGCAACCCGCGAAAGCGGTACGTGCCCGGTTCAAGGAAACGGATGAAGTCCCCATCCCTGAACAGGAGTCCGCGTTCGTGCTTCAGCACGATGAATTTCTGAACAAGCAACATGGCCTGCCCTCCTCTTCTCTCTCCAATGAATGCGCCCGCTCCCACAACTCCGTCGCGGACCGATGGCGCGGCCGCATCGGACGTACCGCGCGCGGGCGACGCTCTTCCACCTCAAGCCCCTTGATGGGGATGAAGCATCCAAGCGACGCCTCGCGGGCGATCCGCCGGACACGACGGCTGCTGGCTCGGCAGGTGCCAGGCCAGCCCACCCGTCGGCTCCGTCGTTGCTGCTCCAGCCCCGTAAAGGGCAGGCGCAGGGAACGGGCGCCCGTTGTAACGAATAGCGCCCGTTACCAGCGAAGCACGGTTATCAGCCGTGTGACCTCTTTGCAGGAAGTCGCTGTTGGAATGCCGGAATCGAACCGGCAACACCCAGTTCCCAAGACCGGTGCTCTACCTATTGAGCTAATTCCACAGGTTGGGTGCGCACAGACCGCTCGGTACACACCGTGCGATGGGTAGCGTGAGTGCGCCGGGCGGGATTCGAGAACCCGCGCCATCAGAACGCCGCACGCCGCCCAACCCCAGGTCGGACAAGGCTTGGCCTCGCCCCTCGCCGCGTCGGAAACTCCGGCGCGGCGCGATTCAGATATTTCTCCAAGCCATAAAAAAAGCCCTGTTCGTTTACCGACCAGGGCTCTCTTCCCTGGAAGGTCGAAAGCGTCGCCTTCCAGGAACTGTTTCAAGGAAAGTCAACGCACCGTGTTTGCGTCCTCGCACGCGGGTCCACTGCCGCAGTTCACGGACTGCGACGGTAGCGGCGCACTTGGCAAATGGGCGCCGGGAGGACGCTTTGCTGTTGCCAAAATCACTGAATTCACGTTCCCGAAAATCCGCTTGTCCCGATGGAAGGCGCGCGAGTATAGGGGCAGCTCACGGCTTGTCAACACTTCTTCTCGCTCCGTGCTCTCGAAGCATCTCGACTGCTGACCGGCTGTTGCGCCATTCCGGTCCATCGGCGAACGCCAGGGCGAAATCGAGCGGCGTAATGTCGCGCACCTGTCCCTCGCAGTTGGACGCGCCCATCGTCTCGAACTGCACGCCGGCGCACTGCGCGAGGTCCGCATCGTGCGCGAGTAACAGTTCGAGAAACGGCAGGCAGTGACCGCCGCGCGAGATTGCCGTCCAGGATGCGACGGTGTGAAAGATCGGGCTCTGGCCGTCGCTGCCCCCGGCGCGTGCGTTGACATCAGCGCCGCGTGACAACAGCAGTCGCCCCACCTCGACCTCGTTGTAGTCCGCAGCGATGTGCAGCAGTGTCGGGCCTGGACGGTTGAAGGGGAGCCACAGGTAGTCGACCTCTTCGAAGCGTTGGTGCGCGAGTTCGGGGTCCGCATCGAGCTGCGCCGCCAGCAGGTCGATACGGCCGCGATGGATCGCCATGACCGCCTCGTGCTGATTGTGCGTCGCGCCGGCGTCGAGCAGCAACTCGACGACACCATGCTTGTCCGGCGTTCGCGCATAGGTCCCCATGGCCATATGCAATGGCGTCTCGCCACCCGCTTCGAGATTGGGGTCGGCGCCGAGCTCAAGCAGCAGCGCCACCGTGTCCGGCGCTTGGTTCAGCATTTCGGTCGCCGCGAGCAGCGGCGTACCGACGTAGGAGCTGTCTTCCACCGTCGCGGCGTTCACATCGGCGCCATGCTCGACGAGCAGGCGAACCATGTCGATCTTGCCCATTGCGGCTGCGCGAAAGAGCGCCCTTGGCGCCTGGGCCAATCGCGGCTCGCGGGCCAGCATCGCGCTTGCGACGTCGATGTCGCCGTTGTTGGCCGCGGCGACGAATGCGCCGACGGACTCCACGACGAACGCCTTCAGCCTGGCCCAGCTCGCGAAGCCGAGTTCGCGCGAGATGACGAGTTGGGCATCGTTGAGTTTGAAGTTCGCATCGTCCTCGACGTACGGCGCGATGCGCTCGAGGGCGGCCCGTTCGCCGTTGAGGACGGACTTCAGCAGTGACTTCGCCTGCTTCTTGAGGTTCTCCAGGCTTGAGCCTGGATATCGGGTAGTCATGAATGACCTCCTTTCATCAAGTCCAATATCCGCGCCTTGGACAGAAAAGAGGATCGTGTCGTATCGCTCTACAACCAGATGGGCATGGCCCTACCCGCGGATCAGGTGCGCTCTGGAGCGCACCCATTCACCGTAACGCCAATCATGGATGTACGCAACAGGTGGTCGAACACAGTGTTGTCAACAAATAGAAGTGTCCGCTTCTGGAACAAATGAACTGTCCGGTCTGTCGCGGGGCCGCGTGGGCAAGGCTCGGGCGTCGGCCCCGTGTTCGCCGTCAGCATCGGTCTCTGGCTCGCCGCCGGCCACGGCGGGATCATGCCGCGGGACTGGCTCTGGCAGCATCGCTGGTCCGGGTTAGCGGGCGCCTTCGTGCTCAGCCTGCTCTCGTTCGCGGCGCACCACCTCCTTGCCTATCCCGACAATCCCTCCCCCGGTGTCGTCCTCTACGTCGCCCTCTTCACCTGGTTCGTCTGCGACTACCTCGCGCTCGAACGTAGTCACCTCTACACCTACGATCTCGTCGCCGAACGATTGGGTTTCAAGCTCGTCTGGGTTGCCTGACCTGGTACCCGTACTTCTACGCGGTGGGCCTCTGGGCTGTGGCGGACCTGCCCAAACCGCAAACGCCCGCCTGGCTGCTCGTCGTGTCAGCCGTCATATTCTTCGCCAGCTGGATGCTGGCCCGCGGCTCGAACATGCAGAAGTTTGCCTTCAAGAGAGACCCCGAACATGTATTTCTCGGACGGATACCCGCCACGACCTTCTCCGACGGAAAACAGAGCGACACACCGGCAGGCGAATGGGTATGCTGTCCGATATGGCTGCGAGCGGCAAGAAACTCAGGATCGGCGACGAGGTGCCTGACTTCGTCCTTCCGGCTGCGGGTGGGGACAACTTCGGGCTCCGTTCCCTGCGCGGCCGCAAGGTGGTGCTGTTCTTCTATCCCATGGACGAGTCGCCGGGCTGCACGATGCAGGCTCGGGGGTTTCGCGACCACTACGACGAATTCGTCGCGTCGGGAGCGGAGGTCGTAGGTATCAATAGCGGCCGGGTCGCATCGCACGAGCGATTCGCCGATCATCACTTGTTGCCCTACCCCGTCCTGAGCGATCCCGGCAACAGGGTTCGCAGCCTTTACGGTGCCTTCACAGGGCCGATCCCCGGGCGGGTCACCTACCTCGTCGACGAGAACGGCGTCGTGCGGGACATATTCTCGTCGATATTCCGGCCGCTGGAACACATACGCCGCGCCCGGGAGTGGATCGGGTCGGAAACGACCCAGGGCGAGTAACTGGGCCAGCGCGAGGGGCTCTCGGCTCTTCTCCAACCGCTTCGCGGTTACAATTTCCGCTCACCCACTCCAGCACCACGACCATGTTCCGAGCCATCTCACTCGTCTCGGCGCTGACACTCGGCGCCGCCGCTGACCCGTCACTCCCAGGATTCACCGACACCGGCGCCGAGGCCCAGCGCGACCTCGAAGCGGAGTTCGACCGCCACCTCGACCCATCCGACCTCCGCGCCTGGATGCATGAACTCGCCGGCGAACCCCATCACGTCGGGTCCGCCCATGGCCAGCGCAATGTCGAGACCCTGAAGCGCCTCTTCACCGAATGGGGCTACGACACCGAAATCGCGAGCTACGACGTGTTGTTCCCCACGCCGAGAACCCGCCGCCTCGAAATGATCGAACCGCATGCGTTCACGGCGTCCCTCGTGGAACGCAGCGTTGCCGGGGACGAGAGTAGCGCGTCGCCGGACGTGCTGCCGCCGTACAACGTCTTCTCGCCGGACGGCGACGTCACGGGCCAGCTCGTCTATGTCAACTACGGCCTGCTCGAAGACTACGAGCAGCTCGAGCGCTACGGCGTCGATGTCGCGGGCAAGATCGTCATCGCCCGGTACGGCTACGCCTTCCGCGCCATCAAGCCGAAACTCGCCGCCGAACGCGGCGCCATCGGTTGCCTGATCTACTCCGACCCCAGCGACGACGGCTATGTCCTCGGCAAGGCATATCCGGAAGGTCCGTACAAGAACGACAGCGCGGTGCAACGCGGTTCGATCAAGTACACGCCGCTATATGCCGGCGATCCGCTGACGCCGGGCTGGGCCGCCACTGCGAATGCCAAACGGCTAGACATACAGGAGTCGAAGTCGCTCGCGACGATCCCGACGCTGCCCATCAGCTATGGCGATGCGCTCCCGCTGCTCGACGCCATGGAAGGCCCTGTAGCGCCGCCGGAGTGGCGCGGCGGGTTGCCCATCACGTACCGCATCGGCCCCGGACCGGCTACGGTTCGCCTGCAGCTCGCATTCGACTGGAACACCGTCACCGCACAGAACGTCATCGCCACGCGCCAGGGCGCGGTATGGCCGGACCAGTGGGTGATCCGGGGCAACCACCACGACGCCTGGAGCCACGGCGCGCGGGACCCCGTCTCCGGCCTGATCTCGATGCTCGCGGAAGCGAAGGCGATCTCGATGCTCAAGCGGGCGCCGGCGAGAACCATCGTGTTCGCCGCCTGGGACGCGGAGGAACAGGGCCTCATGGGCTCCGCAGAGTGGGCGGAGGAGCACCGCGAAGAACTCCGGGACAAGGCCGTTCTCTACGCCAACACGGACGGCATTACGCGCGGCTTCGTGCGCGTCGGCGGCAGTCACGCACTCGAAAAGTTCTTCAACGCGGTGCAGCGCGATGTAATCGACCCGCAAACCGGACTCAGCGTCGCGGCGCGCAATCGCGCACGCATTCGCGTGAGCGGCGACGAGGCGGCGAACGCGGCACTGGACGAAAGCGGGTTGCTTCGCCTCTCGGCACTTGGCTCCGGCTCGGACTACACGACGTTTCTGCATCACGTGGGTATCGCCACCGCCAACCTGGCCATCGGCGGCGAGGGCGGGGGCGGCAGCTACCACACGCTCTACGACACCGTGGAGCACTACGAAAGGTTCGGCGATCCGGGCTACGTGTACGGCGTGGTGCTGGCCCAGGTCTCCGGCCGGGCAACGCTGCGGCTGGCCAACGCCCGGCTGCTGCCGTTTGATTTCACCGATCTCGTCGACACGGTGCGGCGCTATGTGAAGGAACTGGAGGCACTGGCCGATGCGGAGCGCAACGATGTCGCGCGCCTGAATCGCCTCATCGACAGCGGCGAGTTTGCCGCCGCCCTCGACCCCACCAAGGCATTGCGCCCGCCGGCGCGGCGGCAAAGCGTTCCACACTTCAACTTCGCGCCCATACACAACGCCCTGGCCCGGGCGGAAGAGGCCCTCGACGGCTACGCGGTCACGCCGGACGCCGACGATTCGGTGCTCGGTGAAATCAATCGCCTGCTCTTTACCGGCGAACAGCTGCTGACCCGCGAGGAAGGTCTGCCGGGGCGTCCCTGGTACCGGCACCAGATCTACGCGCCCGGCTATTACACGGGCTACGGCGCCAAGACGCTGCCGTGGATTCGCGAAGCCTTGGAACACAGGCAGTACGACCAGGTGGCGGCAGGCGTGGATGCGGTCGCCGCGACGATGCAGGCGTTGGCTGCCCGCATCGAAGACATCAACACCCTCGCGCACCAGTGAACGCGCCCCGCGATCACATCCGCCGCAACCGCGCGGCCTGGCAGGAGTTCGCGGCGCGCTATGCCGAAAGCGGACGCAATGCATGGGCAGCGGAAGATCCTTACTGGGGAATCTGGAAGCTGCCGGAAAAAGACCTAAGGTTGCTGCCGGACGACCTGACCGGCAAACAGTGCCTCGAGGTCGGCTGTGGAACCGCCTACGTTTCTGCCTGGATGGCTCGGCGTGGTGGGCAGGTCGTCGGTATCGACCCGACGCCGAACCAGCTCGCCGTGGCGAAGTCCCTGCGGGCACAGCACGGATTGCCCGTGACGCTGGTCGAGGGCATCGGTGAACGACTGCCATTCGCAGACGACAGTTTCGATTTCGCGATCTCGGAGTACGGCGCCGCGCTATGGGCCAATCCCCTGCGCTGGGTTTCGGAAGCCGCGCGGGTGCTTCGGCCCGGAAGCCGATTGGTGTTCATGACCAATGCCAGCTTCGCCATCGCGTGCATGCCCGATGTCGAGGACGAGAAGACGACGGCGGCGCTGCAACGCCCCTACCTCGGGCTCTACAGCGTCGAGTGGCCGGACGGCGACGAAGTCGAGTTCTACCTGACCCACGGGCAGTGGATCGAATTGCTGACGGGCAACGGTTTCGTCGTGGAGCGGCTGCTGGAACTCGGTGCACCGCCAGGTGCGGAGACCGCCTATGCCTGGGCCGACGCCGAATGGGCGCAATCCTGGCCTTCGGAGGAAGTATGGTTCGCTCGCTACCAACCCTGACACACAGGGGAGCACCCGCCTTCACCGCGCTCGCGATGCTGCTGGCCGGCCCGAGCACAGCGGCACAGGCCGAGGACGAACCGGCATTCGACGAGGAGATCGTCGTCACCGGCTCGCGCATCCGCCGCGACCCCCTCACAGCGCGGGAATCCGTTCTCGCCGTGGAAGCCAACGATCGGGACCGCACCGGCATCACGTCCCTGGGCGACACGCTGGCAAGGCTTTCCGTGTCGGGTTCGCCCCTGACCACGCGGTTCAACAGCAGCGGCAACTTCGGCTTTCCGGCGGACGGCGGCGGTGTCGCGGCCGGCGCATCGCAGGTGGACCTGCGGCATCTCGGATCCAAGCGCGTGCTGGTGCTGGTGGACGGCGTGCGCTGGGTGAACGGCGCTTCGGGGAGCGGTGTTTCCGGCGCCACCGATCTCAACACGATTCCGGCTTCCGTAGTCGAGCGCGTGGAAGTGTTGCGCGACGGCGCTTCGGCGATCTACGGGTCCGACGCCATCGCGGGCGTTGTGAACGTCATCACGCGCAGGACATCCGGCATTTCAGCGAGCGTCTATGGCGGCACGTACGAAGCGGGGGGAGAGACGGGCGACATCGAGTTGTCCCTCGGCGGCGAACGCGGGACCACCTCCGCGTCCGTTCACCTGAGCCATACCGATCAGAAGCGCATAAGCTCCGCCGATCACGAGTTGACGCGCTGGCCGAAACCCGGCACCGGCGTGACCCACGGCAGCACGTTCACGCCCCAGGGACGCATCATCTTCGCCGACCCGAATACCGGCACGTTCGTCAACTGCGCCCTGAACGACGGCGTGACCGGCCTGCCCGTCTACGATCCAGGCGATCCGTGCGGGCTGAACGACGACTACCATCCGTGGACCAATGCGGACCGATTCAACTACTCGCCATTCAACCTTACGCTCACTCCCTCCAGGCGCACCGGGGTCTTCGCGCGACTCGAACACGACGCCTCAGACCGCCTGCGCCTCTACGCCCGGGCGTTTCTCAACCGGCGCGTGTCCATCAACCAGGCGGCGCCCGAACCCCTGTGGGTCGGGACGCTGGCCGAGGCCGCGAACATCATGGACACTATCGTCATCGATGCGGCCAACCCCTACAGCCCGTTCGGTTTCGATGTCGGTCCGGGCGCCCTGGTGACGAGACGGCCGCTCGAGAGCGGCCCGCGCGTCTTCCGCCAGGACGTGGCGACGCGTTACGTCGCCTCAGGCATCCAGGGCGAGCAGACGGTGCTTCGCCGGCCACTCTACTGGGAGGCCAACGTCGTGTGGTCGCGCAACGCCGCGGATCAGACAAAGGACGGGGCCCACAACGCGCGCAAGATGCTGCAGGCCCTCGGTGACCCGGACGCATGTGGCGCGATCCCCGGCTGCGTGCCCCTCAACCTGCTCGGGGGACAGGGTGCAGGACAGGGCACGATCACCCGCGAGATGCTGAACTGGATCGGTTTCGTGCAGCACGACAGCAGCGAACAGGCGCTCAAGAGCTTCGTCTTCAATGTCACGGCAGACCTGGCCGAGCTGCCGGCCGGGCCCCTGGCCTTCGCGGCGGGCGTGGAACGGCGCTCGCAGAACGGCCGTTTCGATCCCGATCCCATTGTCGCAGCAGGTGACACTTCCGGCGTGTCCGCGCAACCCACGGCGGGCGGCTTCCGCGTGACCGAGTGGTACGGCGAAGTCGAGGCACCCCTCGTTTCCGGTGCCAGGGGAGCGGACCTGATCGATGCTTCCGCAGCGATCCGCTATTTCGACTACAGCACTTTCGACAGCGGCACCACGACCAAGATGGGGATGCGTTGGCGACCGGTTCCCGGGGTTCTGCTGCGCGCCGCCTGGACCGAGGGTTTTCGCGCACCGAACATCGGAGAGCTGTTCGGCGGCCTGACGCAACTCCATGCCGTCATTTCGGACCCCTGCGCAAGCTTCCTGACCACCGACGTCGGCCAGACCGTGATCGACAACTGCGTCGCCGCCGGCGTCCCGACCGACGGCAGCTACACGCAGCTAGGCGGCCAGATCAGCGTCCTTACCGGCGGCAACGAACTGCTGGAACCCGAGACGTCCGAAAGCGTCGTTTTTTCTCTGGCGTGGCGGCCCGGCTGGGTGCAAGACCTCCACTGGATCGATGATCTGCGCTTCGAACTGGCCCGCTACGAACACGAGGTCGACGACGCCATCACCGCATTCGACGCCCAGGCCATGCTCGACGGCTGCTATCGCGAACGCGTTGAGATCTTCTGCCGACTCATCCAGCGCACCGACCGGGGTGGTTTCGCACGATTCCGCAACACCCTGTTCAACGTCGGCGCGATACGCACCAACGGCTGGGACTTCGGCATGTTTCTCGGCGCACGGTCGGGGTGGCGTCTGCAATGGCATGGCACGTATCTGGCCGAATACACGGAACTGCTGAAGGACACGGAAGACACGGTCATCGAAACGCGTTCTCTCGAGGGCCAGACGCAGGCGGACCGGGGCAAACCCGCGTGGAAGTCGACCCTCGTCGCGGACTGGACCCGCGCGAGGTGGAACGCGTCCTGGACCGTCCGCTACATCCACCGCATGACCGAGCGGTGCACCGACTTCCTCGACGGAACGCCGGACAGCCTGACGAACCTCGGGCTCTGCTCGATGCCCGACCACGAGGACAACACGGCCTCGCGAAATCGCTTGGCCAGCACGACCTACCACGACGCCCAGGCGACCTACACCTTGCCGCGAGCCAACGCCGACATCGTCCTTGCCCTGGGCCTGAACAACCTGTTCGACCGCGACCCCCCGGCAAGCCAGAGCGCTTCGATCAACGGCTACGACGCTTCCGTCTACGACATTCCGGGCGGGCGCTTCGTCTACTTCCGCGTGGCCTACGCAACCGAACGGTAGGTCGCATCACGTGCGAGTGGACCGGGTGACTAATTTCTGGTCGCTTCGATGAACTCGGCGAGGTCGTCAAGGCGATGACTCCAGATGAGCGCCAATCCTTCGGCTTGCGCGGTTTCCAGGTTTGCCGGGTTAAACACGCCTCCGATCACGGCACAGGGGACAATCTGGCGTCCTCCAAATCCGGCCAGCCAGGCACGCGCCTTGCCTACGGCTTCATGGTTGATGCGTTTGAAGGAATTGACCGCGCTGTTGGATGACTTGCATTCCACTGGCATCGCACGCCGGTCGTGAAGGCGAATGACAAGATCGGCGCGTGTACCGCCGAGTTTGCTTTCGCCGCAGAACTCGCCCGGAGCCGGGGCCGCATCCAATAGCGGGATGTCGCGGGGAGAAACCTCGGTAAAGTCGATGTCTCGAAGCGTGGCCTTGACGCTCTCCTCCTGCTGGTCTTTGGCGTCCGACCGGCGCGCAGTCTCAACCTTCCGGGCGGCCACCAAAATCGCTGATGCGACAACGGCCTCAGCACGCTCTCGTTCAGTTGGCTCGCGTTGTTCTCCTACCCAGGGAAAACGATGCGGGTCCAGAACCCGCAACATGATCTCGCGCACCCGAGCAGCTACTTCAGGATCGCGCCGCAGAGCACGTGCGGATAGTGTCGTGTCGGCCAGTGTTTTCAAATCGTCTTCCGAGACGGGCGGCGCGGCCAAGTATCGGAAAGCGGTGCGTATGTCTTCATCGCCGACAATCTGGACTATCTGCGCCGGATCAAGCGGATCGTCGCCCGCCATTTGATCGATCATCCTGTCGAATATGGGCGCGAAGGTGTCGAAGAACCGAGAATAAATCGCTCGTGATTCATCGAGACGCTGTTGTCGAAATAGCGCCTTTGCGTCTTCCGCGTCGCGCGTCAGTTCAATCGACGTCCATTTCCTAGGCTCGCTCATTCAACTCCTCCAGTGTCGGGATTGGAACCCGCTCAAGCTCCCTTGGCTCAAACTTTGTAAGCCCGCCAGCATACGTGCGCCCATCCGACAGGCAGACGTTGTGCTGAAGCCATGCGGACAGTACATCAAGTATCGGTGCGGGCAAGGGATCACGGGGATAGATGCCGTGAGCAATGTTGAGGTGGCGCGCGCCGCATAGGTTTCGGACGAAAGCCGGTGGTCGACGAGCCATGTAGGTGCACAGGATGGGCGCCGGTTCCGTGAGTTTGACCGACCACCAGGCCCGCCGATGGCGAGCGATATAGGACGCCTTTGCGCCGTTACGCTTGGCCCATGCAAGGAATCGTTGGACCTGACGACGCTGTTCGTCAGTGAAACTGTCCAGGTCAGACGGCAGATCGACGACCCGACGAAGACCCGTGGTATCGGAAAGCGCGGTTCCGGCCTCGAATAACTCCCGAGCTCTGGTGACGGAGGGAAACAGCACGGCTTCCGGAAGCGTCCTGGCGGATTCCCCGGCTATCCAAACTGCGTTGCAGCCTGTGACTTGCCCCCGATGGACGCGACAAAGCTCACCAAGTTCGATGTGACCCTGCGACACAGGGGTCCGCGGCACCAATAGTGGCGTCCAGCGACGAGTTCCCTCAAGTCGAGCCCTGGGAACTTCCCGACCGCCTGGAAGCGTACCCAGTTCATCAAGCGTGTCGACGAAACGAAATCGGATGCCATCTCCATTGTGGCCCAACTGGAAACAGGTGATCACGCCCGTTGTAGCTGCATCGGCAAACGGCATGGCCGCGGGAGAAATGACATGCAGGTCCGTACCACCAAGACCGTTGACAAGCAGTTTGCGCATCAGGTCCCCGTAGTTCACGTCGAGCCACTCCGCTGACGTGATGAAGGCGCCGTAGTCGCCGGATCTGGCGAGCAGGAGGGTCTTGAGGAAGAAATGAACATGGAGACCCGCAAGCTTGCTCGCAACCATGCCGCGGGAAGCGGCGGCGTCTGCAAACCAGTCCTTCCAACGTGCCGCTATCCCGTGATGGCGGACATAGGGGGGATTGCCGAGAAACAGCGTCGGGCCATCTACCTTGGGAAGGTTGATCTCACGATAGTCATCCACCAGTACGGTGAGCCGTCCTGCCAGTTTCAGCGCGGAAGCGTTTGCCCGCAGGGTGAGCGCTGCGAGCGGATCGATCTCCACCGCGATCAGTTCGGCATCGGGGAATGCCTTTCCCGCAGCGAGAAGAAAACGGCCAGACCCCGCACCGGGATCGACGATGCGTGTTGGTAAGGTTCGTTCCGCAGCCCAGTTCACCATTGCCTCAATGATCGGACGGGGCGTGTATATGGCGCCCTGTTCGCGGTGGACCTTGGCGGGACGTAGTTGACGAAAGGCACTTCCCAACGGGTCTTCGCCCCGTTCGATAGAACGACGCAACTGTTGCAGGCACTCACGTGATGGACGGTCAATCCCGGTTACGATGGCCCGCTCCGAGGCGGTCAGAATCGCCTCCGGGCCGGCTAGTGCGGCGGCTGTTGCCGCAAGTTCGCACTCGAGTCCCGGCAAGCTCACCCCTTCAGCACTCTTGTATTTGACCTCTCCGGGACTGGACATCGCCTTTTGGACCGGCAAGAGACGGCGCGGATTTCGGGCTATCTGTTGAACTTGGTCGGAAAGTCCAGGAAAGGAACTTGACCTTCGTCTCGACCCAAACCGCATCCATATGCCACTTTGTCGCCAGCCTTGGTTGCTTGTCAAACGAAATGGCAATTTTCTGACGTGGATTGCAGCGATGCGTCCTGAGCCAGTGGCTGTGAACTGAGATCTTGACTTGATTCCGGTGAGTATCGACCGATGCCGCAATATTCGACGAGAATCGGGTAGGGGACACCAGAGTCGTTCGTGACAAGGACAGTCGAACAGGCCCGCATCGAACGCGCCACGCAGACAATGCCGTCGGTGACGGGACGCTACGACGACATCGTCCGGTTGGGCGACGGCGCACGCCTGTGGCGGCGGGCGGCGGTCGACGTGCAGTCCGGCCACATGGATGATCGGCCGCTCTACTGGGCGCGACTCAAGCTGCGGCGGGACCTCGACGAGCCGGAGGCAGCCGACGTCGCCGAGCGGCTGTCTCGAAATTCTAGTCCAGCCTTTCCGCCGGGGGTGCGCAGGGTATTGGTGACCGGGTTCGATCCGTTCCATCTGGACGACGTGATCGAGCAGAGCAATCCCGCGGGACTGGTCGCGCTCGCGCTCGACGGCACGACGATCGCGGGCGCCCATGTGCGGTCCGCGATCCTGCCGGTGTGTTTCGAGGCGTTCGACCAGGGTGTCGTGGAAGACCTGCTTCGGCCACTGTTCCAGCGCGGCCTGGACCTCGCGGTGACCATCAGCATGGGCCGCGATCGATTCGACCTGGAACGTTGCCCGGACCTGCGCCGCTCCGTGGAAACGTCCGATAACACCAGAGCAATGACCGGGGCCTCGGCATCAAATCCGCTCATCCCGACCGGATCTGGCCGGAATGGGGGCACCTGATTTTCTCGACTTCTCCCTGCCAGCAGCCGCGATATCGGCAGTCGCCGGCCGCTGGCCGATTCGCGACAACCGGCGCGTCACTACCCTGGAGCGCGGATCGTTCACCGTGCAGACATTGAAGGAACTGGCGCACGATACGGCTGTGAGAGGCTCGAGCGGCGGCTTCCTGTCGAACGAGATCACCTATCGCAGCCTGCTGCTGCAGCAACGGCTTGGAGCCGAGTTTCCCCTTGGACACCTGCATACACCAGCGTTGAAGGGTTACGACGCGGAGCTCGAAGGCGACATCGTCGGCCAGGTTCGACGGATCATCGCTGCAGCCTTGTCGTGACGCGCGCGAGGACGGCGCTTGTCATCGCGATCCGTCTGCCGTCATCATTGTCGCTGTCGTCCTGCCTCTTTCCTTTGTCGTGAGAACAACGGCGAGATCTCGGCCCTCGCGGGATTCCGAGGCGGGACGCGTCACGTGATGTCGGAACCAGAGCGCACAACGTCGTACCCGGCGGAATCCGCCAGCCGGGCGACCGTCCTTGCCGTGATGCGCGGCATCGCGCTGCCCGTTTACCTGCCGTCGTTCTTCTCGGCGATCGCGCAGAACGCCATGCAGATCATGCTGCCGCTCTATGCCCTGGAGATAGGCGGCGGCCCGGCGTTGGCCGCCACGGTGGTGGGTCTGCGCGGTGCCGGGACGATGTTGATGGATGTTCCCGCCGGCATGCTGGTGACTCGTATCGGCGACCGCGGTGTCATGATTCTTGGACTCGTGGCCGCGACGGTCGCCACCTTCATGGCCGCCGCCGCGACCGAAGTCACGCTGCTGTCTTTCGCCGCACTCGGTTTCGGCGCCGGCGCGGGCATCTGGGTGCTCGGGCGGGTCACGTTCATCACCGACACGGTGCGCCTGGACCAGCGCGGTCGCGTGATCTCCCTGATGGCGGGCATGCAACGCGCCGGAGCTTTTGTCGGCCCGGTGATTGCGGGTGTGGGCGCCGACCTGATCGGATATCGCGCCGTGTTCGTCGGCGCGGGCGTGCTTTGGGCGGTTTCTCTCGTGATCGTGATGATCTTCGCGAGCAGCGCCCGGCCTGCCGAAGGCCTCGAGCGTTCCCGCCTCGCGCACATCGTGTCGGCACACAAGCGGACGTTCGCGACGGCCGGAAGCGTCATGGTCGTGCTGATGTTCCTCAGAACCGGAGTTCGGCTGATGATTCCGCTGGTCGGTGCCGAGATGGGATTCTCCGCCGCCGAAATCGGGTTGGCATACAGCCTCTCCTCCGCGGTCGACATGGCCATGTTCTATCCCGCAGGCATGATCATCGACCTGGCCGGCCGCAGGTGGGCATTGGGGCCCGCGATGCTGCTGTTGGGCATCGGCGTCGCCGCGCTTCCCTTCGCTGGCAGCTTCTGGGCCTTCACCGCCGCAGGCGTCCTGGCCGGACTCGGCAACGGTTTCGGCACCGGCATCTTCATGACCCTCGGCGGCGACCTGTCTCCCGCGCAGGGGCGCGGCGAGTTTCTCGGCGTCTGGCGGCTCGTGGGCGACGCGGGCGCGGCAGTTGGACCGTTCATCATGGGGCCCTTGGCCCAATGGACGTCCATGGCCATCGCCTGCACCTCCACCGGCGGGATGGCCCTCGTGGGCATCGTTTTGCTGATAGTCTTCGTGCCCGAGACGCTCCGGCGGCCCCCGGCGATCACCCTGGCGAGTCACGAAGAACGACAAGGACGGGAACGATGAACAATCCCAAGACGATACGAGACGGCCTCGCGTTCGGCCTGAATCGACTGGACCACAGGTCGCCCCTGCGATTCGCGGCAGACGCCGCGCGGCTCGAGGGACTGGGTTGGCACTACGGGTTCCTCGCTTCTTCGCCGCTGCTGGTACAGGATCCGTACGTGTTGCTCGCACAGGCCTTGCGGGAGACGCGTTCCATCATGCTCGGGACGCTCATTGAAAACCCGGTGATGCGCCATCCCGCAGTCATCGCGGGATCGGTCGCGACCATCGACCGGCTGGATCCCGGGCGCATGATATTGGGCATGGGCGTGGGCGATACCGCCGTCCGCCTCATGGGCAAGCGCCCCGCCACCGTGGCGGCGTTCGAGGAAGCGATCGTCACCATCAAGTCACTCACGGCCAGCGAGCAGGTGGCCGTCGACGCGGCACGGCCGGCGGTGCTTCGCCACGCCTCGCCCGTGCCGGTCTGGGTCGCCACGCAAGGCCCCCGGACGCTGCGCATGGCGGGCCGCGTCGCCGACGGGGTCTTCATCCGAGTCGGCGCGCACGAAACCAACCTGCGCCTTGCCATCGAACACGTTCACGCGGGCGCCAGGGAGGCGGGCCGGGACCCGAGCGAAGTGCGCATCGGCTGCGTCTTCCACACCATCGCCGATTCGGACCCCGAGCGGGTGGGTCGCATCGGTCGCGCCGCGGCCGCCGGCTACTACGAGTATTCCCCGGTGCTGTTCGAGAACATCGGCATGCCCTGGTCCGGCGAAGACTCGGCTATCCTGAAACGGCAGGTCTGGCCGGACTTCCACCACGACCCGGACCTCGAAGCCGCCGGCGACGTCGTTTCATTCCTGCCCGACGAAGCCGTCGACGCGTTCACGCTGCACGGCTCCTTCGAGGAGATCACGGAGCAGATCAAGACCATTCTCGGATACGGCCTGCCGATAGAGATCGTCATCCCGCACCCCATGCCGACGCCCCTCCCAATCTCGGAGGGCGGTTATGACTACGCGCGAAGGTTCGCGGAGGAAGTGTTCCCGGCGTTCTGAACTCACGTCAGGTTCGCTCCGCATCCTCCCGGAGCCCTTTCCCTGTATGCTTTGCAGGAAGAACACGGGAGGATTTCATGATCGAAGTCGGAGCCAACGCCCCGGATTTCTCACTTAGGAGCCATAACGGCGAGGAAGTGTCGCTCAGCCAATTCAGGGGTGACAAGTGGGTCGTCCTGCACACCTTCCCCCTGGCCTTCACCGGCGGCTGAAGCAACCAGACCAACAACTTCAACCGTGCGTTGAATCAATTTGCAGACGCTGGCGCCGCACTCATCGGAATGAGCGTGGACTCCGCCCCATCGCTGAATGCCTGGTCCACCGCCATGGGCGGTATGCGGCACCCATTGCTGGCGGACTTCTGGCCCAAGGGCGGGGTCGCCCAATCGCTCGGGATTTTCAACGAGGCGGCAGGCATCGTGAATCGCTCGGTGATCATCATCGATCCCGAAGGCGCCGTGCGGCACGCGGAGGCTTTCCAGGGCTCCCTGCCCGATCCGGAGCAGGCGTTGGCCACACTGGCGGAACTCCAGGCAGGCTGACAAGGGTCCGGGCAAGACGTCAGAATCAGACCTGCACCTGACGGCGCGGGTTGGACGTTGCCCCGCCAAATGTCAGGAGGCTCCGCGTAACGTCAGCCCAGGAACCAGGGCAGCGCGTCGAATTCCTTGATCCGGAAACGCGTCTTGCCACCGTGGAAAAGCAGTCCGCCCGAGGTCGGGTTTTCCGGAAGGGCCGTCCACCACTCCAGGTTCTGCACCGCGTCGGCGGGAACGGTTTCCCCGGATTTCACTTCAACGGGGATCATCCTGTCACCCAGATCGATCAGCGCATCGATCTCGTGGCCGGTCGCATCGCGCCAGAAATAGATCGGCGCCTCGCGGCGGCGATTGGAGAAGCTCTTGATGAGTTCGGACACGACGAACGACTCGAAGATCGCTCCACGAAGCGGGTGTCGCGCCAGCGTGTGCGCATCCGGGATGTCGAGGAGATAGCAGATGAGTCCCGTGTCCAGGAAGTGCAGGCGAGGTCGCTTGCGCAGCCGCTTGCGGAAGTTGGCGTAGTGCGGCGGCAACGTAACGGCCAGGTATCCGATTTCCAGGACGTTGAGCCACCGGCGAGCAGTCTGCTGGCCGACCCCAACGTCGCCCGCCAGCCTGCTCAGGTTCAGTTCCATCGCGGTGCTGGCAGCGGCCAGCCGAACAAAGTTCTCAAAAGCGCGCAGGTCGGAGACCGCCAGGATTTCGCTGAGATCGCGTTCCACGTATGTTCGGAAATAGTCGCCAAGCCACTCGCGAGGCGACAGGTTCCGGTCGTGGATCTGCGGATAGAATCCTCGAAAAAGGGCTTCCCAACGGTCGACATCCGGTACTGCGGCAGTTGCCTCGGATAACCGTACGGGATCGAACAAGTCTCTCTCAAGCAACTCCGACAACGAGAAGGGATAAAGGCGGAGCAACGCGGTGCGACCGGCGAGCGTCTGGAAGACGGATTTCATCAGCGGCAGGTCTTGCGAACCGGTCAGGACAAATCGTCCAGGGCGCGGATTCTCGTCGACGAGAACCTGAATGTAGGACAACAGGTCCGGCGCCCGTTGTATTTCATCGATGACCAGGTCGTTTTCCGAAGCCAGGAAACCGCGAGGATCCTCAATCGCTCGCGACCTTACGTCGGGAGCCTCAAGGGAGAGATACTCGTGGTCGGGGAACAGCGTCCGGCAGAGGGTCGTCTTGCCGGATTGCCTCGGTCCCGTAAGCGTCACGACGGGGTTCTCCGCAGAGGCGGACATCACCGACTTCGATAGATGGCGAGGGAGCATGGGTGTGATTCTCCCGTCCCACCATGGCAATGTCAATTTGATGATTACATCATCAAATTGACATTCATTTGGGATCATCTCCGTCTGTTCGATTCGCGGCGATGCAATGAATCGACAGTTCCACGAGTTGCCTACTCTCCCTGCACGCGGCGGTAGGCCTCGTCACCAAATTCGCGGGCTACCGCCTCGCCCAACTCATGAGCCGACAGAATTGAAGACCGGATCAACTCCGGCGTCACGGTCATTGGCATGTTGTGCATAATGGCAACCGCCATCGCGGCCTCTGTTACCGTATCGATGTCCTCGTTGTCTTCCTTCGTCAAAGACAACTGACCGAGATGTATCGGCAGCCCAACCCGCGCAAAAAATGCAGCTGCTTTTTTCGCGTCCTGGTTCTCCTCCATCATCAAATGCGCCAGTGTTCCCATGGCGACCATCTCGCCATGCAGATAGTTGTCATGAACTTCCTTTAGGTGAGTATAGGCCACAGCGATAGCATGGGCAGCTGCGCAACCACCACTCTCAAAACCGATACCACTGATCAGGGTGTTCGCTTCCACAACCCGCTCCAGCGCTTCGTCGCAACGATTCGCGACGACCGAGGCACTCGCCGCAACGCCATACTCGTAAAGCGTATGGGCGCAGGTCTCACCCATGGCGGCACACGCAAGCGTTGGGCGCGAACCCACGCAGTTTCTTCCCTGGGGATTGGCGAGACACGCCTTGGCCTCATACCAGGTAGCCATGGCATCGCCCATACCCGCAACCAGAAATCTCTCGGATGCTCTGGCAACCACACCGGTATCCACTACCACCAATGCAGGGCTATCGGGGAAATACTCCACCCCGTTTTGTACCCCTTCCGGAGAATACATGACAGACAGCGCTGAACAGGGTGCGTCGTTGGACGCCAGGGTCGGAACAATCACCACGGGAATATCCAACCGATAGGCAATGCACTTTCCCGTGTCCACACACTTGCCACCACCAACGGCTATGAGACTGTCAATGTTCTCACCCTTGAGTACTTCCACCTGGTTGTCGACTTCTTCCACCGAGCATTCGCCATTGAATGTCGTTGCAACCCCGGGAACGTTTCTTTGCCTCAGGCTATCCATCACGCGTACGCCTTCAGCCCCATGACCGCGACTGGAGGCCAGCACACCCGCGCGCCTGGAACCAAGCAGCGACATATATCTGCCCAGACGGTCGATGACACCCTCACCCTGGATATAACGCTGAGGTGCGATCATCACGCGAGGGACGGACTCCCCGTCGGTGAAAATCTGCCCGGGTGAATATGGATCAGTAGCCATGCCCAAGCTCTTGTCGCTTAAGTGGAACGGCCAATATAGATGAAGGTCTCAACCTCGCGCAACGCGTGGCTTGATAGCGCGCGGCGCGCATGGATGGTAGCCTTCTCAGCGAAAATGCACCAGTTGATCTCGAGCAATACAATAGTTCGTGCCTCCCAGGACAGATGCCCAAATCAAATAGGACACTTTGCATGAAGAACTTGAAAGGCAAAACAGCGTTTATCACCGGCGGCTCTACAGGTATTGGTTTTGGCATGGCTACAGTCTTCGCCCATGCGGGAATGAATGTCGCTATCACCGATATTCGTGATGAACAACTTGCCATTGCAAAGAAAGAACTGAAGACTATCACCGACAACGTGGTCACGTTCAACGTTGACTCGACCGATATCGGCGCTATGGAGAACGCAGCTGATGAACTGGAGAAATTCTTCGGTCCGCTGCACGTACTTTGCAACAACGCGGGAATACCTGGAGGAGGATCAAAGTTACTGGAAACTGACGACGCACAATGGCGACTGGTTTTCGAGGTCAATTTCTTTGGGCCAATCAACGGAATCAACGTGTTCCTGCCACGCATGCTCGATCATGGAGAGGAAGGACACATCGTCAATACCGCTTCATTCGCCGGCATCCATGGCCATGGGCATCAGTCGGTCTACGGTAGCAGTAAGTTTGCCGTGGTCGGCTTGTCCGAGTTTCTGAGAAACGATCTTGCTGATACGAACATTTCCGTCTCGGTGCTTTGTCCTCACCTTGCAGATACGCCTATTACTCGAGCATTCAAAGAAAGAGCGTCCAAAGAGGTGGCTGCCATGATTTCAGCCATGGCCGTGCCAGCAGAAACGGTTGGCTCTCAAGTCATGAATGCGATATTGACCGACGAGTTTTACGTCTTTTGTGACGGTACATACACGCGCAGCATGCTTGAAACGCGTTGCAGGGATATGATCGCCGCAATGGACAGGCAGTTTCCGAAAGAGTGAACATTATACGGTTATAAGAGCATGGATCCGGCTGATCCCGCATCCGCTGCCTACCGAACCGCTGGATCGGGATGACCGCACTGTTCCTGGCACCGCACACGAGAACGGCGATACTTTTCTGCAAGTGGAAAAGGGTGATTATTCGTACTAACCGCAGACCACAGTTACAGCCTTGAGAAGAAATCCCAGATAACTTCTGTGGCCTTGATGCCGGAATGATCCTTGTACCCTTTCTTGCCAAGGTCACCACCGGGCCATATGTGGTCATGGTTCTCAATTCGATAGTAACGAACTTCCGCACCGCCTCTTTTCGGATTGTAAAGCGTCAAGGTCGTATTGTCGGTTACCAGGAACTTCTCTGTGGTCACGGAATCGTTGAGATCTGCAAAATACGCTACGAGATCCTGCGCACCAGGCGAAGTTGATTTGCCACCACCACCCCGGTTGCCCGCGATAGGAACCATTCCGTCCTCGGCCCCATGAATATGAAGAAGAGGTTTGGGGCCACCAGGTGCACAGGTCTGGAAGACCTGAGCATTGGCCAGTCCTGCAACGGGAGCCGCCGCCTTGAAGACTTCTCCAGCCTGGCACATGAGCGTATAACTCATGTAACCACCATTAGAGAAACCGGTAACAAATGTCCGCTCCGGATTCAGGTTATATTTATTCTGTAGAAACCCTGCAAGTGCCGACAGGTACTCAACGTCACTCTGACCTCGATACTTACTATCCTCGTTATCATCATTCCAACGAACAATACCGCCGGTCAGCATGCCGTTCTTGCAAACCATATCCAGGCCCATGTAGTCATAGCGTTCTCCCTCTTCGCAGGATTCGTCGTTGCCGCTCTTGCCTATCTTGCCTGAATCTCTTTTCTTTCCCTTGTCGTCTTTCTTTCCCTTGTCGTCTTTCACGCCATCAGACCTTCCATAGCTACCACTAATGACTATGTCTTTTACAAGGGCCTGCGGTTGAACCACGAAAAAACCGTGTTCCTCAGCCAGATCATTGAAGCCCACCCGATAAGACCAGCTGCTACTGGACCCCATGCCATGCAGGACAAAGACCAGGGGGGCGTTGTCAGCCAGGTTCTTTGGCCGATACATCTTGTAGGTCCTATCGACGCCCCCATGTGTGAATACATGGTCTTCACCTACCGTGTTCTCCTTCCCATTGGCTGAAACGAATACCAGAGCCAGAAAAGTTGTAACGAACACTCTCGGAATCATCAATTTTCATCCTCTTTGAGCTAATGAACAATCCGATTATGGTCAAAATGAACCGAACAGCGCCTTCAAGCTGATGGTTGACCAGTTACGATGGGAGCGACAACCTCAGGCCTTTATGTTCAGCTGACCCAGGAAATCCAGCTTGCCAACTGGCACACCCTTTGTTCGCAAAATGTCGTAAGCCGTGGTGGCATGAAAATAGAAGCTGGGTAGCGAGAACGACATCAGAAAGCCTTCAGCGGTAAAGGTCCACCAGGGCGTACGTACTTCCTTGCCTGCCAATCCATTTACCACCTCGGCGGTGAGTTGCTGCAGACCGGATCGCGCCTCGGCCACAAGATCCTGCAGTTCCTGGTAGTCAAGATCCTGCGGAGGTGGCGGCGGCGAATACTCCCCTGCCCGCACGCCGTTGATCGCACCCAGGGAGAGGCTTGCCACCTGGATCAGCTGAAAGCGAAACGGCAGCATGTCCGGATAGAGGCGAGTCTCGACGATCTCGTTCAGGTCCATGTTGTTTTCCTCGCAGTGAGATCGGCCCTTGTCGAGGTAACCTGATACGGCACCGAGGGTCTGCAGAAAACGACCGACGCTGGCTTCATATAGTGAAACAGACATGTCTGAACTCTTTTTTCTTCGGGCGTCGACAGTCTAACGTAGCCGAGGTCGTTTTCCCGATCATTGGTCGAGGGCCACTCGTGCGCCGTCGGCGTCAGTTAGCGAGAGGTGAGGTCTCGCGCTATCTCTCGCGCGGCGTTCCAGCCCGGCAAGCCCGTCACTCCGCCGCCGGGATGCGCGCCGGCGCCGCAGTGGTACAGCCCCTCGATGGGTCCCCGGTACGCGGCATAGCCCATGACGGGCCGGTTGGTCCACAACTGGTCCGGCGTCATGGCGCCATGGAAGATGTCGCCACCAGGCAGGCCGAAACGTTCCTCGAGATCCGCTGGCGTCAGCACCTGGCGGGCGATCACCGAGTCGCTGAAGTTCGGGGCATATCGGTCAATGGTCGCGAACACCGTGTCGGCGGCGACCTCCCGTTCGTTGTCCCAGTCCCTGTCCCGCGGGAAGTGCTGGCAGAACAGGCTCGCGACGTGGTGTCCGGGAGGCGCCAGGGAGTCGTCGACCGTCGAGGGGATCAGCATCTCTACGATGGGGTGATCTGACCACTTGCCCCGTCGCGCATCGAGGTAGGCGTTTTCCAGGTAGTCGAGGGTGGGGCCGATCACTATCCCGGAGCGATGATGGTCGGCGGATTCCGTGCCCGGACGGCAAGTGAAGTCTGGCAGTTCCTTGAGGGCCACGTTCATGCGCAGCGTCGCCGACTCCGTGCGGGTGGCCCGGATGCGGCGCCGGAAGTCATTCGCAAGATGCACGGCGGGAACGAGATCCAGGTACAGGTTCTTCGGCGCGACATTGGCGGCGATTGCCCTACCCCGGTACTCGTTGCCGTCCGCAAGCACAACGCCGGAAGCACAGCCGTCCTCTACGAGCACTTCGGCCACTTCGGAATCAGTCTCGACCTCGACACCGAGCGCCAGCGCTTCCTTGAGCATTGCCTGGGTGATTGCGCCCATGCCTCCGATCGCGTGGCCCCAGGCGCCGCGGACCCCGTCGAGTTCGCCGATCACGTGGTGCAGGAGACCGTAGGCAGTGCCGGGCGCGCGTGGCGATGCGAAGTTGCCGACCACGGCGTCGAAAGCGAGGGCGGCCTTTACGTGTTCGTTCTCAAACCACGTGTCGAGGAGGTCCGCGATGGGCTTCAGGAACAGGTCCGCGAGGTCCCGGCGACGTTCCATCGACAATCCGACGACGTTGATGGCGGCGAGCCCCGCGTTGAGCAAGTCCATCACGCCGCCGCCCACATTGGGGGGCGTGCGGCGCATCTGTCGGCGCACGATGTCGCCGACCTCGTGAACCATGGCGCGAAAGGCCGCAAGCGCGTGGCCGTCTTGGGCCGAGAAGCGCGCGAACTCGCGCGCGGTAGCGCCATCGTCGTTATGGATCGACAGCGACTCGCCCTTCGACATGGCGAAAAACACGCGCAAAGGGACGCCCAAATCTGTATCGTCGTTATGGATCGACAGCGACTCGCCCTTCGACAGCGGCAGAAAATTGGCCTGCGGCCGGGTCACGAAGCGAAGACCGTGAGATTTCAGGCGCAGATCCCGGATAACTTCCGGAGCGAGCAGGCTCACGGTGTAGCTGGCGGTGGAGTTGCGAAAGCCGGGGTGGAACTCTTCCGTCACGGCAGCGCCACCGACGATGGGACGGCGTTCCAGCACGCGTGCGCGCAAGCCCGCCTTCGCCAGGTAGCAGGCGCAGACCAGGCCGTTGTGGCCACCGCCGATGATGATGACATCCACTGGGGATGTCATGATCGAGCGTCCATGGCGTGTGGGACCGGGCTCAACCCATCATCCGGGGGAGCCAAAGGACGATCTCCGGCACCGCCAGCAGCACGGCGACCGTCAGCACATCGGCAACGAAGAACGGGCCGATGCCCCGAAACACGTCCTGCAGGGGTATCGCGAGCGACCTGCCGCCTTCGTCGGGCAAACCCCGCGCGACGCCGGCAACAACGAAACAATTGAGACCGATGGGTGGCGTGATGAGACATATCTCCGCCATCTTGACGACCACGATGCCGAACCAGATCGGGTCGTAGCCGAGCGCGATCACCGCCGGATACACCACCGGCAGCGTCAACACCAGCATGCCGATGGCGTCCATGAACATGCCGAGCACGGCATAGGCGAGCAGGATACAGATCACGATCAGGAGCGGCGGCAGGTCGAGGGTGACCACCCAGTCCGCGAACGCCCCCGGCAGTCCCGCGAAGCCGAGGAAACGCACGAACAGGAACACGCCCCAGATCAGCGTGAAGATCATCACGGTCAGCTTGGCGGTCTCCATCAACGCTTCCCGAAGGCGTCCGCCCACCTGCGTGAGCGAGCGTTCACGGTAGGCCCGGATCACGTAGAGGCCGAACACCACGGCGGCGCCCAGGGCACCGGCTTCCGTGGGCGTCGCGGCGCCGGTATAGAGCGCACCAAAAATGATGCCCACGACGAGGAAAATAGGGAGCGCTCCCGGCAGGCTGGAAAAGCGCTCCCGCCACGTGAAGCCGCTGATCGACCGCCCGAAATCCGGACGGAACGTGCACATCCCGACGATGAGCGCGGCGTAGATCAGCACCGAGACGACGCCGGGAAGCAGTCCGGCCAGCAGCAGCTTCCCCACCGACTCCTCGACGATGATGGCGTAGATCACGAGTATCGCCGACGGCGGTATCAGCGACGCCAGCGTGCCGCCCGCCGCGATGACGCCCGCGGTCAGGCGCCGGCTGTAGCGACTCCGGAGCATGTCGGGAATGGCGACCCGGGAAAACACCGCCGCGGTCGCCGTCGAGGCACCGGAGACCGCGGCAAAGCCGGCGCTGGCGAATACCGTCGAGACGGCGAGTCCCCCCGGCACCCATCCGACCCAACGCCGGGCGGCCTCGAACAGACGAGTCGTCAGGCCGGCGTGGAACGCAAGGAAACCGATCAGGATGAAGAGCGGCAGGACGGACAGCGGATAGGTGACGGTCTTGGAATGGGGAATGGTGCCCGCCACCGCCGCCGCCACGTTCCATCCCTTGAGCGCCAACAACCCCAGGAAACCGGTGAGCGCCGCGGCGATGTAGACGCGAACCCCTAAAGCGACCATGGTGACGAGCAGGGCGACGCCAGCTATACCCACCCACAGTTCGCTGATGCCGCTCATCGTGCAGTCTCGCCGTCGCTGTCCGAGAGGCGGATCTCGGCTTCAGCCTGGGCGGTCGCGTCCTGGATGGTTGGTACGGCGACGGGTTCCAGCCCCGGATGCAGCACAAGCCGCCAATACCCGGCCAACTGAACGATCAGCCTGACGAGCAATACGGATAGCGCTACCGGCACGACAAGTTTCGCTGGCCAGGTGACGAGTTCAATATCGATGGTGCTGTCACCGAACTCGAAGGCGCGCTCGAAGTGCCGCCAGGCGTAAGGGATAAGGACGCCGACGATGAACGCCGCGAGTATCGTCCCGCCCATCTCGGTCAGCCACAGCCAGCGCCCCTTGAGACGGGAAACCAGCATCTCCATGCGCACGTGCGCCCCAACGCGCTGCACGTAGGCGATGGAAAGTACGGCGAAGCCCACCATTGAGACCTCGACGACATCGATGTACCCGAAGATCGGCGCGTCGAACACCGTCCGCAGTACGATCTGCGCCACGCCGAGCAGCATCAGCGCAAAGATGAGCACGCCGGCGCAGAGATTGAGGCTGTTCTCAAGCGTGCCGAGAAGGCGGTCGGCCCGATCCAGGCGGCGACCGAAGGCGTCGTTCACGTACTCAATCCGTGCTCGGGCCTAGTGCTCCGTCAAATCCAAATCTACGGGTATCTGCGGCACTACCATGGAACAGACGTGTCCGCGGAGCGCCAGCGACCGGGGACGTTTGTTCCATGGTCGACGAGCGGGGCCGGGCCACGGGCGGAGCCGAAGGCGCCGGCCGTGGGGCACTTTTTGGCCCCTGGCGGTCTTCATGCGAGGGGTACCCCCTCGCGCACACTTTCTTGCGAGGGACACCCTCGCGCTCCCGGGGCTGAAGGCTCCGTTGCTCCTCCTTGTGCGGTGCCTGCCACACGGCGTCGTCGCGCCTCGCCAGGAACCAAAAATCCCTCGCAGCTACACTCGCATATTTGGGCTTGACGGAACACTAGCGGTACGTCTTCCCCACCGCCCCGAACATGGCTTCCACCAGTCCCGGGGCGTCGAAGCGGCGCGCGTTCTCGTCGATCCAGGCATCGATCACCGGTCTCCCGGCGCGCGCGCGAAACTGGGCCAGTTGCGCATCGGTATAGCGAATCTCCGTGAGCGTTTCCTTCAGCATCGGCAGGTTCACCGCATCGACGTCGAGGTAGGCCTGGATCTGCGCCGCGATCACCTTCTCCTTCACTTCCGCCAGGAGTTGCCTGTACTGGGGCGGCAACGCATCGTACGCCGTGATGCCGAATACGAGCGGGCAGTCGGCCGTCCCCGGAGAGAGGTTCCCGGTGAACCACTCGGCCACCTCGTGGATGCGATAGGAGACGTGGCCATAGGTGAACGGGAACGATGCCGCATCCATGGTGCCCTGCTGGACCCCGGTGTAGACCTCCGTGGCCGTGGAACTCGCGGGCGTTGCGCCGAGCAGCCTCATGGCCTGGCCCAAGCCCCCTCCGGCGCGCACGGTCAGGCCTTTCCATCCCGCGAGGTCCGCGGGAGGTTCGCCCCGGCCGAGCAGTTCGTACTGGGGCAGGAACGTTGAAGTGTAGATCATGGCATTCCACCGAGCCATTTCCTTCACGACCGCCGGATGGGCATACACCGCCTCGCGAATGCGGCGGTTGGCTTCCCAGTCCGTCATCGGCAGGAACGGCATCGTCAACACCATGAGCGCCGGGTTTTTTCGGGGATGGTAGAAGTTGCAGAACATCGCGGCCTGAAACGCTTCTATCGCGATGCCGTCGAGATTCTCGCGGGCCTTGGATAGCGCTTCGCCGTAGTGCAGCGTCATTCGCCACTTGCCGCCAGTGCGCTCCTCGACAACGGTCGCAAGTGCGTCCGCAACCGCGGTTCCGGCCCGAGGTTTGCCCCACAACGACACGTCCCACGTGAGCCGCGGGCCGTCAACCGTCGCGCCCACGACCGTCTCGAAGCCGAACACCAGGATGGCAGTCAGGACGGCGCCGGAGCCGAGAGTTCCCATGCGGGGTTTCCGTCGGAGTGTCAGGCGAGTGTGGTGACGCACCTTGAAGGTGTCAAGGATGGTCCCAGCGGCACGCCACGGCCGCGGTTTACGGACTGCCAGATTCCGGCCCCTTCAGCCATCGGCAGGATGTCGCTCGGGCTTTCAGCGCTCGCGGGACGATAGGTGGGCGCGGCTGGGGCACAGCATGGCGCCCCACCGGGCGACAGGTTGTATGGCCCTGGTGCGCCGTCAAACCAAAATCTACGGGTATCTGCGGCACTACCATGGAACAG
>JAPOYI010000085.1 GCA_026706665.1 Gammaproteobacteria bacterium | reverse complement strand
CCGGCTTCCCGGACTACCGGGTGTTCCCCGGTTCACGGCCGTAGCGCTACGGTCATCGCCGAATTGCTTCGACGCGCCCAGGACGCCCTGGACTTCCGAGGTGGCCCCCGGCGAGGCCGTCATAGGACGGCTCCAAAGCGCGGCGCACTATACAGGCATCATCAGCGCGTCACCAGCTGAATTTTCCAGCCGCGCCCGCCGCCACGGGGGCCGCGCCGGGTTCCGCGCCCCGCGCCCCGTCACTACCGGAATCCCGCGGCTCAGTTCGGCACCGCGACACGGCGTTGCGAGATTCTGCAGCCCCGCGGTAGTGACGGGGCGATGCCTCGGGCCCGTTCGTGCTTGCGACCGCGAGGCTTGAACTCTCGGCTCGAGAGTCGAGCATACGTCCCAACTCAACATTAGGTGCCGACTGCCTCCTAGCTCTCTATGTCCTCCTATCGCTTCTTCTCCAAGCCTTGGCGGGACAGCACCTTGATGTTCCCAAACATCTGCCCCGTGGCTCGGTCCACAAGTGCCCACGCCTCGTCCCGATCGGCCGCCAGTTCCTTGTCGGCTTCGCAACGGGCATCCTCCCATCGAAGACCGCAAGCCTTCTTCATGATTGCCCACCAATACGCGAGCAGGATCCCGAGCCCATCGACGCATGTGTTCCCCGCGTTGGTCTCCGAGAAGACGTAGCCCGGCAGCCACCTGTCACCCAAGATGAAACGGTGGTCCGACTTCCACTGCGAGTCCCCAGGAATCGCGTACCTGTTGTCCACCGTTCTATCGAGGAAGTCGGCATGCTTACGGACGTAGTCCGAGAATGGCAGAACCTTCCCCGCGTTATCGGCTCCGAACATTCCGCAGACGCCCCACTCAGCGTCGTCGTCTATTTCCTGTCTGACCTGTGGCGGTATGCTTCGCCAAAGGACCGAATGTAGCTCGTGGCTGTTGAGGACTTGCGGCTGTCCATCCGGGTTGGGCGACAAGCCCTGTGCCACGGACTTCAAGCCCAGTTCGAAGGCCATCCCGATGTCCGATGCGATCGTGAACCGCATGGAGTAAGCGATCCCGCTGAGGTTCGCTCGCGGCGCGGTGGAGGTCTCCTCCATCTGGCATTTGATCCAGGCAGCGCTCATCATTCGGGCGCATGCCTGTACAAATATGGTCTGTCCGGCTTCGACCTCTCTTGGCATTGCCTGACCTCCTGCTGATTGCCACGAGATTGTAGCCGGCATTACCTGCGGGCAGCGCACGTCGACATGCTCGACCAGGCACGAACTGCCCTCGGGCCCACGGTGAGGCATTCCTTACGCACTCGAGCCGGCAACAGGATTGCGCACCTCGAGAAACGCTAATCCCGTGACCGGAGTTCGTTTTCCAGGAAGGACGCCAGATTCCGAAGAAACGTCCTTTGCCTCGGACCGCCCTCGGGGATCGTGTGGAACAGCTTCGCGGCCTCTGACATGGCCCTGCCGTATCGCCTCGACTGCCCGGAATACGCTTGATGCGGATGGTTGGGCGTGTCCAGGAGAATCGAGTAGCCGGGGTGTTTCGCCTTGTGCAGCGGCGACCGCATAGACGCCAAGCGCCGCCTTTCCTCGCTCGTTTCGACGAAGCCCCAAGGCCCGTTTCCGCGGCGGAACAACCTGGGCTCCCGC
Source organism: Gammaproteobacteria bacterium (assembly GCA_026706665.1). Taxonomy (GTDB): domain Bacteria; phylum Pseudomonadota; class Gammaproteobacteria; order Pseudomonadales; family Azotimanducaceae; genus VXNE01. The sequence continues at coordinate 4,662 of JAPOYI010000085.1, read as the reverse complement.
CTTGACCACCAATCCCAGACGAACTCGTGCCGGTGCAGCGAGGGGGTCTCATGTGCGTTCAGTCGGTCGTTGGCCAGTGTTGAGAAGGCGAAGTGCGCCGCGCAACGTGCATTGGACTCGTCTCCTGCGGCGCCAACGAGCGCGAGAAACCCGCCCATTCCCTGGCCCACGTAGCAGACGGCGCGCGCATCGGCAATCCCTTGGTCCGCCAGCCAGGCGATGCCGTCGGCGAAGTCGTCCTGCAGAACCCGGCTGTTCTGCTCGAAGCCGGCAAGCATGTGACGGGTTCCCCGCCCGAGCGATCCGCGAACCAGAGGTCGAAAGACCGCGTAGCCACGGTCGACCAGGAACTGCGTCCACGGATCGAAAACCGCGTTCCTGCCGGGCAGACCGTGCAGCGGGTACACGACCACCGGGGGCAGCGCCACTTTGGCCACCGGCGGCAGAGTTATCCGCGCGTCGATGACTGTGCCGTCGCGGGCGCGATACCGTAGGGGTTGCGACGAGACCACGCGCCCGTCCAGGCGCGGCAACGCGATGCTCTGGTCCTCTCCGGAAACCGCCAAGATCACCCTCGCGCAGTCTTTGCTCATAGACTCGATGGCCACCAGGTTTCCCGGAATCCGGGTCTCCGCTTGCTTCATGGCCGAGCCGAAGGAATCGTCGAGCCAAGTGAAGCGTTGAGGGTCCAGCCCCAGGTGGCCCAGGCCAACCAGCCCGCAGCTTGCACCGCGGATGGGCGTGGCCACCGCGTCGCGTTCGGGGTGGGCGACCAGTGGCCGCAGGATCGCCAAAGTCCTGGCATCGACTTCCCAGACGCCGATACGGTCGCCGCCGTTGGCGACCGCTTCCACGTACGCGCTGCCATTTCGCTCGTTGTAGCCAAGCACCCTCGGGACAAACGCCGGGGCGCCCAAGTGGGGAATAGGAACCACCGTTTGCCTGCCTGACTCGACTACGACAGCCTTCGGGCTTGCGAACGCGTTTTTCCGGTCGGTTTCGCCGAAGTACGGTAGCGAATAGCTGCCCATGCCAAGCCGCACCACGCCCGCGGCATCCGCGCTCCACTCCGTGATCCCCGGGACGGGCGACTGAACCGCTCCATCGCGTTGGTGGGGGCATTCACCCGATAGACGGAGTCGTTGAATGCATCGTCCCGCCGCAGGGACACCGGGACGTCTCCGCCCGCCAAGGTACGCGAGCACGCGGTGCTCTTTGTCGTTGTAGCCCCAGTCGACCCCGAGGATCCCGTGGCGCGGCGCTCTCGTCGGCTTGGGGACGAGTTCGAGCCAACCGGTTCCGTCAGGGTTGACCGCTACCAGGCGAACAACGGTCCACATCGGCTTCGAATATCCTTGCGGCGGAACGGTCTTCCGGCGCCGCAGTTCGGGATAGCGGTAGACCGTGCACAGCACCCGGTCGTTCGCAGCCCAGTCGCAACCGCGGAGAAACCCGTTGGCCGGGTTCACACGCAGAACCACCCGGCCCTGGTTGGTGCGGAGGTCCGCGACGAAGAGCGCACGGGAGTCGGCAACGGGCCGAATCATCTGCCAATCGCCCGGTCTTCCACCGTGCCGTGTCGTCAGGCCGTTGCCCAACTCCGGAACTGGTCCGGAGAGGCTCTGAGCTCGGGCTCGAGTTCCGCTCGCGTGCTCGCCTCGAAGCCCACCGCGTATTGCCCGTCCACTTGCCCGCCACAACCTCCGCTCCAATGCCGCAGTCACCAGCCAAATGGTGGTCGCGACCGCAGCCCTCGCGGTTGCCCGGTGTGTGGGATCCAGCACACCGAGCCGCTTTCCTTAGCCAGACTGCCCTCATACCTGGTCAAAGCCGTCGAAAATCGAGAGTCCCCGTGTCGGCAGCAGCGCCAACAGCTCCTGGGCATACACGCGCCCCTTCCTGAGCTGGAAGCGTCCCGGGGTCTCTCGTACCTCAAAGAACTCCACATGTCGCTCGCGATCCTTTAACGCCTTGATAACCACGTATTTCACGGTGTCGCTGCACTTCACACCGAAGACGACCTCCTCCAGTTCAAGTGCAGAGAGGTTGCCCCCTTGACGGCCAAGCAGACGCCACTCCCGCTCGTAGCGCCACGGCGAGGCCTTCCGCAGAAGCACCGCGTCGTCAACTTCGCGCCGAGCGTCATCGCTCTCCGTCAGCATAGCGGCCACCGTGCTCGCCTTGATCGACCTGCTGCCGCCGTACTTCACCTGGTGGACGGTCGTCGCCTCCGGCACCGAGTAGCCGATGCATATCCCCTTATGGTCTTCACCGTAGTGGCTCCACATCACCGGGCAGGTCGCCCGCTCGCCGAGACAGACGATCCCGCCCGGATAGCGACGCAGCAACTCAATCTCGATCTTGTGACCGAGGAGACTTTTCAAGTCCCCGGCATCAGAATCGGTCGCGTAGTACTCGACCTTGCGCAAGTCCCTGTCCGCCAGTCTGCGACTTTGCCGCTCAGTGTATTCCGCCGCCCGTGGACCGCGGATCTTCGCCGTTCTCAAGGCTTTGGTCATCTCGTCGCCGACGCGTTGTTCGACAAGAACCCTCAGGATCTCCCTGAGTTTCCCTTCCTCGACGTCCACCTCCAGCGAGGGCCGGGTGTCCAGCGGGTCGTTGAACTTGCTCGGGTCGGCGAAATGCAGCACGTCATGGACGAGCGACTCGAGCGTTCGTTCGTTGAACTCCAGGTACTTGTACAGCCTTTTAGGCACGCTATTCACGACTTTCATCGTCATGTCGATGCTCTCGGTCTCCATCGGGACTGCAGAAGCTATCATCCATCCAATGTTTCCCGTTCCGCTACACACGCGACCAAAGGGCGTAGTTCTGCTTCAAGGGTGGTGGCTGTCGGCCCGGAGCTAACCGAACCGTTGCAGGGATCCGTCTCGGACATGCCGTTTTGCTCCCATGCCCCCGGCACGCGTCGCTCGCCGAAGTCGATCTGAAACTGCCGCCCCGGCGGCGTCTCGAAGCGCATCCTCGTCTTCGCCGCCAGCAGCCGCCGGTAGCCGGTACGACGCAAGCGCCGCTCGACCGTTCTCAGGTCGCGTCGATCGACAGCTCGCGCCTCAAATCCTGGTGCCGTACCTCGGCGTTGACGCTATGCGGGAAGAGGCGTTCCTCGAGCCCGCTCAGCTTGCCTGTTCGGATGCCCGAGTTTACGACTTGGCGAATGGCCGGGTTGAAGGTTCCCGTGAGCGAGTCCCGCGCCGAGTTGCCTAGTCGGCGCAAGGCAGCTCCGCGACGTCGGACTCGCTCAGCGCCTCGCCGGCGTTTATCTTGTCCCCCGCTACGGTTACCGATGCGTCACGGCGCAACTGCCGCACGACGGTCGGCGCGTCAATCACAAGCGCGTGGCGCGGATCATGCGTCAGTCCGGTCTGAGCGTGAAGCCAGCGTCGCACGGTGCCGACGAGCGACGGTGGCCGTGCGCAGGGCGTGTTCCCGAACCTCGCGCGCGACTTCACGCCGACCGGGCCGAATCAGCTCTGGGTGGGGAACATCACCTACATCCGCACGCGCGGACCGTTCGTCTATCTGGCGGTGATCCCGGGCGCCTGGTTGCGGCGCGTCGTCGGCAACGCGGTGTCACGCCGGATCGATGCTCGGGTGACCATCGCTGCGCTGCGGGCGGCACTGGCGCACCGGCAACCGTCGCCAGGGTGCATTCACCACACGGATCGCGGCAGCCACTACGGTTCGTCGGCCTCCCGGGCGGTCCTGTCCGAGTGGAGGATGCGGGGCTCGATGAGCAGGCGCGGCAATCCCTACGAGAACGCCCAGGCCGAGAGCTTCATCAAGACGGGGAAGTGCGAGGAGGTCCATCTCAACGACTACGAGACCTTCGACGACGTCGTGGCGCACCTGCCGCGCTTCCTCGATCAGCTCTACAACGAACGGCAACTCCACTCGGCACTGGGCTATCTAAGCCCGGCGGACTTTGAGACTCGGCATGCCCAGCAAGCGGCCTAAATCTCAGAACCCGGTGTCCAGCTTCAGGGGTTCACTCCAAATGGGCAATTTACAGTTGCCCCTAGCAAGACCGTAGCCGTAGGTCTCGAATTCGTCCCAGATCGCCCGCATGCGCGTGAGGATCTCGGCGTCGTCGGCTTTTCTACGTTCGACGCGTCGTAGTAGGTCGAACGTGGCAGACCCATCAGCTCGCACTCACGGGCAACGGACATCCCGTCGGGCTCCAATGACGGGTGTACGCACGTTTCTCGCTGACGCGGTGCGAGCCCCTTTAGGCCCGGATCTCCAGAGACTGGGCGGTCGACTAGGCGTTCAAGCGCTGCGGTCCGCGCTTCGTACTCCTGCAGCAGGTTCGCCGTCTCGGTCTCGTCGTTCAACTCGCCCGCCTCGTACTTGGCGATCCAGACGCGGATCAGGTTGCGCGGCCGTCGTGCCGTTTGGAGAACCGTACAGCGCCACCCAGGAACTCCAGCACGACCTGGCAGCTGAAGTCCATGTTGTAGGTGCGGTGTTTGGCCATCGTTGCTCCCTCCGATAAGCGGCAAGCCTGTCAATTCGCCAACGCTAACCTGTCCACTCAGAGGGGGCGCACTCCAGGTGGACTCTGGGCGTTGGCGGCGCACCTCACGGTTGTACACGCTCGTACACACTCGCTAGTATGGATGGACCAAAAACAACCAACTG
>JAPOYI010000197.1 GCA_026706665.1 Gammaproteobacteria bacterium | reverse complement strand
GATTCCGACTCCGCCTACCTCTCCGTTCAGGCTCATTTCGGTATTGGATTAGACTGCCCCGTCACCTTTTGCTGGGGTGACGCGAACCCCTATGCACCGCTGACCGTGAAGCACATCGCTTCTATGATCGCCCGCTCCGAGGTAGAGTTCGCGTTGCTGCGGGACATGACTTGCGGCAAGGAGGTGCTCATTGAAAGCAATATTGAGCGACAGGCGATCGGGCACCCACTTTCTCGTTCATTGACGAGGCGAAGCCCGGTCGTTACCTCCCCCTCACGCCGTCACGCACCTAGCTCTTCGGACAGCGTGGTCCGTACTAAGCGCCTCGCGGCGAACTACCCAAATCGCGACCACTGCCTCGCCGCCTGACTGCCTGACCGCCTGACCGCCTGACCGCCGGTAAGCGTTCGGCGAAGCCGGGATGGTGCTGATTGCCGCGGGCGCCGATTCCTGCCTGCGGCCCGCCAGAAGCGGGGCCGGACGTTCGGGACAGATCTACCTCTGCTCTTCGCAATGGTAGAGTTCACCGCCGCCCCAAACCAGATGCAGGTCTGCGGGCCACGCTTGTAGCGCAAAGGCAGAACCATAACTCGGACAAATGACCGTCAACATCAAGACATACGTCCGCCCCCTGGGCGTCCAACGTCAACGCAGACAGATCAGTTTCGCCGGAACGGCCTTCGGCGTGGAGAGACCCGGGCTAGTCGTCACCGCCGCTCATGTCGTGCAAGACGCGACGCCTGATCGCCTCCATTTGGAAATTGCCCGCACAACTACCACCTGTAACGCTCAGTTTCGAAGCCCGCGTTCGCTAGTCGTTCATCCGTCCGCCGACGTCGCCCTTCTCACCTTTGATGAGGACGATGCCATCCCATACTTCGAGCTGGCCAAGCCACCTGACGATATCGGCGGATTCCACCTCGGAACAGAAATCCTGTCCTATGGCTATCCTCGGCGTATTCAATCTCCTGGCCGGGTCGCACTCGAACCCCGCCTGCTAACCGGGCACATCCAGAGGGCGTTTCGCCATCAACGCGCGGGCCGCTCCTATAGCGCATACGAACTGAGCTTCCCTTCCGTCGATGGGCAGAGCGGCTCGCCCGTTCTCTTGGCCAACGACGTGACGTCCGCCGTAGCGATGGCCACGGACAACTTCGAGTCCTCAATCGTAGTCGACCAGGTTGAGGAGCACGACGCCCAAGATCGCCTTGAGAGGCACATTACCAAGAAAGTCATCGCCTACGGCGTCGCGCTGGCTCTATGGCCGCTCGCCGATTGGATTCGGTCAGCTTGACCGCAGCTTGGATCCGGTGACCAACCTGCGTTCGGAGAGACTCCGGCGTAGAACCACCCCGTCGTACCGGCACGACCGAACCCATACGACCGCCGACCGCCCAATGCTGGCGCCAATAGTCTCGCAGCTGTGGTTTCCAAAGTGATACCCGGTTGGCGTTCTGCCTAGAATCTTATTGAATAACAATAACTTATTTAACATTGGTGGCGGAAGAGGTAGGAGTCGAACCCACCAGACACGTCTGCGCGTCTCAACGGCTTTGAAGGCCGCGCGCCCCACCGGAGGCGATGCTCTTCCGCGTGTCAGTCTAGCACTTGGCCCGGATCGCCCACGACGCGTCGGGAGTCGCCCTTACGGCGCGTAAAGCCCTTGCGATCGAAGTGCTCCAGTACTTCGATGACCACGTTGCGTCCCATCCCGGTGGCGTCGCGGAACTGGCGTACGGTGAAGTTCTCCTGCAAACCTAGGGCAACGTCGGCCATGGCGCGCAGGCGTGCATTCAGGAAGTACCGGTTGGGACTGATGCGCTGGCACAGGCCGATGGCGGCCAAAGCGCGCATGTCGCGCTCCAGTGCGGGCAGGGGCGTCCGAAGCCGCTTTGCCACGTCGCCGAGGCTCGGCGGTTGCTCGGAGTCGAGGAGCGGTTCGATGCTGTTGAAGAGGGTCGCCAGGGCTTGGGGGACCTCGGCGCTGTGTTCGGCTAGGGCGTAGCTGCCGGACTGGGCGCGGACTTCGCCCGACTCGGTCAGGCTTTCGATGACGATGCGGGTGATGGTCGTCGATGCACCGAGCGCGTCGGCGAGGGATTCCAATGGCATGCCGCCGCTTTCGCGTTCCGTTTCGTGGTGTTTGGCCAACGTGTCGATGACCGCGCGCTCGGTTGCGTTCGCAAGTTCCGGATGCACGATGTGATCGCCGTGTTCGATGAGTCCCGATCGCTGCACGAGTTCGCGCATGGCATTCGCCGTGAGGTTCCAGTTGTTCCGGAATGTACTCGCAGGTACGGCGTCGCGGCGTGCCAGCGCAGCGAGGGCATCCTCCGTGGAGGCGCCGCGCACCGCAGCGATGCGATCAAGACGGTCTGGCGCCCGACGGCGTCCGTGCGGTGCCTCGATGTCGATGACCGTGCCGCCGCCCAATGTCCGGTCGAGGTCCTGGTCGCGGAGGATGAAGCGGTCGCCGACCTTGATGTGTGCCGGTTCCGTCAGGACGATGTCTGCGGCGGCGTTTGCGCCGGGTTCGATAGGTGAAGCGTCCAGCAGGCTGATCCTTCCCTGGCTATGGCTGGTCGCGGCATAGACGTGGACCGGTGCCCAGTGCCGGACCGCACGCGGGAAATCGTCCAGCACCTCAAGCTCCAGGGCGGCGTTTCGCGTCGTGCCGGCGGTGGACTCAGCGACGATCCAGTCGCCCCTTGCAAGGTCATCCAAACGTGCGCCGGTCACGTTGAGCGCGACGCGATCGCCCTCGGCAGCCCGCTTCGCGGGAGCGTCCTGAACGAACAGTCCGCGTACGCGCAGTGGTTGGCCGGTCGCCGCTATCGCCAGGCGGTCATCGGTACGCGTCGCGCCCGACACCACTGTCCCGGTGGCGACAACGCCCACCCCCCGCAGAGCGAAAACGCGGTCCACGGCGAGGCGGAATGCGCGGTCCTCGGCACTGGTCGCATAGGCCTCGCCGGCCTGTTGCAGATGTGCGCGCAGCGTATCGATGCCGCGGCCATCGCTACATGAGACCTCGACGATCTTGGCATCGCGCAGAAACGAATCCGACGTTAGTCCCTGGATGTCGTCGCGTACCGTGGCGATGCGGTCGGGCTCGCTCCGATCGATCTTGTTCAGTGCGACGATGCCCTTGCGCAGGCCGAGCAGCTTCAGAATCTGCAGGTGTTCCACCGTCTGCGGCATGACGCCGTCGTCGGCGGCGACGACGAGGAGGGCGTACTGGTTACGGGCGACGCCGGCAACCATGTTGTGAATGAAGCGGCGGTGGCCGGGCACGTCGACGAAGCCGATGCGGGCGCCGCCGATGTCGGCATATGCGAATCCTATGTCGATGGTCAGCCCCCGGCGCTGTTCCTCGGCGAGACGGTCGGTGTCGACGCCGGTCAATGCCCGCACGACGGCAGTCTTGCCGTGGTCGACGTGACCCGCGAGCGTGACGATCACGTCGACAGGGTCTTGAGGGAGGCGATCAGTTCATCCAGCGGCTCTGCGCACCGCATGTCGAGCCAGAGCCGTCCGGATTGCCGGCGCGAGATGACAGGGACGGGCAAATGCCGAAGCTTGGCGGAGAGTTTCTCGACTTCCCTACTGGAACCGGAGATGGCGACAGCGCGGCTAGGTACGTGCTGATCCGGCAGGGCGCCGCTGCCGAGCTGGCACTGCGATGCCTCGATGCTGACGGATAGCGCGTCGTCAAGACGATCTGCCATGGCTCCCGACACGGCCGCGGCGCGCGCGTCGAGTTCCTCAAGCGGCGTCGTCAACGTGGCCAGCAGCGGAATGCGTTCGGTCACGGTGGATTCGTCTTCGTATGCGAGCAGCGTCGCGTCCAGGATCGCGAGCGTGATCTTGTCCGCGCGCAGGGCGCGCTTCATCGGGTTGCTGTCGAGCCGCGCGACGAGGTCGGCGCGGCCGACGACAATGCCGGCCTGGACGCCGCCCAGCAGCTTGTCGCCGGAGAACGTGACGAGGTCCACGCCCGCCGCGATCATCTCGCGGGCCGTCGGTTCATGCGGCAGGCCGAGCCGTTCGAGGTCGAGGAGGGTGCCGCTGCCGAGATCGATGCAGACCGGCAGGTCGTGCGCCCGGCCGAGGCGGACGAGTTCTTTCTCGCTCACCGACTTGGCGAATCCCTCGATGTGGTAGTTGCTCGGATGGACCTTCAGCAGCAGTGCGGTGGATCTGTCGATCACATTCTCGTAGTCGCTTGGATGGGTGCGGTTGGTGGTGCCGACCTCGACGAGGCGGCTGCCGGAACGCGCCATGATGTCAGGAATGCGGAAGCTGCCGCCGATCTCGATCAGTTCGCCCCGAGATACGGGGATGGATCGATCGAGGGCCAGTGTGTTGAGCATCAGCATCACGGCGGCGGCGTTGTTGTTGACCACCGTGGCCGCTTCCGCGCCGGTCAGGAGTTTCAGCCTGTGCGTGACGATGCCCTCGCGGCTGCCGCGTCGGCCGGAATCCAGGTCGAACTCCAGCGTGACTGGTGCGGTGGCGGCCTCTACTGCCGCCTTCATTGCCTCGGCGCTAAGGACGGAGCGGCCCAGGTTGGTGTGGATGACAGTGCCCGTGAGGTTGAATACCCGCCGGTACCCATGCCCGACGCGGGAGGTGATCCAATCTTCTATCGCCGGGGCGTAGTCCGAAGCTGTGGTGGCCCAATCGGGAACCTCGCTTCCACGAGCTTCCGTCTGGAGTTGGCGCACGGCGTCCTTGACCACCTGCAGTCCCCAATGCGCGATGACGGGCGCGACGGACGCGTCCGACAGTACGGCGTCGACACTGGGTAGCGATCTGCGCGACATGACCCGTCGATTATCTGGATTCGGGACAATCTGGATTCGGGACACACAGATTATCTGGATTCGGGACAAGATTATCTGGATTCGGGACACACATGACCACCATGGCTGGATTCGAGATTATCTGGATTCGGGACACACATGACCACCATGGCTGGATTCGGGAGGCTGGATTCGGGACACACACAATAACCATGGCGACCTGAGTCATGTGGAACCGGGGCAGGTATACGGCGCCCAAAACGGCGGCACCAACGGTTCAGAACCGCGCGAGGTCACTCGTTGTCGACGGGGAAGGCATGGGGATGAGTCAGCTCGGTTTGGTGCCGAAACCGGGCTCGGGAGAGAAGATATGCTCCGATGGCGTCCGAGAACGGCGTTGAAGCCGCTGGCCCTCAGGGCGAGAGGTCAGGCGGGCAGAGGCGTCTCGCGCATCTGGAAGCCGCGCTTTTCGGTCCACTTCTGGAGAGATTGGAAGGTCCCATATGCGCGCTGCCGCTTGCGTAGCGAGGCAGTGCGTGCGATCCAGCGGGCGACTCGGTCCGCCGGTTGTGGCGACGGTGCCGCCTGCGCCGCCGTCATGTCGCGAAGGAGATCGAGGTACTCGGCGAGTGTGACGTCGAGTCGAGTCGCGGCGTTCGGTTTGAGGCCCGAGGCGAGAGGTTGCAAGTAGGCGGCGAGGGCCGCCGCGCTATCTTCGCGCAGGCGGTCTCGGACGGAGGCGTCGCGGCACTGCTCGATGCGTCGTGCCAACCTGGCCCGCACAGGATTCAGGTCGACGTATGCCATAGCGGCGAGTACGGCCTGCTCATTGAGCAGGGCGCCAGAGTAGAAGCGCTGTTCGAAGAAATGGCCGTCGCAGCCGTCTTCGGCGTTGGCGCGGCGGGCGATTGGCTGCTTAAGGTGCTTCATGAAGTGGGATAGCGAACCGAGGGTGCGCCGGGCGCGGTCGAGTCGCGCGGGGTCGCCGAGTAGGGTTGTCCGTGCTTCCGCTTTGGCGACGTCCTGGTCCTGGCGGGGTCGGGTCCTCGGCGGGAAGGCCTCGATCCATCGATTGGCAACCTCGTCGTCGTTCCAGGCAAGGCAGGCATTGGGATCGTAGTGCACGACGATGTGGAAGTGGTTGCTCATGATGGCGTAGGCGTAGATTTCGACGGCGAAGCACCGAGCAAGCATGAGAAGCCGCTCCGTGAGCCATCGGCGTCGGTGCGAATAGTCCTTGCCGGACCGCTTGTCGCGGCCGCAGAGCCATGCGCCACGGACGCAGCGGGAGGCGAGGTGGTAGTCGCAGGGATGCTGGTCGTCGACGAGCATGTGTCGAGGAGTCGCCATGGAGGAAGTGTGGCCGGATCAGGGTCGCGCCGTCGATGGCCAGGTTCGCGAAAGTGTGTAGTCGATCAACGTCGCGGGAATATGGATTCTGCTGCCACTGGTGTGGGATATCCCCCGGTGGGACAACGCAATCCATCGGCCTTTCCAAGACGAGGGTCAGGGATGTGTGTCCGAACAAGTCGTCCGAGAGCCGGTGCGAACGTCGATGCATGTGTCCGGAACGTCGCGGAACGTCGATTGTGTCCGGAACGTCGATGTTGGTGTGTGTCCGGAACGTTGTGATATGTTGGTGTGTGTCCGGAACGTTGTGATTGGTGTGTGTCCGGAACGTCGATGTCCGGAACGTCGCGCATCACCACCTTGCGGATTTCGCCGCGTCGCCCGATGCGGTGTGTTCAGCGGTCAGATTGCGTGGTCGCGACCGTGGCTGTGCAGCTACTTGGCATCCTGATCAGTCGGTCCGTCCAGCGTGCCGAGTGCTCTCGCCCGTCGAACCCGATGGCGTTGCGCCAACTCCCGCATGTCCGTCGTTGCGTCCGTTTCGTCCACGATCTCGAGGCCGATGAGCGTTTCGATGACGTCCTCCATGGTCACGATGCCCGCCATGCCGCCGAAGTCGTCCATCACGACGGCCAGGTGCTCCCGGCGCGACCGCAGGGTCGTGAACAGGTCCGTGATGGCGTAGGACTCGTCGACGGCGACGATCTCGCGGCGCAGATTCGCGAGGGGATCGGCGCCGCGCCCGTCCACGAGAGCGGAGAGCACGTCGTCCTTCAACACATAGCCGGTGATGTGGTCTATGGAGTCGTTGTACAGCGGGATCCGCGAGAACCGCTGCCGCTTGGCATTGCCGTAGTACTCGGCGATGGACTCGGTCTCGGACGCCAGGGCAACCACCGTGCGAGGCGTCATGACATCGCGCGCCTGGATGGACTGAAACCGGATCAGGTGGCCGATCATCTCGCTTTCTTCGGCATCGAAGACGCCTTCCTCCGCTCCGAGCTCCGCCATCGCCAGCAGGTCCGTGCGGGTCAATACGGGTTGCGTCGACTCGCTCTTCAACCCGCGCGTAATGTACTGGCTCAGCCACACGAAGGGCGTCAGCACGATGGTCAGGATGCGCACCGAGTGGACCGTGAACGTCACCAGGCGCCGCCAGTACAGCGCACCGATGGTCTTCGGCACGATTTCGGAAAACACGAGTATCGCGATGGTCATCGCCACCGGAACCGCGACCCTCGTGATCCAGGGACTCGTCTGGCCCCAGATGGTGGCGGCTTCTCCGCCCACACCGAGGGCGCCAACGGTATGCGCGATGGTGTTGAGCGTCAGGATCGCGGCCAGCGGCCGGTCGATGTTGGCCTTGAAGTCCTCAAGGTACTTTCCGGTGAGGGTGCCCTGCTGGGATTCGAGCTTCGCATGGCTGGGTTGGATGCTTAGCAGCACCGCCTCCCACAGCGAGCAGAAGAAGGAGAAGGCTAGTGCCAGCAGGAAGAACGTGGCCAGAAGCCAATACATACAGTCGAGGTAAAGCGCCCCTCTGGGTCCCCAAGGTGGAGATTACACGAATCGAAGGCGATGCGGCATTACGTTTTGAAATGTCGGTCCGCGGGTCGTCCGGCCGTGTCATCTGCCAGGGGCCTGCTACAGGGTCGCGCTGGATAGTCGGGTCTACGTCCGTCGATGGGCTCGGACGGAAGCCACTACATGCGCCTGTGCGGTGGGTACTTCGGTTTTGCGGTAAGGTGAATGTGAACTGGCGGGCAGGTGACTATGGACAACCAAAAGAAACTGGCATTCGTGGGCTTGGGAATCATGGGCTACCCGATGGCTGGCCACCTGGCTGCCGCGGGGCATCCCGTTCGGGTGTACAACCGTACCGCGGCCCGCGCGGATCAATGGGTCGGCGAGCACGGCGGTGAAGCGGCTCCGACACCGCAAGAGGCGGCGCGGGACGCCGACATCGTGTTCATGTGTGTCGGCAACGACGACGACGTCAGAAGCGTCACGCTCGGCGACGGCGGCGTGCTGGCGGGAGTGAAGGGCGGCGTGATCGTGGTGGATCACACGACGGCATCTGCCGATCTTGCAGCCGAACTCGCGCGCGAGGCGGCGGCGCGGGGCGCCGGGTTTCTCGATGCGCCCGTGAGCGGCGGTCAGGCGGGCGCGGAGAATGGCCAGCTCACTATCATGGTCGGCGGCAACCCTGACACTTTCGCTGTCGCGGAGCCCGTCATGCAGCACTATGGGCGCGCTGTCACGCTGATGGGCGATGTCGGATCGGGCCAACTCACGAAAATGGTCAACCAGTTGTGCCTCGCGGGAATCATCCAGGGCATTTCGGAAGGCATGCATTTCGCCGAAAAGGCGGGACTCGACGTCCGCCAGGTGATCCGCGTCATATCCCAGGGAGCGGCGCAGTGCTGGCAGATGGACAACCGCGCCGAAACCATGGCGAAGCGGGAGTTCGACTTCGGTTTTGCGGTCAAGTGGATGCGCAAGGATCTCGACCTGACACTTGCCGCTGCGCGCAAGTTCGGTGCGCGGTTGCCGGTCGCCGCACTGGTCGATCAGTTCTACGCGGAAGTGGAGGCGCTCGGCGGCGAACGCTGGGATACGTCGAGCCTGGTGGAACGCCTGCGGCGCGTCGACGGCGCGTAGCGCTGCGGCGGGCTCAGCGCTTTTCGATCGGAACGAAGTCCCTGCGCGAGGCGCCGGTGTAGAGTTGCCTCGGACGCCCGATCTTGTACGGCACGGCGACCATCTCGCACCAGTGCGCGATCCAGCCCGGCGTGCGTCCGGTGGTGAAGATGACCGTGAACATGTCTTCGGGAATGCCGATCGCGCGCAGGATGATGCCGGAATAGAAGTCGACGTTCGGATATAGCCGCCGGTCGACGAAATACTCGTCCTCCAGCGCGATCCGCTCGAGTTGCTGCGCCATCTGCAGGGTGGGGTCGTTCTCCACCCCGAGTTCGTCCAGCACCTCGCGGCAGGTCTGCTGCATGACGCGGGCGCGCGGATCGTAGTTCTTGTACACGCGGTGCCCGAATCCCATGATCCGGAACGGATCGTCGGGGTCCTTTGCGCGCTTTACGAACTTGCCGATGTTCTCCGGAGTCCCGATCTCGGCAAGCATGTTGAGCACCGCTTCGTTGGCGCCGCCGTGGGCGGGGCCCCACAGGGCCGCGATGCCGGCCGCGATGCAGGCGTATGGATTGGCGCCGGTGGAGCCGGCGAGGCGCACGGTCGATGTCGAGGCGTTCTGTTCGTGATCGGCGTGCAGCAGGAAGATGCGATCGAATGCGCGCGCCAGAACCGGGTTGACCTCGTAGTCCCCGTCCGCTGGCGCGAACATCATGTGCAGGAAGCTCCCGGCGTAGCCGAGGTCGTCGCGCGAGTCGACGAACGGCAATCCAAGCGCATGACGGCGGCTCATCGCCGCGAGGATCGGCATCTTCGCGATCAGGCGGTGCGCCGTATCCCGGCGATGCGATGCGTCCGTGATGTCAAGCGAGTTGTGATAGAAGGCCGCCAGCGCACCGACGACGCCGCACATCATGGCCATGGGGTGGGCATCGCGGCGAAACCCGGTGAAGAAATTGCGGAGCTGGTCGTCCACCTTGCTGTGCCGCCTGATTTCGCCGACGAAATCGTCTTTCTCGGTGGCGGATGGCAGTTCGCCGTTCAGCAGCAGGTAGCACAGTTCCAGGAAGTCCGAGCGCTCGGCAAGCTGCTCGATGGGATACCCGCAATGCAGGAGGATGCCTTCGTCGCCGTCGATGTAGGTGATGTTGGAGTTGCAGGAAGCGGTGGAGACGAAGCCGGGGTCGTAGGTGAAGTACCCCTGGTTGGTGAGTTCGCTCACATCGATCACGTCTGGACCGACACTCGCGGCATGCACTGGCAACTCGATCGGGTCTTTCGAGTCGACGGTCAGGCTCGCCATCCGTTCTCCCATACTTGTTGCATCCTCCTGCGGATGGAACCTGTGCCCCGGTGAGCCGGTCATTGTCTCGACAGCCGCCTTGGATTGTCAAACCGGACTCGGCGATTCTCCACCCGAAACGGCGCGATCCCCGCGATCGGATTGTTGCGCCCGGCGTTTGGCGGCTAGCGCGGTCGATGGTGCCCTCAGTGGACTGTTCGTCCCACCATTTTTTGCATTTTTTCAACGGCTTGTCGCAATTCACTAGCGCATGGGTTTAACTCCAGAACGCGTTCGAATGCGAGCACCGCCGAATGCATGTCGCCGTGGCGCAGGCATATCTGCCTCTGCCCGAAACCGCTCAACGCTCCGAAGTGGCGTGGCTCGCGCTCCGGGGTGTGGATGATGTCGCCAAGGCTGTCGGAGTCGCGCTCCTCGAGAAAACGCAGGGCGGTGCGCTTGTTCCAGGCTTCGGCCCAGTCGGGCCAGCGACGCACCATCCGGTCCAGTGTCCTGCCGGCACTCGTAAAGTCGCTTGCCTCAAGCGCGACGATGGCCGCGTGCATTGCGCGTGCCGCGGCGTCACTCTCGTGCGAACACCAGATGGTCCAGATCCGCCGTTCGGTTTCGTCGCGGTCGTCACCGACCACACCTAGTCTTTGCGAACAGGCGGTCGAGTTCGGGGGTATCGCTCGGGGACGGAGCGTTCATGGCCGCGAGCGCGAGGTTGATCCGGGTACCGATGGGGTCGAACATGGGGCAAGCATATCGCGCCGGTGACCAGGCGGTGCGGGCGAACCGCAGCCGCAATGCGGCGGTTGTGCCCCCCGTTTCGGACATGTGCCCCCCGTTTCGGACACACAACTTCTTTTGCCCCCCGTTTCGGACACACAGCTTCTTTTGGACACACGACGACCGGCGGCATGGTGCGGGCCGCGACTGCGATTTTCGATTGAGCGACAATAGCGGCGGACCAAGAGCCAGATATGGAGGAACGCATGCCGAAACCGCACAGTGAGGAGTGGTACGCCGCAGTCGTGGAGGAGACGGTCGACCCCGGGCGCCCGATCATCGACGCACATCATCACCTGTGGCAAACGCCCCGGCGATTGGGCCCGTACATGCTGGACGACCTGTGGGCCGATACGGAATCGGGACACAACATCGAGAAGACCGTCTTCATCGAGTGCCGCTCGGGTTACCGGGAGGATGGACCGGAACACCTCAAGCCCGTGGGCGAGACGGAGTTCGTGGCACGCGTCGCCGAAGAGAGCGCGGCGAAGGAGGGTACGGCGACAATCGCGGGCATCGTCAGTCACGCGGACCTCGGGCTTGCCGAAGGTGTCGAAGAGGTGCTGGCGGCGCACGAGGAAGCCGGCCGCGGCCTGTTTCGCGGCATCCGGCACGCCGGGCCATGTGACACGACGGGCACGCTGTCCAATCCCGGACGGGGGCGGCCGTGTCCTTACGGCCAAGGCGATTTCCGTAGCGGGATGCGCAGGCTGGGGCAACTCGGCTACACCTACGACACGTGGCACTTCTTTCACCAGAACCGGGACTACCTGGCGTTAGCCCGGGCCGTACCGGAAACGACGATGGTTCTCGACCACTTCGGCACGCCCCTGGGTATCGGCGCCTACGCGGGGAAGCAGGAAGAGATATTCGTCCAGTGGAAGGACGATATCGCCGCCATCGCGGAATGCCCTAACGTGATCGCCAAGCTCGGTGGTCTCGCGATGCCGGACAACGGGTTCGGCTGGAACACGCGGGAGATGCCGCCGACGTCTGATGAGTTCGTCGACGCGCAGAAGCGCTACTACCTGCACACCATCGACTGCTTCGGCCCGTCGCGCTGCATGTTCGAGAGCAACTTCCCGGTGGACAAGATGTCTATCGCTTACCACGTGATGTGGAACGGCATGAAGAAGATCGTTAAGGACTTCACTGAGGATGAGAAACAGGAGATGTTCTACGTCACGGCAGCCAGGGTGTATCGGCTTTGATCCTCACGCGCCTGGTACGACGGACTGCTAGACTTTTGCTTCACTTGGACTAGCAAATGGGAGACCCCATGGCGCGAGCCTCGGCTGATCGTCCCATCGATCTCTCGCCGACGAGCTATCTTCCCGTCACGGCGGTCGCGTCGATCACGCACCGCGTTTCGGGCGCGTTCCTGTTCATCGGTTCCGGGTACCTGATCTGGCTCCTCGACAGGGCGCTCGGGTCGGAATCCGGTTTTGCCGAGGTGGGTGCGTTGCTTGAAACACTGCCTGGCAAGCTGGCCCTGTGGGCGGTGCTGGTGGCGCTGAGCTACCACCTGCTGGCCGGTATCCGGCATTTGCTGCTGGACTTTCACGTGGGCGATTCGCTCGAAGCGGGCCGCAGGAGTTCCTGGGCCGTGCTCGTCCTGGCCGCGCTTGCGGCGATCGGACTCGGAGCGTGGCTGTGGTAACGAACGCCTCGAGCCCGGGCCGCCGCGGGCTTTTCGACTTTCTCGTGCAGCGCGTGTCGGCGGTGATCCTGGCCCTGTTCGCCCTTTGTGTCGGCGGCTGGTTCGCCGTCAACCCGGGCGCGGGACATTCGGAACTGGCGGGATACCTCGGCACGCCCGTGATGTTGGCTTTTGCTTCCCTCGCCGTCGCGTCGCTCATCGCGCACACGTGGATCGGCATGTGGATGATCGGCACGGACTATCTGCGGCCGCATTACTTCGGTCGCGTCGCAAGGGGCGTTCGCCTGGCCTGCCAGGTGGGCGTCGGCCTGGTGCTGATGGCATACGGGGCGTGGGCGATCACGGTGATCTGGAGGATCGCGTGACCGGTCTGCGGGTGATGGAATTCGACGGCGTCATCATCGGCGGCGGTGGCGCCGGCATGCGCGCGGGGTTACAGCTCGCACAGTCGGGATTCGACACCGCCGTGCTGTCCAAGGTGTTCCCGACGCGGTCGCACACCGTTTCCGCCCAGGGCGGGATCACCTGTGCCATCGGCAGCGAGGATCCCGACGACGACTGGCGCTGGCACATGTACGACACGGTCAAGGGGTCGGACTATATCGGCGACCAGGACGCCATCGAGTTCATGTGCTCCACGGGTCCGCGGGCCGTCTACGAACTCGAGCACATGGGCCTGCCGTTCTCGCGCAACGAGGACGGTCGCATTTACCAGCGGCCGTTCGGCGGCCAGTCGAAGGACTTCGGCCGGGGCGGCCAGGCATCCCGCACTTGCGCGGCGGCGGACCGCACCGGACACGCCCTGCTGCACACGCTGTACCAGGGGAACATACGCGCCGGAACGGTGTTCCTGTCGGAGTGGTTCGCGGTCGACCTGGTCAAGAACCAGGACGGCGTCATCGTCGGTGCCATCGCCATCTGCATCGAGACCGGCGAGGTGGTGTTCGTCAAGTCGCGGGCAACCGTGCTGGCCACCGGGGGCGCCGGCCGCATCTACGCGAACACCACCAATGCGCACATCAATACCGGCGACGGGATCGGCATGGCGCTGCGGGCGGGCGTACCGATGCAGGACATGGAGATGTGGCAGTTCCATCCGACGGGTATCCACGGCGCCGGGATCCTGGTGACCGAGGGCTGCCGCGGCGAAGGCGGCTACCTGGTCAACCGGGACGGCGAGCGATTCATGGAGCGCTATGCGCCGAATGCGAAGGACCTGGCGAGCCGGGACGTGGTCGCCCGTTCGATGATCATCGAAATGCTCGAGGGCCGGGGCTGTGGCCCGGATTCGGACCACGTCATGCTCAAGCTCGATCACCTCGGCGAGCAGGTGCTGAACAGCCGTTTGCCTGGCATTCTCGAACTGTCCCGCACGTTCGCGCATGCTGATCCCATAAGGGAGCCGATTCCCGTGGTGCCCACGTGCCATTACATGATGGGCGGGCTTGCGACCCGGGTGAACGGACAGGTGCTGACCCGCGCGGAGGACAGCGACGGCGATGTCCCGGTGGAGGGCCTGTACTCGGTGGGCGAGGCCGCCTGCGTATCGGTGCATGGCGCCAACCGGCTGGGCGGCAACTCGCTGCTTGACCTCGTCGTGTTCGGCCGTGCGACGGGTGTGCATCTCGAAGAGGTCATGCGCCAGGGCGCGAGCGCGCGGGACCCGGGCGACTCCGACATCGAAGCGGCGTGCGAACGGCTGCGCCGCTGGGACGCGTCAACGTCGGGCGAAGGCGTCGCGGAACTGAAACGGGAACTGCAGGAGGCCATGCAGGCGAACTTCGGCGTGTTCCGCACCGAGACAAACATGCGTGCCGGCATGCAAACGCTGTCCGAACTGCGGGACCGCATCGGCAACGCGCATCTGCCGGACAAGAGCGCCGCTTTCAACACCGCGCGCCTCGAGGCGCTGGAACTCGACAACCTGCTGGAGACGGCGGAAGCGACGGCCATCGCCGCCGAGGCGCGCACGGAAAGCCGGGGCGCGCATGCGCGGGAGGACTACACGGAGCGCGACGACGAGAACTGGCTATGCCACTCGCTCTACCTCCCGGCGAGCAGGCGGGTCGCCAAGCGCCACGTCAATTTCGCGCCTGAGCTGGTCGAACCGTTCGAGCCGACAGAGCGCAGGTATTAGAGGAGGACGCATGCAGGTCAGCGTATACCGCTTCAATCCCGACCAGGACGAGTCGCCCCGGATGCAGGACCTTGACGTCGACCTGCCCCCGGACAGGGACATGATGGTCCTGGATCTGCTGGAGATGCTGAAGGCGAAGGATCCGAGCCTGAGCTACCGGCGCTCCTGCCGGGAAGGGGTATGCGGTTCGGACGGGATGAACATGAACGGCAGGAACGGGCTCGCGTGCATCACGCCCCTGTCGGAAGTCGTGAAGCGCGACCGGCTCGAGCTTCGGCCGTTGCCGGGACTGCCCGTGATCCGCGATCTCGTCGTCGACCTGACCCAGTTCTACAAGCAGTATGAGCGTGTAAAACCCTACCTGATCAATGACTCGCCGCCGCCCGACCAGGAGCGGCTGCAATCGCCGGAAGAGCGGGAAAAACTCGACGGCCTCTACGAGTGTATCCTGTGCGCGTGCTGCACCACCTCATGCCCTTCGTTCTGGTGGAATCCCGACAAGTTTGTCGGCCCCGCAGGCCTGCTGCAGGCATACCGGTTTCTTGCCGACAGCCGCGACACGGGGACGGCGGAAAGGCTTGCCGATCTCGAAGACCCCTTCAGCGTCTTCCGTTGCAGGGGCATCATGAACTGCGTGAGCGTCTGTCCGAGAGACCTCAACCCCACCCGCGCCATCGGCAAGATCAAGTCGATGATGGTGACGCGAGGAACTTGACCGGGCGGTCATTCTCATGCAATAGAGATGCCTGAACATGCCGTGCACGGCAGATTCCTGAGCATCCGTGTATCCGGAAGTAGCGGGCTAGGACAAATATGGCGGATTCCTTCGTTGAGCGGATGCGCAAGAGCAGCCACCTTTCGGGAGGCAATGCGGCGTACCTGGAGTCGCTTTACGAGTCGTTCCTGAACGACCCTGGCGGGGTCGCGGAACAGTGGAGCGACTGTTTCGACGGGCTGCCCCGGCGGCGGCAGACGCCCGACATCCCGCACGGTCCCGTCATCGAACATTTCGGACGGCTTGGACGCAACCGCGTCCACACCCGACCCGCCCGGCCGGAACAGGTCAGCACCGAGATCTCGAACGAACACGAGACCAAGCAGGTGCGCGTGCTGGAGTTGATCGCCGCGTACCGCAGCCGGGGTCACCGCCGCGCCCGCCTGGACCCCTTGGGGGTCTGGCGGAGGGTTGACGCGCCGGAGCTGGCCCTCGACTATCACGGCCTCTCGCCGGCCGATCTCGACACCGTGTTCCAGACGGGCTCGGCGCATTTCTTTGACGAGGGAACGGCGCGCCTGCGCGACATCCTGGATGCGCTCGAGCGCACCTACTGCACGTCGATCGGGGTCGAGTACATGCACATCGCCGACGCCGCCGAACAGTTGTGGGTGTGCCGGCGCGTGGAAGCGGCGCGGACGAATCCCTCGCTGGACACGCGGGAGAAGCGCGTTGTGCTGGAGCGGCTGACGGCTGCCGAGGGCCTCGAGAAGTATCTTCACGCACAGTATCCGGGAACCAAGCGGTTCAGCCTCGAAGGCGCGGACAGCCTGATTCCGATGTTGCACGAAACGTTGCAGCGTACGGGCGCCCACGGCGTGGTCGAGACGGTAATCGGCATGGCGCACCGCGGCAGGCTGAACGTGCTGGTCAACATCCTCGGCAAGCAACCTGGTGACCTGTTCGACGAGTTCGAGGGACGCCTGGTGGAGACGGCCGCGATGGGCGACGTCAAGTATCACCAGGGCTTCTCCTCGAATGTCGAGACTTCCGGCGGCGAGATGCATGTCGCGCTTGCGTTCAATCCGTCGCACCTGGAGATCGTCGGGCCCGTGGTAGAGGGTTCGGTACGCGCCAGGCAGGACCGAAGGAGCGACTCGGCCGGCGACCTGGTCATGCCCATCGTCATCCACGGGGACGCCGCGTTCGCTGGCCAGGGCGTCGTGATGGAGACGTTCCAGATGTCGCAGACGCGTGGCTTCCGCACCGGCGGGACGCTGCATATCATCGTCAACAACCAGATCGGCTTCACCACGCATCGCATCGATGACGTGCGCTCCACGGAGTACTGCTCCGAGGCCGGAAAGATGGTCCGGGCGCCGATATTCCACGTCAACGCGGACGATCCCGAAGCCGTCATCTTCGTGACGCGGCTGGCGGTCGACTACCGCATGCAGTTCAAGAAGGACGTGGTCATAGACCTCGTCTGCTACCGGCGCCGCGGCCACAACGAGGCCGAGGAGCCGATGAAGACGCAGCCTCTGATGTACCAGGCGATCCGGCAGCACCCGACGCCCCGGGCGATTTACGCCGAGCGGCTGGCGGAGGAGGGCGCGATCACCGCTCGCGATGCCGACGCGCTCGCCGAGGATTACCGAAATGCGCTCGACTCCGGGGAGCATGTCGCCATGAGCCTGGTGCACGAGCCCGACGAGGAGTTGTTCGTGGACTGGCGCCCGTATCTCGGTCACGAGTGGACCACGCCAGCGGATACGCGCGTCGACCTGGCCCACCTTCAGGACCTGGCCCGCAGGGTCAACGCGGTCCCGGACGGATTTGCGGTGCACAGGCAGGTGCAGCGCCTGCTCGAGGACCGCAGGCGCATGGGCGCCGGCGCCGCCCCGATCAACTGGGGATTCGCCGAGACCATGGCCTATGCGACCCTTTTGGACCAGGGCCATCCCGTTCGGCTGACGGGGCAGGACACGGGTGTCGGTACGTTCTCGCACCGCCACGCGGTGGTGTACAACCAGAAGACCGGTGAAGGCTACGTGCCGTTGCAGCACTTGCATGGAACAAACGTCGCCGGGGAGCGTCAGCGACCGGAGGCGTCTGTTCCATGGACGACGAGCGGGGTCGGGCCACGGACGGAGCCGAAGGCGCCGGCTGTGGGGCACCTCCCGGAGCCGCCGGAGGCACCGACGTTCGAAGTCTACGATTCGCTGTTGTCGGAGGAAGCCGTGCTCGCGTTCGAGTACGGCTATGCCACCACGACGCCCGGCACGCTGGTCATCTGGGAGGCGCAGTTCGGGGACTTCGCCAATGGCGCCCAGGTGGTGATCGACCAGTTCATCACCAGCGGCGAGACGAAATGGGCGCGGCTCTGCGGCCTGGTCATGCTCCTGCCCCACGGCTACGAGGGGCAGGGGCCTGAACACTCGTCCGCCCGGCTGGAACGCTATCTCCAGCTCTGCGCGGAACACAACATCCAGGTCTGTTTGCCCACCACGCCGGCACAGATGTTCCACATGCTTCGGCGCCAGGTCCTGCGACCGCTGCGCAAACCGCTCGTGGCGCTGACCCCGAAGAGCCTGCTGCGGCACAAGCTCGCCGTGTCCTCGCTCGAAGACCTTGCCGACGGCAGTTTTCAGGCCGTCATTCCGGAGGTGGACGACCTCGACCCCGACAACGCGAGGCGCTTGGTCCTGTGCAGCGGCAAGGTGTTCTACGACCTGCTGGAGGAGCGGCGCGAGAGGAAGCTCGATGATGTGGCCATCGTGCGGATCGAGCAGCTCTATCCGTTCCCGGAACAGGAACTCGGCGAGGTCATCGCGCCCTACGGGAAGCTGAGGTACGTGACCTGGTGCCAGGAGGAACCGGCCAACCAGGGCGCCTGGTACTCGAGCCAGCACCACATGCGGCGCGTGCTGGCGCGGCATGACATCTCGCTGTACCTCTTCTACGCGGGAAGGGTGGCGTTCGCGTCGCCGGCCAGCGGATATTTCAGCCACCACATCGACCGGCAGAACCGGCTGGTGGAAGAGGCCCTCATCGGGTAGGCGGTCATGGAGATCAGGGCACCCACGTTTCCGGAGTCCATCGAGGACGGCACGCTGGCCGCGTGGCACAGGCAGCCGGGCGAGGCGGTCCGGCGCGACGAAATGCTGGCCGAGATCGAGACGGACAAGGTCGTGATCGAGATTGTCGCGCCTCGCGACGGTGCCCTGACGGAGATCGTCAAGGCGGAAGGCGAGACGGTAGAGAGCGACGAGGTCATCGCTCGGTTCGAGCCGGGAGCCGTGGCCGACACGCCTCCGGCAGGGTCTACCGGCGAACCGGTCGGCGAACCAACATCCGCTTCCGCGGCGGTCGAAGTCGGAATTTCGCCCGCCGCCCGCAAGCTGGCCGAAGAGGAAGGTATCGACATCGCGACGCTGAACGGTTCAGGCCGGGGCGGGCGAATCACGAAGGCGGATGTCTCGCGCGCCGCCAGCATGTCGGCAGCCGTGGCACCGGCGCCAGCGCCCGCGGCCCCGGTCCGCGAGATCGCGCCGGCGCCCGAGTCTCCGGCCGATATTTCGCCACTCTCCGATCGCGTGGAACGCCGCGTGCCCATGACGCGGCTGCGCGCTTCCATCGCCCAGCGGCTTCTCGAAGCGCAGCACAACGCCGCCATGCTGACGACTTTCAACGAAGTGAACATGGAACCGGTCATGACCCTGCGGGCGCGCCACCGGGACGCTTTCGAGCGCGCCCACAACGGGACGCGTCTCGGCTTCATGGGCTTTTTCGTGCGCGTGAGCGCGGAGGCGTTGAAACGGTTCCCGCTGGTCAATGCGTGCATCGACGGAGACGAGATCGTCTACCACGGCTTCTACGATATCGGGGTCGCGGTCAGCACGGTGCGGGGGCTGGTCGTGCCGGTGCTGCGCGATGCGGATGCGCTCAGCATCGCCCAGATCGAGGAGCAGATCGCGGGCTTCGGTGCCCGCGGTCGGGATAACAAGCTCACCATCGAAGAGATGACCGGGGGCACCTTCACGATCTCCAACGGCGGGGTCTTCGGTTCGTTGCTATCCACGCCCATTCTGAATCCGCCGCAAACCGCGATCCTGGGCATGCACAAGATCGAACAGCGTCCGGTGGTGGAAGAGGGCGAAATCGTCGCGCGTCCGATGATGTATCTTGCGCTCACGTACGATCATCGACTGATCGACGGCCAGGAGGCAGTGCGTTTCCTGGTCACTATCAAGGAACTGCTGGAAGACCCCGCGCGAATACTGTTGGAAATCTGAATCTATGCCGAACGAATACGACATCGTGGTGATCGGGGCCGGACCCGCGGGCTATGCCGCCGCCATCCGGGCCGCGCAACTCGGCATGCGCACCGCGTGCATCGACAAGGCCCTGGACAGGGAGGGGAATCCGACGCTCGGCGGCACGTGCCTGAACTGGGGCTGCATTCCATCCAAGGCGCTGCTCGACGCGTCCCACAAGTACATGGAGGCCGCCCACCAGTTCGACGAAGTGGGCATAGGTGTCGAAGGGCTGTCCGTCGACGTGGCGAAAATGATGCAGCGCAAGGATGGCGTGGTGGCGAAACTGACGGCCGGGATCGGCATGCTGTTCGACGGCAACGGTGTCGTCTCGTTGCCTGGCAGCGGCCGGTTGCTTGCCCACAAGCACGTCGAGTACACGACCCACGAGGGCGAGGTGACCGAGTTGGCTGCGGAACACGTGATCCTGGCGCCCGGTTCCGTTCCTATGGAGATCGACCCGGTGCCGCTGGTGCCGGATGTGGTCGTGGACTCCGCGGGTGCGCTGGAATTCGAGGAGGTGCCGCCACGGCTCGGCGTGATCGGCGCCGGGGTGATCGGCCTCGAACTCGGCAGCGTCTGGTGCCGGCTCGGGTCCGAGGTGGTTCTGCTGGAAGCCCTGGACGAGTTCCTGCCCATTGCGGACCAGCGCATCGCCCGCGACGCGTTGCGCGCCTTTGGCCGCCAGGGCCTCGATATCCGCCTTGGGACCCGTGTTACCGGCGCCAGTGTCAAGGGCAGGGGCAAGAAGAAACAGGTGGATGTCGGCTACCAGGACAAGGACGGCGAGCACACGCTGACTGTGGACAAGCTCATTGTCGCGGTGGGCCGCCGCCCGTACACCGAGGGCTTGCTGGCGCCGGACAGTGGCGTCAATCTCGACGAACGCGGCTTCCTCTACGTCAATGACCTGTGCGAGACCGATGCGCCGGACGTCTACGCCGTGGGCGATGTCGTGCGGGGCCCCATGCTTGCGCACAAGGGTGCCGAGGAGGGGGTCATGGTCGCGGAGCGGATCGCGGGCCACAAGCCCATGGTCAACTACGAGTGCATTCCGAACGTCATCTATACGCATCCCGAGATCGCCTGGGTCGGCAAGACGGAACAGGACCTCAAGGCGGACGGCGAGGCGTACAGCGTCGGAACGTTCCCCTATGCCGCCAACGGCCGGGCACTCGCCGCGAACGACGCCGAGGGGATGGTCAAGATCGTCGCCGAGGAGGAGACCGATCGAATCCTCGGGGTGCACGTGTTCGGCCCCCAGGCGTCCGAACTGATCGGGCAGGCGGTGATCGCCATGGAATTCGAAGCCAGCGCGGAGGACATCGGGTTGACCATGTTCGCGCATCCGACGCTGGCCGAGGCCGTCCATGAAGCCGCGCTGGCCGTTGGCGGCCGGGCGATACACATGGTGAACCGCAAGCGGCGGTAACACGGCTCGCCAGATGACCCGTGACGCCGCAACGCCGCGAGACGACGCCAAGCCGGTCGAGCAGGGGGACCTGTCGCTCTACCTGCGGCTGCTGCGCTACCTGCGGCCGCATCGGTTCTGGTTTGTCGTCGCCATACTCGGATTCCTGGCCGCCGCCGGCGCCGAGGCCTCCTTCGCGATACTCCTCGGCAACATCATCGATACGTTCAGCTCTGCGACGGGTACCCCCTCGAGCACGCCATCTTCCGACGTACCCGACACCAGCGCGATCTGGTTCTATCCGGCGCTGATGGTGGCGGTAGCGGTCGTAAGGGCGGTGGGAGCGATTGCCGGCGAAATGCTGCTGGCCCGCATCTCGTTCGGCATCGTGCATGTCATCCGCTGCGAGCTGTTCGACCGCCTGCTCGTGGTTCCGAGCGCCTACTACGACCGCAGCGGCCGGGGCCAGCTACTCTCCAGGCTGACCTACTCGGCCACGCAGTTGCGCGACACGGTGACCGAGGTCGCCCGCATCATTCTGCAGGACGGCGCCAAGGTGATATTCCTCATCGGGGCCATGCTCTACGTAAGCTGGCTCCTGACCATCATTTTCGCCGTCGTCGCGCCGATCATCGCGTTGGCGGTGCGTTCGGCCTCGCGCCGCTACCGGCGCGACAGCGAACGCATCGAGGTGTCGATGGGCGAAGTGACGCAGGTCGCGTCGGAAGTCATCGACGGCCAGCGCGTTGTCCGGGCGTTCGGGGCCGAGCCCCGGGAGCGGGACCGGTTTGTCGGCGCCAGCGACCGTATCAGGCGACGGAGTGCGAAGTTCGCCGCCACCAAGGCCATGAACACCCAGGGGATCCAACTGATCGTCGCCTGCCTGCTCGGCCTGGTGGTGGCCCTGGTGCTGATGCCCGAGATCGGCGGTTCGCTCTCGGCCGGCAATGTCGCCTCCTTCATCGCCCTCGCTGGCATGCTCGCCAATCCGACGAAACGCCTGTCGGAAGTCACGGCGCGGCTGCAGCGGGGCTTGGCCGCGGCCACCAACATCTTTTCCCAGATCGACCAGGAGGCGGAACCGGATGCCGGCGAACTGGAGGTGGAGCGCGTCGAAGGGCGCATCGAGTTCCGCGATGTCTGGTTCCGATACGGGGAAGGCAGAGACGACGTGTTGCGCGGCGTATCGTTCTCGATCGCGCCTGGCGAGACGCTCGCCCTGGTCGGCCGCTCCGGCAGCGGCAAGTCGACGCTGGCCAACCTGATCCCCCGCTTCTACAACCCGACGCGCGGCGAGATTCACCTGGACGGCCATCCGCTCGACACGTACACATTGCGCAACCTCCGGGACCAGATCGCGGTCGTCTCGGAGCAGGTGATGCTGTTCAACGACACGCTGCGCAACAACATCGCGTACGGTCAGCTTGCCGGTGCAACCGATGCGGAAGTGGAGCAGGCCGTCAGGCGCGCACATGTCGACCAGTTCCTGAGCGATCCGGCCGGCCTCGACATGGCTGTGGGCGATAGCGGCTCGGGCCTGTCGGGAGGCCAGCGCCAGCGCGTTGCGGTGGCGAGAGCGCTCCTGAAGGACGCGCCGATCCTGATTCTCGACGAGGCGACATCCGCGCTCGACGTGGAGAGCGAACGCCGCGTCCAGGAAGCCCTCGACGAGGTGATGCGGGGCCGTACCACGGTGGTCATCGCGCACCGGCTGTGGACGGTGGAACATGCCGACAAGATCGCCGTGCTCGAGCATGGCCGCATCGTCGAGATGGGAGGACACCAGGAGCTTCTCGATGCCGGCGGGGCCTACGCCAGGCTGTACCGGTTGCACTTTGCCAACGGTGACGAAGCCAGCGAATCGAGCGCGGCGAGGGTGGCCCGGTTGCCGGTGCCGGCCAGGGAAGGGGCGGAGGTGTCGAATTCGCTCGTCGAGGCGTGGTACGGGAACCGGTTCTGGCCGAAACTGCTGTGGCCGCTGTCGATGGTCTATGCGTACGTCGCCCGGCGCAGGCGGGAACGGTACCGGACGGGAAACGCGTCTGCGTGGCGAGCGCCGGTGCCAGTGGTCATCGTCGGCAACATCACCGCCGGGGGTACCGGCAAGACGCCCCTGGTGATCTGGCTTGCCCAGTGGCTGCGAAGCCGCGACCTGGGCGTGGGGATCGTCTCCCGCGGATATGGCGGCCGCGCTTCCTATCCGCTCGAGGTCGGTCCGGACACGCCGTGCTCGCGGGCCGGTGACGAGGCGGCGGTCATCGCCCACCGCACCGGCTGTCCGGTGGTGGTCGATCCGGACCGGGTGTCGGCGGTGCAGCGCCTGCTTGATGGATCCGACTGCGACATCGTGCTGAGTGACGACGGCCTGCAGCATTACGCCCTGGCGCGCGACGTGGAGATCGCGGTGCTGGACGGAGACCGGGGTGTCGGCAATGGCCTCCAGCTTCCTGCCGGTCCCTTGCGCGAGCCTGTGTCACGCCTGTCCGAAGTCGATATCGTCGTCGCCAACGGCGCGCCGACGGGGCTCGCCCCCGCGGAACAGACCATGACCGCCCGGCCAGTCCGGTTTCACAGTCTTGCGACCGGCGAGTCTGTCCCCGCGACGCAGTTCAGGGAGCGTGTCGACGGTTCCCAGGTCGCCATCTCCGGGATCGGCAACCCGCGCCGCTTCTTGCGTAGCCTGGCCGAGGTGGGTCTCGCGCCGGCTGTCCGTTCCTTTCCCGATCACCATGTGTTTTCCGCGGTGGATCTCGATGTCCCCGCCGGGACATCGATCGTGACGACGGAAAAGGATGCGCAGCGGATCCGGAGCCAGTCGCCCGTACCCGGGAATTGCTGGTTCCTCGAGATTGCCATGGAACCCTCGGAGGGATTTCAGAACGCGCTCGTCGCCGTATTGCGCGAGCGTGGTGTCGACGTGTGAGCGCCTTTTCCGTCGTTGTTCCGGCCCGGTTCGCGTCGACACGGCTTCCTGGAAAGCCGCTCGCGCAAATCGCGGGCAGGCCGATGATCGCGCATGTTGCCCAGAGGGCCGCGGAGTCCGATGCTGTGGAAGTCATCGTGGCAACGGACGACGAGCGCGTTCTGCGCGCGGCGGCATTGGTAGGTGTGCGCGCGGTGATGACGCGTACCGACCACGCATCGGGATCGGACCGGGTCATGGAGATCGCAGAAGGGCGCGGCTGGTCCGACGATCACATCGTGGTGAACGTCCAGGGCGACGAGCCCCTGATCCCGCCCGCGGTGGTCGGCCAGGTGGCGGGACTGCTGCAGAGGTCACCCGGTGCCGGGGTGGCGACGTTGAGCGAACCGCTTCGCGACGCCGCGGATGTCGGCGACGAGAACATCGTCAAGGTCGTCGCGGCGAGGAGCGGACGCGCGCTCTATTTCTCGCGGGCACCGGTCCCCTATGCGCGGGGCGGCGTTCCCTCACCCGCAATCGGCCCCGACACGCATTGGCATCGGCACATCGGCATCTATGCGTATCGCGTGGCTGCGCTGCGCCGGTTCGTGGCTCTCCCGGTCGGGCGGCTGGAAGCCACGGAGTCCCTCGAACAGCTCCGGTTTCTCGAAAACGACATCGATATCGCGGTCGAGGAGGCATCGGCGCCGGTTCCCGGAGGGGTCGATACGCCGGTCGATCTTGCGCGGGTGAGGCGCGCTTTCGACCAGGGTGTCGCGGGCTGAGGAACTACAGGACGTGCGGCCTTGTGCCGAAGGTTGACCCCTTCTCTCCCATTCCTGCGTTTCAGACCCCAGTGGCAGATCTCACGGGGAGGAGCAGGACATGCGCGAGCACGCGAGGCGCGACGAAGAAGAGGACACGAAGATCAAGCTGGCGCCCATGCTGGACATGGTCTTCATCATGTTACAAACCACGGTGCACGTCATCGACTCGGCACGGCGGGCCGGAGTGACTGACGTCTCGCCGGCGGCGGGGGACTGAACCGGACAGGCGCGATCGCCCGCTCCTGAACTATCGTGGCTGCATCCGGATGCCGGCGTCGAGGCGTATGGTTTCGCCGTTGAGGTAGGGGTTCTCGACGATCTGCCTGACCAGGGACGCGAACTCGGGCGCTTCGCCGAGCCGTTTCGGATGCAGTGTCGCGGCTACCAGCGGTTCGCGCACGCTCGGCGGCGCGGCAGCCAGCATGGGCGTGCCGAAGACGCCCGGCGCGATGGTGCAGACGCGGATCCCAGACCGCGCGAGGTCTCGGGCGACCGGTACCGTCATCCCGACGACGCCGCCTTTCGACGCGCTGTAGGCGGCCTGTCCGACCTGGCCCTCGAATGCGGCGACGGAAGCGGTGTTGACGATGACGCCGCGTTCTCCGTCATCGTCTTCGGGGGTGTTTTGCTGCATGTGCGCCGCGCACAGCCGCAGCGTGTTGAACGTGCCCACCAGGTTGACCTGGATGACCAGGTTGAAGAGATCGAGCGAAAGCGGCCCGTCGCGGCCAACCGTGCGTCCCGGCGGACCGATTCCGGCGCAGTTGACGTCGATGTGGATGGCGCCGAAGGCTTCCATGACTGCATCGATGGCGGTCTGGGCAGACGCCGCGTCGCGGACATCGACGGCGAATGCACGTGCCGCCCCGCCGAGCGCTCCCGCGGTCTCCTGCGCCAGTTCAAGGTTTCGGTCCAGCAGCGCGACCCTGCCGCCGTGATCCACGATCATCTTCGCCGTGGCGCGTCCCAGTCCCGATGCGCCGCCGGTGACTACGGCGACCTTTCCCTCGATGTCCATTCGCGTACCCCCGTGAACGGCGGCCAGCAGGTTGCGCCGTAGAACGGCTCGTAGCGCCGATCAAGGCGCAGGATGATAGGTGGGCATCGGCGGGGGTACAACATGGCGCCCGATAGGGCGACAGGTTGTATGGCGCTAGTATACAGGGCAGCGCCGGGCACACTTGAAGTGTGCGCGGCTTAAGTCGAATGACATCGGATGACCCATTGGGCAACGCTTCGCCACGCGTCCGTCGAGAAGTTTCCCTGCGGGAAGCGAACAGCTTCCGTGTAGAGAGCATTGCCGAGCAGTACGTCGAGGTGCGCGACGAGGGGGAATTGCTGGATGCCCTGGTCCAGGCGCGGCGCGAGTCCGTTCCGGTGACGCTGCTCGGCGGCGGCACGAATGTCGTGATGCTGGGACGCATCGACGGCCGCGTGATTCGAATCGCGGGTCGGGGGATCGTTTTCGACGAGGATGACGGCGGCGCGCGCGTCACGGCGGCGGGCGGCGAGAACTGGCACGAACTGGTTCTCGCCTGCCTCGACCGGGGGTTGTCGGGACTCGAAAACCTGGCGCTCATACCCGGGACGGTCGGCGCGGCGCCGATGCAGAACATCGGCGCCTACGGCGTCGAACTGTCTTCGCTTGTGATCGGCGTGGCTGCGATCGACACCTGCGACATGCAGCCTACGGTTATCGATGCGCCGGCGTGCGCATTCCGGTATCGGGACAGTGTATTCAAATCGGACGAACCCAGCCGGTACGCCATCACGGGACTGGTTCTGCGGCTCGGCGAGCGGCCACTCGAGACCGGATACCGGGATGTCCGCGAGGAACTGGGCGTGATGGGCCGGGGTGGTTCGCCACAGTCGGTGGCCGAGGCCGTCATTCGCATCAGGCGCCGCAAGCTGCCCGACCCGCAGGAAACGGGCAACGCGGGCAGCACATTCAAGAATCCCGCGCTGTCCCGCCTCCGGCTCGACCGCCTGCGGGGCTGTCTCGACATCGATGCATACGAGGCTGGAGACCGTTACAAGGTTCCCGCCGCGAGGCTCGTGGAAGCGGCTGGCTGGAAGGGTTATCGGCGCGGCGATGCGGGTGTCTGGCCCCGTCACGCCCTGGTCCTCGTGAACTACGGGCGTGCGACAGGCTGGCAGATACTGGACCTGGCCCGGCGAATTCGTGACGACATCGCACACAAGTTCGAGGTCGAACTGGAACTCGAACCCCAGGTGCTGGGGCACGATTGATTGCGAGGGCGTGCGCCCCCGCTTCCCGAATCTCTGCCCCGTCCGGTTTCAGGGACGGGGCCGCGCACTCACGCGGGCTGCTGCTCCGTTGCCCTCCTGCGCTTTTCGCGCGGGTCGTTTGCTGCCCTGCCGCTTGGCCTCGCCGGCTGCGGCGCTTCGGCCGGCGCCTGGATCTCTTCCTTTCCGGCTGCGGAGATATCGCTTCCATCCGACGGTGTGGTTGGCCGAGATTCCCGGGCATCGCCCTCAACGGAAGCCACTTGGGCATTGGGATTGGGCTCCCGGTGCTCCGCGACAGGGTCCTTGGCCCGGGGTGGCGACACTTCATCCATCGCGCGCATGGCGGCGGCAACGGACATGTCCCCTCCGGCATCGGGCCGCGCGCCCTCCGCAACCGGACCCGTATCGTCGGCAGCGCCGGCAGCGCTGGTCGTTTTGCGGTCTTCGCGGGGAGCTCTTTCCCTCCTGTTGTCGCTCACGTCCTGGCGGTTGCGGCGGGGCTTGCGTTTCGGTGCATCGTCACCGGCCTTGCCGGCCGTTGCGGCTTCCGGTCGGCGGCGCTGTCCACCGCGGCGCGTTCGGCCGCGGCCGTCACCTCGTCCGCTGGCCTCTTCGCGCGGCTGCTTTCCGCTCCGGCTGTCATCTCGTTCCCGAGCCTGTTCGCGCGCCTGCTTTGCGCCCCGGTCCTGATCGGCCCGCGGTCTTCGGGGCGCGCGCTTCTGGCGGTCGCCGCTTCGGCCACCACCGCGCCGCTCGCCGCCTCCGCGCGCACGGCGTTCGTTCCTGGCGGGTCTGGTATCGCGCTGCCTGCGGTTGGACCTGTTGTCCCTCTTGCGGTTTCGGCGTTTGCGCTGCCCATTCGCCTCGGCCGGCTGACGTTTCTCCGGCTGAGACCGGGATTCGGTGCCCTTTCCGAACAACGCGGCCAGAAGCCGTTGCAGGAGAGATGGCGCGGGGGGTTCCGGTGCCGGAAGGAGCGGCGTGGCTGCGGCGGGCTTGATCACCGCTTCCTGTGCCGGACGGTCGTTCCTGCGGCGATCGTTGTCGCGTTCGCGCTGCTCGGTTTCGCCGGTCGCATCGGCGAGTTCGTAGCTCAGTACTTCGGCTTCCGCGCTGGCGCTATCCTCACGGATGCGCTGGATCTCGTATTGCGGCGTTTCGAGGTTGGCGTTGGGCACGATCACCAGGTGCGTCCGGGTGCGCTTTTCGATCTCGGCCACATCGCCGCGCTTCTCGTTCAGCAGGTAGGCGGCGACGTTCAGCGGCACCAGGCCCCGGACGATACGGCTGCGCTCCTTGAGCGCCTCCTCCTCCATGACACGCAGGATGGTAAGCGCCAGTGACTGGATGTCCTGGATGCGGCCCTGGCCGCTGCATCGCGGGCACACCTCGGTCGTCGTCTCCTGCAGCGACGGCCGCAGACGCTGGCGAGACATTTCGAAAAGGCCGAAGTGCGAGATTCGACCGAGCTGGATTCGCGCCCGGTCCGCTTCCACGGCTTCGCGCAACCTGGACTCCACCGCGCGCTGATTCCGCGTGCTCGACATGTCGATGAAGTCGATGACGATCAGGCCGCCGACGTCCCTCAGCCGTAGCTGACGCGCGATCTCTTCCGCCGCCTCGAGGTTCGTGTTGAGTGCCGTTTCCTCGATGTCGGCGCCCTTGGTCGCGCGGGCGGAATTGGTATCGATGGCAACCAGCGCTTCGGTCGGATCTATCACTATGCTGCCGCCGGAGGGCAGCTTCACCGTATGACCGAAAGCGGTTTCGATCTGGCTCTCGATCTGGTAACGGCTGAATAGCGGGACATCGTCGGAATACAGCTTGATGCGGTTGCTGTAGTGGGGCATCACCTGCTGGACGAAAGTCTGGGCTTCGTCGAAGGCCTCCTGGCTATCGATCAGCAGTTCTCCGATATCCTCGCGCAGGCAGTCCCGTATCGCACGTACGACAAGGTTGTTTTCCTCGTAGATCAGCGTTGGGGCGGAACACTCCTTGCCCGCCCGCTGGATCGCCTGCCAGAGTTGCAGCAGGTAGTCGACATCCTTCTGCAGTTCTTCCTGGGCACGGCCCACGCCAGCCGTGCGTACGATCACCCCCATCCCATCGGGAATATCGAGCTGGCTCAGTGCTTCGCGGAGCGCGTCGCGGTCTTCGCCCTCCAGGCGGCGTGAGATGCCGCCCGCCCTGGGATCGTTGGGCATCAGCACCATGTAGCGCCCCGGAAGGCTGAAAAATGTCGTCAGCGACGCGCCCTTGGTGCCGCGTTCCTCCTTGTCCACCTGGACGAGGAACTCCTGTCCCTCGCGAATGAGGTCGGAGATCTCGGTCTTGCGGGATGCGCCGTCGCGATTTCCGCCGCCGGCATCGATGTGGCTCCGGGAAATCTCCTTGAGCGGCAGGAATCCGTGGCGCTCGGCCCCGAAGTCAACAAATGCCGCCTCGAGACTGGGCTCGACCCGGGTCACCCTGGCAAGGTAGATGCTGCCTTTCTTCTGCTCGCGGCCCCGGCTCTCTATGTCGAGGTCCTGCAGGCGCTGTCCATCCACTACCGCAACGCGCACCTCTTCGGGCTGCGTCGCATTGATGAGCATGCGTTTCATATTGCGTTCGTCCTTAGGTAATTACCGAGGACGCGTTGGGACTCGACTTCCCGAACGATCAATGACCCGTGTTGCGAGGGGATTGCCATGCGTGCTCGCGCACGTACAACTGCGGTAAACCGCAACGCCCTCAGGCGGGATTTTGGCTGATCCCGCGCAGGGTCACTCTGCTCCCGCGAGCTTGCAAGTGCCCCACAGCCGGCGCCTTCGGCTTCGGCTGTGGCCCGGCCCCGCTCGTCGACCATGCAACAACCACCCCCGGGTCGCTAGCGCTCCCGGGTGGCGTTTGTGCCATGGAAGTATCCATACGGTCTTTACGTGGCTCCAAAAACACTTGCTCCGGCGGCTCTTAAGCCGCTCGATACCGCTTGCTCGCGGGTGGTCAACACGCGCGTGGCGTGTCTGGTGGCTCAAGGCATCCCGTCGTCCGTGGTGGGCGCGGCGGGCATGCCCGAACATGCCGGTTGTCGGTAGTTCCTTAGAAACGCGTCCGTGTTTCGTCCGTCTTTCAACGTCTACATTCAACTAAAAGGCGGCCAATCCATATGCCGCCGTTTCGCGGCATTGCAAACGCCGCGCGCGTCGGTCTCACGGACACCCGACCGGGCCTGCCCGGGGCTGTGTGGTCGCCGTGCCGTCTTGTAACCGCACGGTGACACCGCACACTTGATGTCCTGCCGAGGCGGCGCAACTATACCACGGAGCGGGCCTCTCCGGGCGCGGCGGTTTCCCGGAAGGCTGTTCCACTCGCGGTGGATGGGGTGCCAATGGAGCCGGACGGCAGGTCGCCTGCAACATATCGGGTCATCGCGGAGCACGCGGGCCAACGGCTCGACAACTTTCTCCTGGGGCTGTTGAAGGGCGTTCCCCGGGCGCGGATCTACTCCATGATGCGCAGGGGGGAAGTACGCGTGAACGGTGGCCGCTGCCGTCCTTCGAGGCGCCTCGCGGCCGGCGATGTGGTTCGCATTCCCCCGGTTCGCGTCCCCCGGCGCAACGACGGGCGGCGTTCCCCGGCGGGTGGCCCCGGCGCCGCTTTCCTCGCGCGCCTGGAGGACACGGTGGTGTTCGAGGACGAACACCTGGTGGTACTGAACAAGCCGGCCGGCGTGGCGGTACACGGCGGCAGCGGCGTTTCGCTCGGCGTCATCGAGGCGCTGCGGTCCGCCCGCTCTGGCATGTTCGAACTCATTCATCGGCTCGACCGGGATACTTCCGGCTGTCTCGCCATTGCAAAAGACAGGCCCACGCTGCTTCACCACCATGCCGCGTTCCGCGACGGGCGGGTCAAGAAACGCTACGACCTCGTCGTGCACGGCCGGTGGCCCCGCCGGCTGCGCTCGGTTCGCACTCCACTCGCACGATATGTGCTGCCGAACGGAGAGCGGCGCGTGCGGCCGGCTGCAGCGGGCATGCGCTCGCGGACGGATTTCGAACGCGTCGATGCGTGCGACGGGGCGACCTGGCTGCGGGCGTTTCCGCAGACGGGTCGCACACACCAGATTCGCGTGCATGCCGCGAGTGCCGGACATCCGATCCTTGGAGACCAGAAGTATGCCGACCGGGGCGCGGCAGTTCCCGGGGTCAACCGCCTGATGCTGCACGCTTCGTCCCTGACGCTCGTGGTCGGGGATGAGCGGCGGCGGTTCGAGGCGCCGCTCGACGTGTCGTTTCGGCAGGTGTGGGAGATGGTGACAGCGTCTGCGGCGCCGAACCCGTAACCTTAGGGCTTGATGCCCTCCGCGCGCAGCATCGCGCCGAGCCGGATCAACGGTAGCCCGATCAAAGCTGTCGGGTCTTCCGTTTCGACCGCATCCAGTAACAGTACGCCTCGACCCTCCGACTTGATGGCGCCGGCGCAGTCGAGGGGCTGCTCCAGGTCGACGTAGCGCCGTACTTCGTCCAGCGAAAAATCGCGCAACCGCACACGTGTCGAGTCCACGTGCTCATGTGTCGCTCCCCGGGGATTGACCACGACGAGGGAGGTCATGAACGTCACCTTCGCCCCGGCGATCGACATCAGGTTGGCCATGGCGTTTTCCCGGGTCCCGGGTTTGCCGAGAATGCGCCCGCTGGTGGCGGCCACCTGGTCCGATGCGATGACGAGGGCGGGGCCGCTCTGCCGCGCGCCGCTGGCGGCCTTGGCCCTGGCAAGCCGCAGCACAAGATCCTCGGGAGGCTCGCCGGCCCGGGGTGTTTCGTCCACCCTGGGCGCCACGGTCTCGAACGGGAAACCGAGCCGGTCGAGCAGCTCCTTGCGGTAGCGGGACGAGGATGCCAGGACGATCTTCAAGAGGGCAGCATTCTAACTGGGCCCCGCCGGTTTTTGACACCCGACAACCACGTCCCTATGATGCGCGGCGCTGCGGTGCTGGCGGCAGCGGAAAACGGCGATCCGCCGGAGGCGGCGGGGCCCCATGGTGCAAAGCTGGCAGAAAGCCGGCGGAAGGTGGGAACGGCATGGCTGTACAGAAGAGCAAGGTAACGCGCCGGCGACGGGGCAATCGACGTTCTCACGACGGGCTGTCGAAACCCGTACTGGCGGTTGATCCCACCACCGGCGAAACCCACCGCCGCCACCACATGACCAGAGACGGCTTCTACCGCGGCCGCAGCATCCTCGAACCCGAAGACTGATCCGGTTTCCGCGCCGGAGACCGGCTGGCGCGGCCCGAACTGCCGCGCATCATCGGAGAATCCAACATGGCGATCGCTTTCGTGTTTCCGGGACAGGGTGCCCAGCGGGTCGGCATGGGAGCCGATTTCCTGGAGACGGACCCGGTTGTCCGGGACCGCCTCGAGGAAGCGAACGATGCGCTGGGATTCGACCTGGCCAGTATCGTTCTGGACGGCCCCGCCTCGCGCCTGGTGGAGACCGAAGTGACGCAGCCGGCGCTGCTTACGGTGGGCGTCGCGCTTTGGCAGGCCTGGCGCGCGCGCGGCGGGGCGATGCCCGCGGTGATGGCGGGGCACAGTCTTGGCGAGTACGCGGCTTTCACGGCGGCGGGCAGCATCGCTTTCGCGGATGCGGTTCGCCTGGTCAACGCGCGGGGCCGCTTCATGCAGGAAGCCGTGCCCGTGGGTGAAGGCGCGATGGCTGCCATACTCGGGCTCGACGACGACGCGGTCGCGGAGTGCTGCGGACAGGTGGACGGCGTCGCGCAGCCCGCGAATCTCAACGCGCCGGGACAGGTCGTGATCTCCGGCTCCGCGCCGGCGGTCAGGGCGGCGGCTGCGGCCTGCTCCGAAGCAGGCGCGCGGCGCGCGGTGATGCTCGACGTCAGCGCACCGTTCCACAGCGAACTCATGCGGCCGGCGGCGGACCGGTTTGAAGCCGTGCTCGATGCCGTGAACCTGCGCGCCCCCGACGTGCCCGTGGTCCACAATCTCGACGCGAGCATGTCGGCGGACGCGGGGACGATCAAACAGAAGTTGCTGCGGCAGATCGACGCTCCGGTGCGATGGACCGAATGCGTGACCACGATTCGCGACCGTGGGGTGGGGCGATTGATCGAGTGCGGACCGGGGAATGTCCTTGCGGGACTCGTCCGGCGCATTGACAGATCCCTCGATGTTGTGGGCATAGGCACCCCGGGAGGGATGGAGTCTGGACTCGAATCGACCGCGTCGGAGTGACGGTCCGGTGGGTGCGTCGAGGCGTCATTCTCGATTGCACATGGATGGAGCGGTGCTTACACTACCGCTTCGCCCTCCGAGCAGTCGGCCGTGGTCCGCGAATTCGGGAGCAGGCGGCGCGGCTTAGCGCGGAAATTTCAACAGGCCATGGATAAACGACATGAGTAGCGTTGACGAAAGGGTGAAGAGGCTTATCTGCGACCAGCTTGGTTTGAAGGAAGAACAGGTCAAGGACGAAGCGTCTTTCGTCGAGGACCTCGGCGCGGACTCGCTGGATACGGTCGAGTTGGTGATGGCGCTGGAAGAAGAGTTCGAGACGGAAATTCCCGACGAGGAAGCGGAGAAGATCACCACCGTCAAGGAAGCTATCGACTATATTCTCGCGCACCAGTAACGCGCGAACACGCCTCGCTCCCGGTGTCTGCGCGGAGCGTTGCAACATTTCAGACAGTCAAGTGATCAATACGGCAGGGTTTGAATGCCGCGCAGCGGCGAACGGCTGCGCGCGCTCCCCTGCTTGCATGGAAGTACGCCTCCGGCGACGGGGGAAATGCCGACACTTCCTTACGCGTCAGCGGTCTGGGAACATCCTTTCTCTTGCGAGGGACACCCTCGCGCTCCCGGGGCTGAGGGCTCCTGACGTTATGCAGCCGTGAGCGAAAGACGCGTATCCCTTGTCACCGGGGCGAGCCGCGGGATCGGCCGCGCGATCGCTTCCCGGCTCGCGGCCGACGGGTTGTTTGTCGTGGGGACGGCCACCGGCGAGGAGGGCGTGGAGCGGATTCGCTCGCTGCTCGGTGAGAATGGGGCGGGCGTCGTGTTGCGGCTGGAATCCGCGGATTCCGTTGCAGCAGCTTTGCGTAACGCGGAACAGGA
This sequence comes from Gammaproteobacteria bacterium, assembly GCA_026706665.1. GTDB lineage: Bacteria > Pseudomonadota > Gammaproteobacteria > Pseudomonadales > Azotimanducaceae > VXNE01. Next base: position 12,036 of record JAPOYI010000197.1, on the reverse strand, counting down.
GTTCGGCTCCCCGTCGGTGCTGGTCAACAATGCCGGCATCACCCGTGACGGCCTGTTAGTGCGGATGTCCGAGGAGGCTTGGCACGAGGTCATCGATGTCGACCTCGGCGGCCTCTACCGGCTGACGAAACCGTTGCTGCGGTCGATGATGCGGGCGCGCTGGGGCCGTATCGTCAATATCGGTTCCGTGGTCGGGCGCATGGGGAATGCGGGACAGACGAACTACGCTGCCGCCAAGGCGGGGATCGAAGGCTTCACGAGATCCCTGGCGCGCGAAGTCGGCACGCGGGGCATCACCGTGAATGCCGTCGCCCCCGGGTTCATCGACACGGACATGACCGCGGAACTGTCGGACTCGCAGCGCGCGGAGATGATGCGTCGGATTCCGCTCGGCAGAATGGGCGATGCGGAAGAGGTGGCCGCGGCCGTTTCCTTCCTCGTGAGCGACGAGGCCGGGTACATCACCGGCGAGACGGTGCATGTCAACGGCGGATTGCAGATGCACTGATGAAACAGGGGAACAGATGGACAAGCGACGGGTAGTGGTCACCGGGGTCGGCATGATTTCGCCGATCGGCAATACGGTGGAGAACTCCTGGGAAAACGCGTTGGCCGGGGTAAGCGGCGCCGCGAGCATCGATGCCTTCGATACATCGGCGCATAGCGTCAAGATCTGCGCGGCGGTCAAGGACCTCGACATTGCCGAGCACCTCGATCGCAGGGAGGCGCGGCGCATGGACGAGTTCATCCAGTACGGCCTGATCGCCGGCAGCCAGGCTGTCGAGGACGCGGGCATCGAGGACCTGGACGAGGCCGCCCAAGGTCGTGTGGGCGTCGCCATCGGCTCGGGGATCGGTGGAATCATCACCATCACCAGGACGGAAGGGGACCTGATTCGCGGTGGCCCAAGGCGGGTGTCGCCGTTTTTCGTGCCCGCGAGCGTCGTCAACATGTTGTCGGGGAACCTGTCCATGAAGTACGGCTTTCGCGGCCCGAACATAGCGATCGTCACGGCGTGCACGACCGGCGCGCACAACATCGGTTACGGGGCGCGGACCATCCAGTGCGGCGATGCGGACGTCATGGTGGTAGGTGGTTCGGAGAAGTCGATTTCGCCCCTTACCGTGGCCGGTTTTGCGTCGATGCGCGCGCTATCCACGCGCAACGACGATCCCGAACGCGCGAGCCGGCCGTGGGACAGGGACCGCGATGGCTTCGTGCTGGGAGACGGGGCGGGCGTCATGGTGCTGGAGTCGCACGAACATGCCACCAGGCGGGGGGCGGACATCTATTGCGAACTGGCCGGTTTCGGCATGAGCGCGGACGCGCACCACATCACGAGTCCCCCGGATGACGGCGCAGGAGCGATCGCGTCGATGGAGAACGCCATTCGCGATGCCGGGCTGACACCGGACGACATCGACTTCGTCAACGCCCACGGTACTTCCACGCCCCAGGGGGACGTGGCGGAGACCCTTGCGGTCAAGGCCGTGTTCGGCACCGATACGCGCGTCCCGGTCAACTCGAGCAAGTCGATGATCGGCCACCTGCTGGGCGCGGCAGGCGCCGTGGAGGGGATATTCACCATCCTGTCGCTGCGCCACCAGGTGATCCATCCCACCATCAACCTTGAGAATCCCGGCGAGGGATGCGATCTGGATTACGTCCCCGGAGACGCCCGGGAGATGTCCGTCAACGCAGCGCTCACCAACTCCTTCGGGTTCGGCGGCACCAACGGCACCCTGATCTTTACGCGTATTTGATCCCCTGATTCGCTGACCCGGTACATTCCGATGGCGACGGGCGGAGCCAGACGCGACGGCTGTGAGTAGAATCGGCGCCATGTCCCGGCGTTCGCAATCAATGCTCGTCGCCATCACGCTGATCGTCGCGCTCGGGGCGTACTCGGCGTGGAAGTTGGTTTACGCATGGGCGGACCGTTCGGGTCCCCTGCTCGAACCGGTCGTTGTCCAGGTCGAGCCGGGAACCGGCTTTGGCCAACTGGCACGCGAACTCGAATGGCTTCGCGTGGTGTCGAGTGCCGCGTTGTTCTCGGCCCTGGCGCGCTTCGAGAACGCAGCGGAATCCGTGCGCGCGGGAGAGTACCGGTTCGGGACATACGTCGATCCGAACACCGTGCTGCGGCAACTCGTCGACGGCGATGTCGTGGTCTACCGGTTGCGGATCCTGGAGGGCTGGTCGGTTTCCGATCTGGTCGCGGCGGTGGGGAAGGCGCCAGCGGTCGAGACCACGCTTGCCGCAGCGCAGGTCAGCGAACTCCTGGCGCGACTGGGTCTTGGCTCCGGGCATGCGGAGGGGCGGTTCTTTCCGGACACGTATCACTATGTCCAGGGCGCGACCGATGCGGAAATCCTGCGCAGGGCGTATCGGAAGATGCAGTCGGTGATCGAGTCCGAATGGAATGAACGCGCCCGGGATCTCCCGTACAGCGATCAGTCCGAAGCGCTTGTCATGGCATCGCTGATCGAAAAGGAGACGGGGGTGGCTTCCGATCGGGCAAGAGTCGCGGGCGTTTTCGTGCGCCGACTCAAGCAGCAGATGAAGCTGCAAGCCGATCCCTCCGTGATCTATGGCCTGGGCACGGATTTCGACGGCAACCTGACCCGCGCGCATCTTGACCGGGACACCCCATACAACACGTACACCCGGAAAGGGCTGCCGCCCACGCCGATCGCGTTGCCGGGCCGCGCGGCGATCCATGCGGCGCTGCATCCGGCCCGGGAAGACGTCATGTACTTCGTCGCCCGGGGCGACGGCTCGACCGAATTCTCTACCACGCTGGCGGAGCACCGGGAGGCGGTCAGGCGGTTCCAGCTTGGAGAAGTTCCCTGATGGGGCGCGGCCGGTTCATCACGCTGGAGGGCTCCGAGGGCGCCGGGAAATCGACGAATATCGGAGTTGCCGAACGGTGCCTGTCCGCCATGGGGGTCGACGTGGTGGTCACCCGGGAGCCCGGCGGCACGCCGCTGGCGGAAGAGATCCGGAGCGTGCTCCTCTCCACGCGCGAGGAAGCCGTCGATCCGCTGACAGAGACGCTGCTCATGTTCGCGGCCAGGGCGCAGCACCTCGCGAAAGTCGTGAAACCGGGACTCGCCGCGGGGCGCTGGGTGCTCTGCGAACGCTTCACCGACGCGACGCACGCGTACCAGGGAGGCGGGCGCGGGCTTGAGTCCGGCCAGATCGACGCGCTTGCGGGCCTCGTACACCCAGGCTTCGAACCGGACCTGACGCTGTATCTCGACCTGCCGGTGGAGCAGGCGCTGGCACGCATCAGCGGGCGGGCGCTCGACCGCTTCGAGCGCGAGCGGCTCGAGTTCTTCGAACGGGTCCGTGCGCGCTACCTCGAACTTGCCCGGGCCAATCCGCGCATACGCGTCATCGATGCCGGCCGATCTCCCGCCGAGGTGGCGGAGGAAATCGAGGCACGGCTGCAGGACTTTCGGAACGCACCGTGAGTCTCCCTCTCTGGCTGCTCGCGCCCTCGCGCAGGTTCGAACGGATGGTGACGGGGGGCCGGACACCGCATGCGGTGCTTGTGCACGGTCCCGGAGGATGGGGTGAGGAGATGCTCGCCTCTCGATGCGCAATGACATTGCTCGGGCTCGACGGGGAGTCTGACGCTCGCTCGCTCGCGCATCCCGACCTGCGCTGGGTGGAACCCGACGGGCAGACGGTCAGGATCGACCAGGTGCGGGACATAGGGGAGTTCATGCACCAGACCGCCCGGCGCGGCGCGGCGAAGGTTGCCGTGCTGAATCGCGCCGACCGCATGACGGTCAACGCGGCGAACGCGTTGCTGAAGACCCTCGAAGAACCGTCATCGGGAGGTTTCCTGATCCTGGTCACGGATGCGCCGGACCGATTGCCGGCCACCGTGCGCAGCCGTTGCCAGCGCATTCCCGTCTTCGCCGCGGACGAGACGGAGGTGCTCGCGTGGCTGGCGGAGGAGGGTCTCGATCCGGATCGGGCCTCGGCGCATGTGAGGGAACTCGGCGGCGCGCCCTACCGGGTCCTCGAAGCGATGCAACGCGGCGAGGAACCCATTCGCGGCGTGTTGGATGCGGTGGCGTCCGGGAAACAGGCGAGCCTTGCGGCGGCCGAAAACTGGCGCAACGAAGACCTGGTCGACCTCGCCAGCCGATGGGTGCGGATCGTTCACGGAATGGCGCGCGATGCCGAGGATCCGAAGGTCCTGCTCGACTTCGCGGACGATCTCACTGCGTTGCGGATGGCGGCCTTGACCAATAGCGGTCTCGGTCGCCAGGTTCAGCTCGAGCGGCTACTGCTGGCGTGGGCGTCGCTTCCGGCCCCGACGGGGCGTTGAATTCCGAGATTTCCCACGAGGGATGGCGCTCCTGTCCTACTGACCGGGCGCCTCGCGGTCTGTGACAATGCCGTTTCATGCCAGGTGAGACCCATACCGTGCGGGAGTCCGGCCGGAGTGATGGCATCCTGTCCCTGTGGATCAGGGACCGGCGCGTTCTTCGCGCCGCGTACATGCCGTTCCTGGCCCACGGCGGACTTTTCGTACCGACGGACAGGCAGTTTCGTCTCGGCGACGAGGTCTTCCTCCTGCTGCGGCTGCTGGACGAGCCCGAACGGATTCCGGTGGCGGGGAAGGTGGCCTGGGTCACACCGCAGGGCGCGCAGGGCCAGAGGGTTCCCGGCGCTGGCGTCCAGTTCGGCATCGAATCCGGCTTCGCCCGGGAGAAGATCGAGAACTACCTTGCCGACGCGCCGGCAACGGACTACCGAACGCATACCATGTGAGGCGTGGTCGGGTCAGGCCTCGGCCGGTTCCCGGCGGTGGAATGCGAATGCCGGCCGCGTGAGGTTCTCGCAGCCGTCGTCGGTCACGAGCACGTCGTCCTCGACTCGAATGCCGCCACAGGGAAGGAACGACTCGACCGCGGGCCACGCGATTTCGCCCGCGTACGGCGCCTTGGCGGCGAGTCCGAGGAGCTGCGGGATGAAGTAGATCCCCGGTTCGATGGTAAAGACCTGCCGGGGCTCGACCCGCCGCGTCAGACGCAGCGCGGGATAGCGTTCCGGCGGTGGCGAAACGCGGCCATCGGGCGCTGCGAGCCACCCGCCTACGTCGTGCGTCTGGAGTCCCAGCAGGTGCCCCAGGCCGTGCGGAAAGAAGACGTCCGTGATGCCGGCCTCAAACGCGGTGTCGGCTTCGCAGCGGACCAGTCCGAACCGGGCCAGCAGCTCGCCTATGCTGCGAGACATGCGTTCGTGGAGTTCGACGTAGGAGATGCCGGGCCGGATGCCGTCGATAAGGGCGCGCTGCTTTTCGTCGAGGGCATCGATCAATTCCGCGAAGGTGTCCCCCCGCGCGCTGTAGGTGCGGGTTATATCCGACGCATAGCCGAGATGCCGGCCGCCTGCATCGATGAGAAAGCTGCGGCGTTTAGACGGTGGGTGCGGGTCCCGGTGCTGGTAGTGGAGCACACCGGCGTGCTCGTTCTGGGCGACGATGTTCGGATAGGGTAGCCCAGCGTCTGTCTGCCGGCTTGCGTTGAGATAGGCGAAGTGGATGTCCAGTTCGCTCGCACCGTCAAAAAACGCGTCGCGGGCGGCCAGGTGGCCAGCCACACCGATATCGGTCGCGCGGCGAACGGCGGCGATCTCGAAGTCGGTCTTGTAGGCGCGGGCATACTGAAGTCGCACGGTCAGCGCGTCGGGGTTGACCGCCACGCGTTCAGCGTTGCCGGGCACATCGCCCGGGGGGCCGATGTACGCCACGCGGCCCGCCCGTGCGGCGGCGGCGATGGCGGCGACGGCGAGCGCATCGGCATCCCCGCCGACCTCGACCTGGAATTCGGCGTCCGCCCAGTCCGGCACCGCGGCGGGCAGGTGCCAATAGTCGGCCTCCTGATGGAAGAACAGGCGCGGTTTCTCGCCCGGCCGGTACACGAGGAGGCAGTGTTCCGTACCGTCATCGGGGACCCATTGCGCGAAACCCGGATTGGGGCGGAATGGTGGCGCGATATCGTCCTGGTAATAGAAACCGGCGTTTCCCGCGGGCACGACGACCGCATCGATGTCCGCCGCCTCCATTGCGACCGTCCAGGCGTGCGACACGTCGGCCAGGTGGCGCGCGAACGCGCGACCGTCGAAAGCGGGCGATGACGTTGGTGGTTCGGCCATGCGCAGTTTCCGGTTCGGCGAAAGCGTGGAGCGACCGGCTTCGGCAGTTCGCTCTACCCAAGGCAGAAATCGCCGGGGCGGGAAGCATACACGTACCGGCGCGCGCGAGTTCATGGTATACATACGGGCAATCAACCAACTTTCTACGGGAGACCCAATGGAGGCTTATGCCTACGCCAGACCGACGACGCTGGACGAAGCGGTTTCGCTTCTCGCGGCGCACGCCAATGAGGGCCGGCGTACACAGCTATTGGCTGGCGGTACGGATGTGCTGGTCCAGATGCGGTCGGTCGACCGCGAACCGCGTACGCTGGTCGACGTCAAGCACATCGCGGACACGAACAGGCTTGATATCGACTCGGACCCCGTATTCATCGGGTCGGCGATTCCCTCGGCCATACTGAACGAAAACGAGGAACTGAAATCGCTTTTTCCGGGGCTGATCGAAGCTGCCGACCTGATTGGATCGACCCAGATCCAGGGTCGGGCAACGATCGGCGGCAACCTCTGCAACTCGTCTCCCGCCGGGGATACCATCCCGGCCATCATCGCTGCCGGTGGCGTCTGCGTCATCGCCGGTTCGGGTGGCACGCGCCGCGTGGCGTGCGAGGATTTCCTGACCGGCGTCGGCACCAACGTCCTCGAAGCGGACGAACTGCTGGTCGGCCTCGAGTTTCCAAGGCCGAAGGGACGCACCGCTGACGGATACTTGCGATTCATCCCACGCACGGAAATGGATATCGCCGTCGCCGGCGCAGGTGTTGCGCTGTCCCTGGACGACGGCGGCACGTGCACGGCCGCGCGGGTCGCGATTGGCGCCGTCGCGCCGACGGCCCTGCTGGTGCCCGCGGCCGCCGATGCGCTGATCGGCACCAAGGTGGACGATGAAGCCCTCGCCGCTGCGGGAGCGGCCTGCACCGCCGCCGCGTCACCGATTTCAGACAAACGCGGGACCATCGAGTACCGAAACAAGGTGGTGGCCGTGCTCTGTCGACGGGCGGGGGCGAACGCCAGGGACCGGGCACTCGCGCGCTGACGCGACAGGACGGTTTAGAGACCAGAGAATCCGAACATGAGGTATGAGTACACGTTATGAGCAAGGTACATGTCGTCACGAGCGTCAACGGCGAGCCCCGGGAGATGTTGTGCGAACCGCAGCAATCGCTGCTTGAGGTCCTGCGGGACGAACTGGGAATGACGGGAACGAAGGAAGGGTGCGCGACCGGCGACTGCGGCGCATGCTCCGTGATGATAGACGGACGCCTGGTGTGTTCCTGCCTGATGCTGGGTGTCGAGGCCGAGGGCGTCGACATCACCACGATCGAGGGCATCGCCGAAGGCTCGACGCTGCATCCCGTGCAGCGCAAGTTCCTCGAACACGCCGCGCTGCAGTGCGGTATCTGCACACCGGGATTCATCGTGGCGACGAAAGCGCTGCTCGACAGGAATCCCGATCCCGACGAGAGGACGATCCGTTACTGGCTGGCCGGCAACCTGTGCCGGTGCACCGGCTACGACAAGATCGTTCGCGCGGTGCAGGACGCCGCGGCCGAACTGGCCCACGAAGCCTGACAGGAGAACCCGAGTGGCAGAAGCACGAGACTATAGAGCGATCGGAACCCGCCCGGTCCGTCCGGACGGGGTGGACAAGGTCACCGGGCGCGCCAACTTCGGCGCGGACATGAACCTGCCGAACATGATCCACGGCAAGGTGTTGCGCAGCCCGCACGCCCATGCGCGCATCAAGCGCGTCGATGGCAGCCGGGCACTGGAGATGCCGGGTGTCTACGCGGTCATATCGGGGGCCGATTTCCCCTCCGGCGCCGAGGGCGAGATCTCGGGCGAAGGAGGCGGGACGGTTTCGGACCTGGCGATGAACATCATGGCCCGGGACAAGGCCCTCTACCATGGTCACGCCGTGGCGGCGGTCGCCGCAAAGACGGCTTTCCTGGCAGAGACCGCGCTTGAACTGATCGACGTGGAGTACGAAGTGTTGCCGCCCGTGCTCGATGTCGATGTCGCCATGGAACCGGGCGCGACGCTGGTAAATGAGAATCAGCGCACCCGCGGCAACGAAAGCGCCGGTCCGAGCAACATCGCCGCCGTCACGAAGTTCGAACGCGGTGACCCGGAAGCCGGGTTCGCCGCAGCCGATGTGGTGGTCGAGCGCGACTACCGCGTGCCGACTGCCCACCAGGGCTATATCGAGCCCCACGCCTGCACGGCGTCCCTCGACGAGCAGGGCAGGGCCACGGTCTGGTGCTGTACGCAGGGCCACTTCGACGTGCGGTCGATGACGGCCGGCGTGCTCGGCAAGAGCGTGGGCGAGATCAAGGTCATACCGTCGGAAATCGGTGGCGGTTTCGGCGGCAAGACGGTCATCTACCTGGAACCGCTCGCGGTGAAGCTGTCCGAGTTGACGGGCCGCCCGGTCAAGATGGTCATGTCCCGGGAGGAAGTGTTCCGGGCAACGGGGCCGACATCCGCGAGCCATTGCAAGATCAAGGTTGGCGCGAAGCGCGACGGCACGATTACCGCGGCCACGGCCTGGCTGGCGTACGAAGCGGGCGCGTATCCAGGCGCGCCGGTGGGTCCGGGGTGCATGTCGGTGTTCGCCCCCTACGACCTCGAGAACTTTCGCATCGAGGGCTTCGACGTGCTGGTCAACAAACCCAAGGCCGCCGCGTATCGGGCGCCCGGCGCGCCGCAGTCGATGCATGCCATGGAATCGGCCATGGACGAACTCGCCCGCGGGATCGGCATGGACCCGATCGACCTGCGGCTCGAGAACTGTGCGGACGAAGGCACCCAGGCCCCGTACGGGCCCGTCTATCCACCCATAGGCATCCGGAAGTGCCTGGAAGCGGCGAAGGTCCATACGAACTATACGACGCCGAAGGCCGAAGGCACGGGCCGGGGTATCGCGGCGGGTTTCTGGTTCAACATCGGCATGCAGTCGAGCGCCGAGGTGCGGCTGTCGGAAGACGGCACGGTGACGGTGATGGAAGGCAGCCCCGACATCGGCGGCTCACGCGCCTCCATGTGCCTGATGGCGGCGGAGACCCTCGGCGTGCCGTATGACGTCGTGCGCGCCCACGTCGGCGACACCGAGTCCACCGGGTTCTGCAACGTCACGGGCGGCAGCCGAACAACGTTCGCTACCGGCCTGGCCGTCGTGCAGGCCTGCGAGGATATCATCGCCGAGTGCAAGCAGCGGGCGGCCGCGACATGGGATGTCGACGCGGACCAGGTGGACTGGACCGAGGGCGAAGCGATTCCGAAGCCCGGCGTCAACATCGATGTCCAGCCCCTTAGCCTCGCCGATATCGCCGGGAGCATGGGTCGCACCGGTGGCCCGATCCTCGGACGGGCGAGCCTGAACGCACAGGGTGCCGGTGCCGGATTCTCGGTGAATTTCGCGGACGTGAACGTCGACCAGGAGACCGGAAAGGTGGATATCCTGAGTTTCACCGCGATCCAGGACGCCGGAACCGCGATCCATCCCTCCTACGTGGAAGGCCAGATGCAGGGAGGCGCCGTGCAGGGCCTCGGTTGGGCGCTGAACGAGGAGTACATCTACGACGACAACGGCGTCATGGAGAATGCGGGATTCCTCGACTACCGGGTGCCGGTGGCATCGGACATGCCGATGATCGATACCCAGATCATCGAAGTGCCGAATCCTTCGCATCCCTATGGGGTCCGGGGTGTCGGCGAGACGCCCATCGTGGCGCCTCTGGCCGTGACTTCGAACGCCGTCAGCGATGCACTGGGATTCCGCATCAGCGATCTGCCGCTGTCGCCGCCCAGGGTGCTGGCGGCCATCGACGCGCACGAAGAGGACTGAACCTCCCGGCGAACGGTGCAGGAGAGCATGGACCGCCATGGCTAGGGTCGTTTTTCCCGACCATCTGCTGCAGCACACCGGCGGCACCAGGGAGATCGAGGTGCAGGCCTCGAACTACCGGGCCGTCGTGCGCGCCGTCGACAAGGAGTGGCCGGGAATCGAAGAGGTGCTGATCAAGTCGGCCGTCGCCATCGACGGCCAGATCTACCAGGATGCCTGGCTCGAGCCGGTTCGGGAAGACAGCGAGATCTTCTTCATGCAGCGCATCGAGGGCGGGTAACGCCTCCCGCTCGCCGCTGCCTGTCCGCTACCTGAACAAGATGCCCAAGCTGGTCAACCTCGGGTCGCTGTGCATCGACAACGTCTACAGCGTTCCGAACATCACGGCCGCGGGGGAGACCGTCGCCAGTCTTGAGTACGCCGTATACGCGGGCGGAAAGGGTCTCAATCAATCGCTCGCCGCCGCCAGGGCAGGCACCCGCGTTGCGCACGTCGGCTGCGTGGGTCCGGATGGCCGCTGGCTGAAGCAGGAGCTTGTCCAGGCGGGCGTCGACGTGACCGCGCTTCGCGAGGCCGACTCCCCGTCGGGCCACGCGGTCATCCAGGTCAACCCCTCTGGAGAGAATGCCATCGTCATCACCGGAGGCGCCAATCGGACGCTCGAGGATACCGATGTCGATGCGGCGTTCAGTCTATGCGAGCCCGGTGATTGGCTTCTCTTGCAAAACGAAATCAATAAGATGGAAGCTGTATTTGAGATAGCTTCTAATAGGCGTCAGAAACTTGCCCTGAACCTGGCACCGGTTGATGAGCGGATTGGCAACTACGACCTTGACCCGGTGAATCTCCTGATCGTCAACGAAGTGGAAGCGCAGGCGCTGTCAGGAGAGTCGGCTGTGGACGATGCGTTCGAAGCGCTGTGCGCGCGTTATCCGTCATGCGATGTCGTCGTCACCCTGGGTCGGGATGGACTGCGCTACGGGAGAGGAACCGAACGTACCGCTCTTGGTGCGTTTGAGGTGGAGGCGGTGGACGAGACCGGTGCCGGTGACGCGTTCGTCGGTTACCTGATGGCCGGCCTGCTCGAAGGACTGTGCATACAGGACGCGTTGATCGCCGGGTCCGCCGCGGGTGCGCTCGCCGCGACCCGGGCCGGAGCCGCCAGTTCCATTCCGGACCGCGAGGCCGTGTCCGCCATGGTCGCTGCAAACGAACCAGATCCAGCAGGCTGACTCTGTAGGCACGGATATAATTCCGTACCGGAAGGCGTTTGGAATAGCACTCGGATCGTGTCGGCCGCGAGTTCCTCGATCAGTTCAATGGTGTACGGTAGTCGAAGCTTCGGCGTGTTTGGAGCGGGCACGTTGAAGCTAGGTCTCCCATGAACATCGACAATGCCATTCGCGGCAGCCTGTTCGCGCCGGATTTCCTGACCGAACCGGAATCCATCGGCGAATTACCCGAATGGGAAGATCTCGACGCCGCTACTCTGGACAAAGTAGAGGGTCGCTTACGCTCCATCTTCGAGGCGTTCCCGCATGAAAGCACGCCAAATGAGAGCCAGACCGAAGACGATCTGATCTGGAAGATTCTGTACAGTCTGGACTGGACCGCACACCTGCGCCAGCAAAACCTGAGTGGCGTGGGTCGCACGGATGTGCCTGACGGGTTGTTGTTCATCGACGACGCTGCCAAAGCTCGAGCCGACAGTATGAGGGAGGAGCGGGCGAAATACGCCATTGGAGCCGTAATGGTGGAGTCCAAACGCTGGCTTCGTCCCCTCGGCAGAACCTCTGACCGGACCGTGGCGCCGTCCACTCAAATGCTTCGCTACCTGCGCCGTGCCGACGACCTGACGGAAGGTCGAATGCGCTGGGGCATCCTGACCAACGGCGCGCATTGGCGGCTTTACTATCAAGGCGCGGGTTCGGTCTCTGAAGGTTTCCTTGAGGTGGACCTAGTGTACAGTCGCATAAATACCTAGTCATTATTTTGGCATGCCTCCAGCGCCT